>DASVWG010000308.1:0-14043 GCA_036389695.1 Pyrinomonadaceae bacterium
TTCGTCTGCCCGCTCTGCTGAGTTTCCTGCGTCTGCTGCAAATAGCTTTCAAACGAACGCTTGCCGCTCGTCGGCTGCTGTTGTTTCTGAGTTTGATTTTCCAGAGTTTGCTGGAAAATTTGACTGACGATGCCGGAAGTGATTTCGCTCATTGCTCGTATCTCCTCTACAGATAAAACTTCTGAAACCCCAAAATAGAGTTATGGCTTATCCAGAGTTATCGGCAAATTCCGCGAAAAGTTTCCTGTTTTTTCCTTATATATGAAAAAAAATTTTGAAGGAGGTAATTTTGGGGAAAATTCGCGGGCGGAAACGCGACAGTTATGGAGCGTGTTTTTAGTTTAGCTTATTGAATAGCTAAACTTGAGACACGCTCGTTCACACTCGCGTTTCTGCCCTTTTACCCCTTTGAAAATCTTTCGACCGTGTAGAGCAGAGCGCGGGCGCGGGTCAGGCATTGGGCGAGCAGGCTTTGTTTTTCGGGCAGGATTTTGCGCGAGAGCGCGAACTGCAAATCCTCGCGCGCGGCTTCGTAATTTTCCAGGCGCAGGAAAACTTCGCCGCGATTGACGCGCGTCGGGATGTCGTTCGGGTCGGCGTTCAGCGCGACGTTCAGATGCGGCAGGGCGCGCGCCGGATTATTTTCTCTGAGCCAGAGCGCGCCGAGCGTGGCTTCAAAATAGACGGTCGCCGGCGCAATCGCGATTAAGCCTTCAAAAATCGTAATCGCTTCGTAGCTGCGCCCTTGCTCCGCCAGCGCGTAGCCGAGCTCGGAAACGAGCCGAATCTCGTCCGCCGTCCAGCCCGCCGCCGCGCCGAGCGAGATGTTTCCGTTTATCCATTCCTGTTCAAACTGCATTTTTTCCAATTTAGCTTAAATATTTTTTAAAGTCATTTCAAAAGGCAGAAACGCGACAGTAATGGAGCGTGTTTCAACGTCAAATACTGGAAATATAAATTTCAATCGGCGCTTCTTTTATTAAACTTGAACACGCTCTATGACTGTCGCGTTTCTGCCTTTTATCTTTTTCGCAAAAATTTTTTAAACAACAGGAAACTTTTCTCCGAGTGCGCCGATAACTTACACAGACAATTGAAAAACGCAAAAGGTTAGTTCAGCGCATTGGCATTTAGGCTTTAGCAGGAGGAATGGAAAGATGTTCGGAATCGGTAAATTATTAGGCAGCGTCGCGGGCGGGCTGTTGGACAAAATCGGGCTCGGAAAAATCGCGCCGTTTGTCCAGCTCGGCATTAATGCCCTGACGGGAAACTGGCTCGGAGTAGCGCAGGACGTTTTCGGTCTGGTTTCCGGTTTTAAAGGCAATTTTCTGAACAACGCTTCGACGCGCCCGCCGCTCGGCGGTTTTGAGCAAAACAACAATAGTTTTGCGCCGACGAGCGAAAACAACCGGCTCAGCCGCAATCGCATCTCGGATTTGTTCCGCGGCTTGAGCAACTTGTTCAGAGGTTTCAAATCGCTCCGCAGCGGCGACGTGGCGGGCGGCTTCGGCAGAATTTTTTCGGCGTTCAACGTTCTGCGTGACGCTTTCGACAACAATCAGATGTTTAATAATCGCGCTGAATTTTCGATTTACTCGAACATTCAGGCTTAGTTGAAAAACGGTTTATGCTGAAAGAACAGAGCATTCGCGAAAAGTTGGAAATCTCGCCCGAAGAATTCAGCGAGATGGGACGAGTCGGCGCGATGTTCTACCAGCAAGGGAATCTGGATAAGGCACGGACGATATTTGAAGGCTTGGTTGAGTTAGACCCGCAAAGCGCTGACGCGCATTCGGCTCTCGGCGCGCTGCTCACATTGCAACAGGAGGATGAGCTGGCGGTCGAGCATCTGGAGAAGGCGGTTGAACTCAACCCTCGACAAATCGCGCCGTATGTGAATTTAGGCGAAGTTTACATCCGGCAGCAGAAACTGGAAGAGGCGGTGGCGAATTTGAAAAAAGCCATCGAGCTCGACCCCGAAGAAAAAGATTCCGGCGCGAATCGCGCCCGCGCGATGGTGCTGGGAATCTATCAGGTAATTAAGGCAGGCAATAATCCAATAACGGAAGAGATAACTTTAGAAACAGAAACAGTAAATTAAAAAGAAGGAGAAAAAATCATGGCAACGAATCCAATCGGCAACTTTAACCCTAACGAATTGACGCCCGACCAGCGCAAAACTTACGAAATGCAGCAGGAATTGATGCGCCAGCAGGCGAACGGAAGCATGATGACCCTGATGTTCCAGCATCAACAGCAGCAGCAGAAAGAACGCTTCGATTCGCTGAGCAATACGCTGAAATCCGGCAGCGACACGCGCGGCAATATGATTAATAACTCTAAATAATTAGAGTAAATTAATCCGGAACGAGTTTCTTTCATCCGAGAAAGTCGAAATCGCTCACCTTCCACGTGCGGCGGCTTCGACTTTCTTTGTTTGGCGGAAGAGAATCAGGGAAATAGGAAAATAAGGAAATTATGGAAAGAGGGAGAAGGCAAAACAGAAAGACGAGAAAGGCGAAGAAGTTTTTCTTTTCTTCCCCTAATTTCCATAATTTCCTTATTTTCCTTAATTTCCCTACAATAAAAAATATGTCTGAACGCAAAAAGCTCAAATTCATTTTCGCCGTCGCTTTCGCGCTTTTCCTTTCGCTTCCGGCGCGGGCGCAAGTGCTCGATTCGCCTTATGTTTACAGCAATCCGGCTTTGCAGAAGGACGCTTTTGTGCGAAATATGAACGCGATTGCGATTGAGGGCTTGATGCAGAGACATATGATTGAGCAGAGCGTCGGCGCGAAGCGAAATCAATCCGGCGGCACAACAAATCGTTCTTCGACTTTGTATCGCGGCTCGAAGGAATTCGTCCTCGTCGATTTGCTGGTCAAGCCGTCGCAAGCGACCGCGCAGCAGAAAGCCGACGCCGTGAAAATTATCGAGCAGATGGTGATAATTTACGCCGACACGGCGACGAAAGACGGATTTCCCGCCAATGATCTGGCATACGCTTTCGAATATTTCGTCGTCCAGAATTATCACGCTTATCACAACGTTTTTGAAAATCCGGTCGTCATTCCATACACCAACACGATTGACGTCAGCAAAACGCCGAATTACGTCAGCAGCTTCGGCGAAAAAGCTTTGTTCAATCAATTCAAAGCCGTTCTGTCGCAAAATCCGGCGGTGACGAAACTGTCAGACTTGCAGAAACAGCAATACACGGAACTGCTCGCCGTCGTCACGAACATAAATTTCACCGCTTACAGCGAAGGCTTGAAAAGAAAAGACCGGAAAATTATCGAGCAGACACGGGCGGTCGCGAAACGAAATCTCGAACAACTGTTCGGCGTCCCAGCCGACAAAATCGTGATTACGGACGCAGGACTGAGCTTTAAAAAATAGAGGATAAAAATGTTCGGGATTTCATTCGTCGACATAGAATTATTGATTCGTCTCGCGCAAAACCAAACGCCGGAAACCGAGCCGGTTTTGCCTGCCCCGGACGCCGCGCTTTTGCCCGCCGCGATAATTCCCGTTTTGCCCGAAACGCCTTCGGCTTCCGATTCTTTCTCCACAAAAAATTCCGAAACAAACATCGTCGCGACGCTGACGGAAAATATTCCGCCCGTTTCTTTAGCCGTCGCGGAAAATCCGACAAAAAATCAAACGGAAGAAAACAATAAAGTCGCCGACATCGTTTTCAATTTAACTCCGCCGAATAATTCGTCGGGCATCAAACAGCCGGTTAATCCGACAACGGCGGCGAATAATTTCTCCGGCGCGCAAATTCTGAAGCAAAACCAGATGGACACGGAAATAATCTTTCGCAGCCTTTTGGAAAAATTTCGGACGTCGGTCGTTTACGATTATGAAATGAGCGACGCCGTCCGGCTGGAAGAAGACGCGGAAAGAAAACAAAAACCGCTGGAAAATCCGAGCCGCTTTGCCAATTCAAACGCGGAAGCGAACAGAAAAAAAGAAGCGTTGAGAAAAGCCGCCGTCGACGCTGAAAATCAATCCGCCGAAAACGAAATCCGCGAAAACAAAAAACGCGAATTGTTGAAAAAGATTCAAGAGGCGAATAAGTTTCTCTAAAATTTACTGTTTCAAAATTTATAAAAGCTTGCGGCGATTCGTTGGAAATCGCCTTTTTTATTTATTATTGTAAATCACAACAAGGAATGTAGGGGCACGCCCGCGTGCCTGCCCAATGAGCGCAGCGAATAAGCGTTTAATTAAATTCAACCTTGAACTTAATCAGAATTGATTAGCGTCTTGACAGACGCTTTGGGCAGGCACAAGACCTGCCCCTACATTTCTTTGCCGCGATTCGATTTAACGCTATACATTGTTTATTGCCTTAATTTCCCTGTTTATCCTATGATAAGAGATATTTGTTTTATAACTCGTAAATCCCATGTCCTTTAACGATTCAGAATCCTACATCGAAAACCGCTGGCGAGCCATTCTTGAGCAGTCTCCGTTCAGTGTCCAGATAATGTCGCCGGACGGCTTTACCATTCAGGTCAATAAGGCTTGGGAACAGTTGTGGGGCGTGACGCTCGAGCAGATTAAAGGCTACAACATGCTGGAAGACGAACAGCTGGTCAAAAAAGGGATTATGCCTTACATCAGGCGCGGATTTGCGGGCGAAGCGACCGAGATTCCGCCGATTCTCTACGACCCGGAAGAAACGATTCCGAATATGAGCCGCCACGAGCAGCCGCAGCGCTGGACGAGAGCCGTTATTTATCCGATTAAGGATTCGGCGGGAAATGTCCGCGAAGTCGTCTTGATGCACGAAGACATCACGGCGCAGATGCTCGCCGAAGAAAAGTTGAAAATCAGCGAAGAGCGCTACCGGATGCTTTTTGAAGCCACTCTGGACTGCATCATGGTCGTGGACGAACAGGGCAGATATATCGACGTCAACGAAAGCTTGTGCCGGAAGCTCAAAGCCACGCGCGAGCAGTTAATCGGTTCTCATTTCAGCGAATATATGCTTCCCGAAAGGCTGGCGGAAGCGCTGAAAGCTTTCGCCGATTTGCGCGAGACCGGCGTTCCCGTGAGCCGGTTTCCGATGCGCGCCGCCGACGGCAGCGAAGTTTTATTCGAATGGACGGCGCGCGCGCATTTTATGCCGGGCTTGCACGTCTGTTTCGGGCGCGACGTGACCGAATCGAAACGCGCCGAAGAAGCCCTGCGCGAATCCGAAGCGCGTTACCGGAGCCTTCTGGAAAACGCCAACGACATTATTTATTCGCACGATTTGCAGGGCAATTATCTTTCCATCAATCGCGCGGGCGAGATAATTACCGGCTACAGCCGCGACGAAGTTTTGAGCGGCTTGAACATCGCCGGGCTTATCGCGCCGGAACATCTGGAACTGGCGAAAGAGATGACCGCGCGAAAATTAAAAGACCCGCAGCCGACCATTTACGAAATCGACATTATCAATAAAGCCGGTCGCCGCCTGACGCTCGAAGTCAGCACGCGGATTTCCTATGACGGCAGCGGCGTGCCGGTCGCCGTCGAAGGCGTGGCGCGAGACGTCACCGAGCGCAAGCGCGTCGAAAAGGAAAAAGCGCAGCTCGCCGCGCAAATCGAATCGCAGCGCAAGCACTTGCAGGCGATGGTTTCGAGCGTTCCGGGCGTCGTCTGGGAAGCGTGGGGCGAGCCGGACGAAAACAACCAGCGCATCGATTTCGTCAGCGATTACGTGGAAAAGCTTTTGGGCTACAGCGTCGAGGAATGGCTTTCGACGCCGAATTTCTGGCTGACCATCGTGCATCCCGAAGACAAGGAATCCGCCGCGCGCACCGCCGTCGAAACTTTTAAAAGCGGCAAACCCGGCATCAACGAGTTTCGCTGGATTGCCAAAGACGGTCGCGCCGTCTGGGTCGAAGCGCAATCGGTCACTGTTTTCGACGACGACGGAAATCCAATCGGTCTGCGCGGCGTGACGATGGACGTCAGCGAGCGCAAGCGAAAGGAAATCGCCGAAAAATTTCTCGCCGAAGCCAGCACGACGCTCGCCTCGTCGCTGGAATATGAAGAGACGCTCGCCAGCGTCGTCAGGCTCGCCGTGCCGCATTTTGCCGATTGGTGCGGCGTCGACATCGTCAACGAAGACGGCACGCTGAATCGCCTGGCGGTCGCGCACATCGACCCCGAAAAAGTCTCCTGGGCGCAGGAGATTGCCAAACGTTACCCGCCCGACCAATCCGCGCCGCAAGGCACTTATAATGTTTTGCGCACCGGTTTATCGGAATTTTATCCGGATATTCCCGACGAACTGCTCGTCAAAAGCGCGTACGACGCGGAACACTTGCGCATAATGCGCGAAATCGGCTTTCGCTCGGCGATGATTGTGCCGCTCAAAGCGCGCGGAAAAGTTCTGGGCGTGCTCAGCTTCGTCAATTCGGAATCGGGCAAGCATCACACGCCGGACGACCTCGCTTTAGCCGAAGATTTGGCAAATCGCGCGGCGCTGGCGATTGATAACGCGCGCCTTTTCCGCGCCGAGCATCAAACGCGCCGCGCCGCCGAGCGCACGTCGAATTTCCTGCGCCGCCTGCAGGTCGTGTCCACTTCGCTTTCGCAGGCTTTGACGCCGAATGACGTCGCCGTCGCCGTTATCGAGCAGGGCGTCAATTCGCTCGGCGCGCACGCCGGAACGGTCGTTTTGCTCAATGAAGCGGCGGCGGAGCTGGAAATTGTCGGAACAGTCGGTTTTCCGCAAGAGGTGGCGGAAAAATGGCAGCGCTTCAGCCTCCATAAAAAAGCGCCGATTACCGACGCCATCAAACAGAAAGCGCCGGTTCTGATAGAATCGTTTGCCGCGTATCTGGATAAATATCCGCATCTCGGACCGCTCGCTTCGGTCACGGGCAGCGATGCGCTGGCGGCTTTTCCGCTGACTGTCGAAGGGCGCATTATCGGCGCGATGGGCTTGAGCTTTACGCGTCCGCAGATTTTTAATGAAGACGACATCGCCTTTATGTATGCTCTCGCGCATCAATGCGCGCAGACGCTGGAACGCGCGCGGCTTTACGAAACCGAGCAGAGATTGCGCGCGCAGGCGGAAACCGCCAATCGAATCAAGGATGAATTTCTGGCGACCGTCTCGCACGAACTGCGCACGCCGCTCAACGCCATCGTCGGCTGGTCGAGCCTGCTGATGACCGATTCGCTGAACGAAGACGTCCAAAAGCGCGCCATCGAAACCATCGGGCGCAGCGCCCGGGCGCAGTCGCAGATTATCGAAGATTTGCTTGATGTCTCGCGCATCATCACCGGCAAATTAAGTCTGAATACGCAGCTGACCGAGCTTGAAACGATTATCAAAACCGCTCTGGAAAGTTTATATCCGGCGGCGGAATCGAAAAATATCGAGATAAAATCAAACTTCGATTTTCCGGCGAAATTTATTCTGGGCGACCCCGACCGGCTTCAGCAGATAATGTGGAATCTGCTCTCGAACGCCATCAAGTTTACGCCCAAAGGCGGCGAAATCAGCGTGAGCCTGCAACAGGTCGAATCTCAAATCCAAATCAAAGTCAGCGATACCGGGCAGGGCATCAGCCGCGAATTTCTCCCTTACGTGTTCGACCGTTTCAGCCAGGCGGACGGCACTTCGACCAGAAAATTCGGCGGCTTGGGTCTGGGCTTGGCAATCGTGCGGCATCTGGTCGAAATGCACGGCGGCACGGTCGAGGTCGAAAGCGCGGGTCTGAATCAAGGCACGACTTTCATCATCACGCTGCCGGTCAAAGCGAGTTTCGATACCGAAACGACAAGCGAAGCTTTACCGTTATTAGGCGGAAACATAAGCGCCGCGCCTTATCCGAATCTGCGCGGCGTTCAAATCCTGATTGTCGATGACGATGCCGACGCGCGTTTATTATTAACGACGATTATCGAAAAAAGCGGCGCGGAAGTCGTCACGGCAAGCTCGGTTTCCGAAGCGCTGGAGAGACTCGAAAATTTCAAGCCGCACATCCTGATAAGCGACATCGGAATGCCCGGCGAAGACGGCTACGCGCTGATTCGCCAAATCCGCGCGCGCGACACCGGCGAACATAAAATCTCCGCCATCGCGCTGACCGCTTACGCCCGCGCCGAAGACCGCACGCTCGCGATGGAAGCCGGATTTCAGATGCACGTCGCCAAGCCGGTCAATCCCGAAGAACTGCTGGCGACCTTGAAAGAACTAGCAGAAGCCCGCGCGTGAGCGAGGGCGGACAGGATTGCGAATTCAAAATTCAGGTTCAGAATTTGCCGTTACCTAACGATTAATCCTGAATTCTGAATCTTGAATCCGTCATTGTTCTCCGCCCTTGCTGACGCGCGGGCTTCTGCTTCTGAATTTCCTCAAAACTCGCGGCACGGTTCTTGCCAAACTCGATTCAAATAACATTTTTTTGTTTTGTTTTAATACGAATTTCTTAAAGGAAAAAATCTTTGTGTCCGAAAATAACAATAAATGGCTTTTAGGCACAGCCATCGGCATCGGCGCAATCGCGGCTTTGACGCTTTTGGGTAAAAAAAGACGGCAATTCGATTTTGAAAACAAAGTCGTTTTGATAACCGGCGGCTCGCGCGGTTTGGGTTTGGTTCTGGCGCGCGAGCTGGCGAAAGAAGGCGCGCGGCTGGCGATTTGCGCGCGCGACGGCGAAGAATTGAAGCGGGCGCGCGAAGAGCTGCAAACGGCGGGCGCGGAAGTTTTCGACGTTATCTGCGACGTGCGCGAGCAGGAGCAGGTCAATCGAATGATTGAAGACATCAACACGCGCTTCGGGCAGATTGACGTTTTGATTAATAACGCCGGAGTCATACAGGTCGGACCTTTGGAAGTGCAGACGCAGGAAGATTTTGAAAACGCGCTGGCGATTCATTTCTGGGCGCCGTTTTATACGATGCAGGCTGTGCTGCCGCAGATGAAAAAGCGCGGCGCGGGTCGCATCGTCAACATCGCTTCCATCGGCGCGAAAGTCGCCGTGCCGCATCTCGCGCCGTATTGCGCCAGCAAATTCGCGCTGCTCGGATTATCAAACGCTCTGCGCGGCGAGCTTTATAAAGACAATGTTTTCGTGACGACCGTGTGCCCCGGCTTGATGCGCACCGGAAGCCACATCAACGCGATTTTTAAAGGCAAAAAAGAAATCGAATACGCATTGTTCAGCTTAATGGACGCGCTGCCTTTGACTTCCATCAGCGCCGAACGCGCGGCGCGGCAGATTGTCGAATCCTGCCGCAGCGGCGACGCGGAATTGATTATCACGACGCAGGCGAAACTGGCGGCAAAAGCCAACGCGCTGTTTCCCGAAACCGTCGCGCAGATTATGGGCATGGTCAATCAGATTCTGCCTTCGGCGGGCGGCATCGGCACGAGCCACGCGCTCGGCAAAGACAGCACGTCTTTCGCTTCGCCGTCGATTTTAACCGCGCTCGCCGACCGCGCTTCCGTTCGAAACAACGAGCTTGCGCCGAATGAATATTTAGCTTAAAGCAGACAAGCAGCGAGTTATCAAAATATGGAAAGTTTCACCGCCGAGACGCCGAGTTTTCGCCGAGGGGCGCAGAGAGAAACAAAAATCTCCGCGCTTCCCGGCGCTTGCCCCGCGCCTCTGCGGTGAAACTTTTTAAAGCTTAAATCAGACAAGGAAAGGGATAATTTATGAACAATAAAACTGAATCTATGACCGACTTTTTAACGAATCTGGAAACGAACGTCGGCACGCCCGAACGCGTTTTGTCCAGCGTCGGCGGCGGCGCTCTGCTGCTCTACGGCATCAGGCGCGGCGGCGTGCTTGGCATTCTCGCTTCGGTCGTCGGCGGCGGTCTCGCCCTGCGCGGCGTCACCGGGCATTGTCACGTGTATGACTCGGTCGGCATCGACACGAGCGACGCCGAGAAAGGCGACAACGCTTCGCCGTTTCACAAAGGCTTGCTGGCAAGCAAAATTCACGTGACGAAATCGGTCACGATAAACAAATCGCCTGCCGAGCTTTATCAATTCTGGCACAACTTTGAAAATCTGCCGCAGTTTATGACGCATCTCGAAGCGGTGACTGTGCTGGACGAAAAACGCTCACACTGGAAAGCGAAAGCGCCGCTCGGCACTTCCGTAGAATGGGACGCCGAAATCACCAGCGACATCGAAAACGAGCGCATCGGCTGGGTTTCAACCGAAGGCTCGCAGATTCCGAACTCCGGCGTCGTCGAATTTCGCCCGACATCGAATCGCGGCACTGAATTGCGCGTCGTTTTGACGTATGAACCGCCCGCCGGAGAAATCGGCGCGCTGTTTGCCAAGCTTTTCGGCGAAGAACCGAATCAGCAAGTCAGCGAGGATTTGCGCCGCTTCAAACAATTAATGGAATCCGGCACGATTATGACCGTCGACGGTCAAACTTCGGGACGCCTGAAAGACCAGGCGCAGACATCGGCGAAAACGCAAGGCGCATCAGCATAATTTATAGAAGACAGAAGCCGGAAGTCAGAAGACAGCAGACCGATAGTTTTTTATCTTCAACGCTAAAGCTAAAAAACAAAATCCTTTCTGGCTTCCGACTTCCGGCTTCTGTCTTCTTTTATAAACGAACAAGGGAGAAATAAAGATGAAAGCAGTTTGTTGGTATGGAAAACACGATGTGCGCGTCGAGAATGTGCCCGACCCGCAGATTCTGAATTCGCGCGATGCGATTCTCAAGATTACGACGACGGCGATTTGCGGCTCGGATTTGCATCTTTACAACGGTTATATTCCGACGATGGAAGCGGGCGATATTCTCGGACACGAGTTTATGGGCGAAGT
Organism: Pyrinomonadaceae bacterium; assembly: GCA_036389695.1. Lineage (GTDB taxonomy): Bacteria > Acidobacteriota > Blastocatellia > Pyrinomonadales > Pyrinomonadaceae > JALZHR01. The sequence continues at coordinate 10,817 of DASVWG010000308.1, forward strand.
CGTCGAGGTCGGCAAGGACGTCAAAAATCTGCAAAAAGGCGACCGCGTGGTCATACCTTTTACGATTGCCTGCGGCAGATGCTTTTTCTGCGAGCGCGAATTGTGGTCGTGCTGCGACAACTCTAATCCGAACGCCGGAATCGCCGAAACTTTATACGGGTTTTCCGGTTCGGGATTGTTCGGCTACTCGCATATGCTCGGCGGTTTCGCGGGCGGTCAGGCAGAATACGTGCGCGTGCCGTTTGCCGACACGGGCGCTTTGAAAATCGGCGACGGCTTGACGGACGAGCAGGTTTTATTCCTGTCGGACATTTTCCCGACCGGCTATATGGCGGCGGAAAATTGCGATATTAAGGAAGGCGATACGGTTGCCGTCTGGGGCGCGGGACCGGTCGGGCAATTCGCCGTCAGAAGCGCGTTCCTGCTCGGCGCGGAACAGGTCGTTGCCATCGACCATTACGAAGACCGCCTGCAACTGGCGGCGGAAGGCGGCGCACGCACGATTAATTTCGACGATGAAGACGTTTTCGAGAAATTGAAAGATTTGACCGGCGGTCGCGGTCCCGATTCGTGCATCGACGCCGTCGGCTTGGAAGCGCACGGCGTCGCGCCCGACGCTCTGCTCGATTACGTGAAAGCGAAATTATTTCTGGCGACCGACCGTCCGCACGCGCTCCGGCAGGCGATTCACTGCTGCCGCAAAGGCGGAACGATTTCCGTTCCCGGCGTCTACGGCGGATTTCTCGACAAGTTCAATTTCGGCGCGGCGTTCGGTAAAGGCTTGACGTTCAAAATGGGACAGACGCATATGCACAAATATATGCCGAAGCTTCTCGCGCTGGTCGAAGAAGGCAAAATCGACCCGACTTTCGTCATCTCGCATCGCTTGAAATTGGACGATGCGCCGAAGGCTTACAGCGAATTCAACAAAGAAAAGAATCAATGGCGTAAGGTCGTGCTCAAACCGCAATAAATCGGAGAGACACGGAGAAGACGAGACGCGGGGACGCGGAGAAAGATAAGCTAATGACCAATCTCCGCGTCCCCGCGTCTGCGTGTCGCCGCGTCCTTTTCAAGCGTCGTGGACGGCGGCAGCCAGTTTCGTCAATGAATCTTTCGCGTCGCCGTATAACATTCCCGTGTTTTGCTTGAAAAATAACGGGTTTTCGATGCCGGAAAAACCTCTGCCCTGCCCGCGTTTGAGGACGACGACCTGCGTGGCGCGGTCGACTTCGATAATCGGCATTCCGGCGATGGCGCTTTTCGGGTTGTCGCGCGCGTCGGGGTTGACCGTATCGTTCGCGCCGACGACGACGGCGACGTCGGTCGTTCCCATTTCCGGATTGATTTGTTCGAGCTCGTAGAGCAGCGAATACGGCACGTTGGCTTCGGCTAAAAGAACGTTCATATGTCCGGGCATTCTGCCGGCGACCGGATGAATCGCGTATTTGACCGAGACGCCGCGCGACTCGAGCGTGTCCGCCAGTTCGCGCAAGGCGTGCTGCGCCTGCGCCGTCGCCATCCCGTAACCGGGCACGAAAACGACCTGCCGCGCATAAGCCATCTGCGTCGCCACGTCGTCAACCGAAATCTCGCGCATCGTGCCCTCGACCTGCGACGCTTCGGTTCCGCCCGAACCGAACGCGCCGAATAAAACGTTGGTTATCGAGCGATTCATCGCGCGGCACATCAGAATCGAAAGAATAAAACCGGAAAAGCCGTCGAGCGTTCCCGCGATAATCAAAACTTTGTTGTTGAGCGCGAAACCCGTCGCCGCCGAAGCCAGTCCGGCGTAAGAATTCATCAAAGACATCACGACCGGCATATCCGCCGCGCCAATCGGCATCACGAGCAAAACGCCGAACAAAAACGCCATCGCCACCATCACGTAGAAAAGCATTCCGACCGGAAAGAAAATCAGGTAAACGAAAATTGCGAAAGCCGTGAGAAACAATGCGATGTTGACGACATTTTGCCCTCGATAAGTAACCGGCGTGCCGCGCATCAATTCCTGCAATTTGGCGAAAGCGATAAGGCTGCCCGTCACCGTAATGCCGCCGAAAAGAACTTCGAAACCGAGCGCCGTCATTTTAAATGAAGTCAGCTCGCCGCCGTGACGATAAAATTCCGCGATGCCGACAATCGTCGCCGCCAGCGCGCCGAAGGCGTGCGACAGCGCGGTTCGCTGCGGCATCGCCGTCATCGGCATCCAGATTGACATCGCCGCGCCGATTATCGAGCCAATCACCAGACCGACCAGAATCCATTCATAAGAAACGATGTCGCGATGCAGAAGCGTCCCGATAATCGCCGCCAGCATCCCGAACGCCGCCGCGTTCATCCCGCGCCGCGCCGTCGTCGGATGACTCATCGCCTTCAAACCGTAAATAAACAAAACGGACGCGACGAGATATGTAATTTCGATTAAATACGGAATTTGCATAACTGCTGTTGGAAAATGGAATTTCGTCTCAGTAGCACAACCGTCTGGAAGGGCTTTTTGTTTGATTAACGAAAGCCCGCGCTCACGCTTGGGCTACTGACACTATCGCTTGCGATAACTCGCTTTAATGAACACGAAACTCGATTTAAGCTTCATAAAACTCGATTTCATCAACCTTAAACTTCATTCAAGGTTCATAAAACTTAATTTAAGGTTCATTAAACTCTATTCAAGGTTGATGAAATCGAGTTTAAGGTTCATTAAACTTCGTTCAAGGTTCGTAAAACTCGATTCAATGAACGTAAAACTTAATTCAAGGTTTGTAAAACTTAATTTTGTTTCAACAAAACTCGATGTTGCTTTAACAAAACTTAATTTCGTTTCGACAAAACTCGATTTTGCTTTAATAAAACTAAGTTTTGCTTTGACGAAATCAAGTTTTGCTTACAGGTTTTTTGCCCGTTTTCTCCTGAAACATTCTAAGCATTCTATCGGTTATCATAAAACCGCCGACGACGTTAATCGTCGCGGAAATGACGGCGACGACGCCTAAGATTGTGCTCACGTTGTCGTGATGCGAGCCAGCCAGCACAATCGAGCCGACCAGCGAAATGCCGGAAATCGCGTTCGTCGCCGACATCAAAGGCGTGTGCAGCAGCGGCGGCACTTTCGAGATAACCAGATAACCCAGAAACGCCGCCAGCACGAAAACGTAAAGCAGGCTGATGATGGTTTCGTTATTCATATTCGTGTCAGAACCGCCTGCGGTAGCGGGCGGTTTAAG
>DASVWG010000309.1:0-4751 GCA_036389695.1 Pyrinomonadaceae bacterium
TCGTCGTTCCACAATTCGAGATTGCCGCCGTTTTCCGCTTTCCAGTCCGGCGAGCAATAGTAAAGCAGGTTCAGCACGCGATAATTTTTCTGTTCGTGGTCGTGCGAGTTGTCGATGTGCGGGTTTAGAAAATGCCCGCCCGCCATCGCGCTGATGCCGCCCGCGTAGAGATGCGGGTCGCCGATGGCGTCTTCGATGCCCGTAATGCGCGCCACAATGTCAATCACTCTTTTATCCTGAAACGCAAAAGTCGCGTCCGCGATGAGCGGATTAAATTTGTCCAGCGATTTCGAAGTGTATTTTTTCTCGCGAAAGCTGTCTAAAAGCCGCATTTCTTCCAGAGGCGGATAAGCCTCGTAAATCTTTCGCGCCACGCTTTCGGGAAAAAGATTGTCAATCGCCGTGAATTTCGTCCTGACGCCTTTGTCGGCGTTAAAATCCTCGCGCAATTTTTCTTCGTCGCGCGTCAGGCGTTCAAGAATAATCTGAATAAGCTCTTCTTTCATAAAATCAACAGACGAAAATAAAGTTCGAGAGAATTATCCGCAAATCAAAGGTCAAAGGTCAAAGGTCGAAGCCCGGTTTTTTGAAAATAAAAGTGACCAAACAAGAATTAGACGCGTCTAAATAAACAGCAAAATTGATTTCTTTATCATTTTTAAAGAGTTGTAAATATGGACAGAAGATATTTTTTAAAATCGAGCGGAATCGCTCTCGCCAGTTTCGGTCTGATGTCGGCGGCACCGAATTTTCTGCATCAATTCGCCGACGCGCAGACGTTAACAAATGCGAAAGGCAAACGGAAAATTCTCATCACGATTTTCCAGCGCGGCGCGGTTGACGGGCTGAATATGGTCGTGCCTTACGGCGAAGACAGTTATTACGAATTGCGCCGAAACATCGCCATTCAAAGCCCGAATCGAACGGACGGCGCGATAAACTTGGACGGCTTTTTCGGGCTTCACCCGTCGCTCAAACCCTTCGAAACATTCTGGAAAAACAAACAGCTTGCCGTCATCCACTCGGTCGGCTCGCCCGACAACACGCGCTCGCATTTCGACGCGCAGGATTATATGGAATCGGGCACGCCCGGCGTCAAATCCACGCGCGACGGCTGGCTCAACCGCGTTTTGCAGACGAAACAAAGCGAAAAGGATTCGCCGTTTCGCGCCGTTTCGATGACCTCGCAGATTCCGCGCTCGCTTATCGGTCGCGCGCCGACCGTCGCGATGACGAATCTCGCCGATTTTTCCATCAAAGCCGGCGTTTACACGCAATCGGTCGCGGGCGGATTTGAAAACATCTGGCAGGAAAACTCGAAAGACGGCTTGGGCGAAACCGGAAAGGAAACTTTCGAAGCCGTCAATTTTCTGAAACAGGCAAATCCGGCGCAGTTCAAACCCGAAAACGGCGCGGTCTATCCGAACACGCAGTTCGGACGCTCGCTCCGCCAAATCGCGCAGCTTATCAAGGCAAACGTCGGCTTGGAAATCGCCTTCACCGATACGGGCAACGAGCTTCGCTGGGACACGCACGCCAACGAAGGCGGCGCGCGCGGACAGCTCGCCAATTTCCTGCGCGATTTCGGCGCCAGCATCGCTGCGCTCGCCACCGATTTAGGTCAGCGAATGGACGACGTCATCATCTTAACCATGTCCGAATTCGGCAGAACCGCCCGCCAGAACGGCACCGGCGGCACCGACCACGGACACGGCAACGCGATGTTTATTCTGGGCAATTCCGTCAAAGGCGGCAAAGTCTACGGCGACTGGAAAGGCTTAAAATCCGCCCAGCTTTACGAAGGACGCGACCTTGATGTAACAACCGATTTCCGCGACGTCTTCGCCGAAGTCTCGATGAAACATCTCGGCAATAAAAATCTGGATAAAATCTTTCCGAGTTACAAAACTGACACGAAAAAATTCAGAGGTTTTCTCGGTTAATCCTCCAAAAGGTAAAACGGGGAATAAGAAAAAGCGGTCGCTTAAATTTAAGTGACCGCTTTTTCTTAACGCTTGCGCTCTTTTTATCCATATCCAGCGCGCTTATTTAAATGTAACAAAGGCGACAAAAATTAGTCGGAGGCGGGATAAAGTTTCAGGTCAATTAGCCAGTCGCTTCCCTCACGCACAAGTCCAAACATAACTGATTCTTGTTTCTCCTGTTTGTTTTTGCCTTGTTTCCATGACACTTGGGCGTCAAACTGTCGAGAGTTATCTTTATCAATTTCACTATGGTTAAGGCGATTAACTTCTATTTCTGTTGTGTTTTTGCAAAATGACTGAAATTTATCGAGAGTTCCTCTACTCGGATTTGCCTCTTTGTACCTTTTTGTAAGGAGGGCAAATGCTTCGCCGCACTTCCCGTCATTTATGGCTTTGTGAAAATTCCTGATAGTTGCTTCTGCCCTTCTAGTCTCTGCGTCGTAATTCTTCCTTTGGTTTGCAGAACTTATCTGAACGGTAGTTGTGTCACTTTCTCCGAAAATGATGATAAACAAACAAAGTAGCGGGGTAATAACTAATACGGCAACTGACATGATTTGCTCGGCGACGTCCCAGGACCGGAAATCCTTCAATTTATAGGCGACGAATTCTACCATTCCAAAAGCTAAAATTAAGAAAGCGCTTTTCCCCAGAAAATTTTTATCAAAAACATATTGTGCTACGCCATTTGTAACTAAGCCTAGAAAGCAAACTCCCACTAAGCCTTTTGTGATGTCCATTGTCCATTCTCCTTTCTCGATACTTTTCTCGAATTGGCAAATCGGGAAGCCTTTTTAATTTTTTCCGCCTTCTTTGCCCGATTTACCAAATTACTGTAATTTCGATGGTTGAGTACTGCTCTTAACCCTTATACGAATTTTAATTACGCGTCGGGGTTGCGGGTTATCTAGCATTTTGATGGATAATAATTTACGCCGATGCCTGATTCGTGATTTCCTCAAACTGAGGAAAGTATTGGACAAAGAAAGCAAATTCAGGTTTTTAAATTCAATCGAGTAGATTGCGTTTGTTCGTCCATTTGCCTAATGGCGATGAACTTATGATTATCCGAGACGATTCCAGATAATCATAAGATTTTGTGTATTATGACGAACACTTATACAACAATTTACCAAGCTATGCAATAAATTTTCTTTGCAGAAAAAAATGCGCGGCATTTGCGCCGCGCGGGGTAGGTATAGCATCAGGAAGGAAAGATGGCTAGGGTTAATTCAATCGCCCGTTGTTGCGAACCGGCGATATTGCTGGGGGATAATAAAACGGTCCGAAAGTTTGCAGCGTTTCGGCGTCGAAACTTTTGCGCGCGCCACAGTGCAGACAGACGCGATACGATTTGTTTTGCGCGGTAAACGGGCGGCTCAGTTCTCTGTGCCAGCAGCCGAAGACCTTGGCGATGATTCCGATTTTGGTGCCGAAAGCGTCGCTTGTTCTGTTAATCAGCGCGTCGGCGATATAATTTTGTTCTAAAACTGCCTGCATATAAAATTTCACTCCTTGTAAACCTTCGCTTGACTTCTTCGTGCGAACTCTTCTTTTAGACGCGTTCCGCAAAGGTTTTTGCTGTTTATTTGATGAATTATTTCAAATAATATTTGCCTCTCGACGGCGTTTGACAAATCTTTGCCAAACGCGTGGCGAAGCGAGAAAACACCCGCTCCGCTTTTTCTAAATGCATATCTTCGCTAAAATCTTCCCAGAAGATTCAGGAGAAAACAGAAAATGTTAAAAAAATTCGCTTCGGCTTTGTTTTTGATTTGTTTGATTTTCCCGCTTTCCGCTCTGGCGTGGGATGATGTCGGGCATAAAACGACGGCTTATATCGCGTGGCAGCAGTTGACGCCGCAGGCGCGCGAGCGCGTTTCGAAGATTTTGCAGAATGCGCCGGAAGATTCGGATTTGGGCGTGTTTTTTATGGGCGACGCGCGCCCGCTCGCCGTGCGGCAGATGGAGCATTTTATGATTGCGGCGACGTGGGCGGACATCGTGCGCGACCGCGATTTCAAGGTTCGTTTCAAAAATTATCATCACAGCAACTGGCATTATGCCGACACGTTCTGGCGCAACGATAACAATCAGGTGACGATTCTGCCGAATCCGAGCGAGGAAGGCGGCAAGGCGGTCGAAAAATTAATCGAATTCGACAAAGTTTTGCGAAACAATTCGGCGTCGGACGCCGAAAAAGCGATTGCGATAGCGTGGGTGATGCATTTAATCGGCGACCTTCACCAGCCTCTGCACACTTCGGCGCGCATTACAGACCTTGAGCCGAAAGGCGACCAGGGCGGAAATTTGTTTTTGCTGAAGCCGAAAGAAACGCCGCGCAACGAGCAGGAAAATCTGCACTGGTTCTGGGATTCGATAATCGTCCGCAACACGCCGCGCGGCGAGACGTGCGACACGGATTTTATCCCGAAAGTCGCCGCGCCGATGATGAAAAAATTTCCGGCGGCGAAAATGTCCGCTCGCTTGAATCTCGGCAATTTCCCCGAATGGCAAAAGGAAAGCTTTCAGCTGGCGACGACCGAAGTTTTTTCGCCCGCGCTCGTCCGCTTTCAAACGCCGACCGCCAATTACAAGAAAAACGCTTTTCAGGTCGCGCAGCAGCAGATTGCGCTGGCGGGCTACCGGATGGGCGCGCTGCTGAATCAGGTTTTCGGTCAATAAATCTATAAAAATATGAAAAATAAATTCGGCTTTCTTTCGCTGTTTTGCGCGCTGGCTTTGTGCGGATTGGCGGCGCAGGCG
>DASVWG010000310.1:0-15210 GCA_036389695.1 Pyrinomonadaceae bacterium
AAATTTCTGGTTGGTGATTTTATCGACGCGCGAGCGATGTTTTTCCGCCGTTTCGTAGTAAGCCAAAATTACGTAAACGTCGAGCAGGCTCATTAACGAAACCGTATCCCATTGTAAAAAATCCCGGTCGCCCGCCGCGCCTTCATCTTTCACGACGGGAATGACCGTAATTCGTTTGGAGACTGAAAAAGTATTGTAAACACGCTCGTACGGATACGAGCGCGTCCGTTTCGGCGAAACCCATTTGCTGATGGCCAGGCGATTCTGCCCGTGTGAAATGACGGATGAAGATTTTGCCGAATTAACGTCAAAATTTTCCAGAGCGACAACTGTTAAATTGCATTTGAGATGCTGTTTGTATTTGATTCCGGCAATAATCTCCGCCGTGATTTCCATCTATTTCGCTGTCTCCGCGTGTTCCAGAATAATGGTGAATTTATTTTCGCGCGCTTCACGGAAAAGTTTTTTGAGAAATTCGCGGTTTGGTAAATCAATCAGATTGTCGGAGCAGAATTTTAATAATTCTTCGTCCTGTGCGGCGGAGGTTATCGAGCCTTTCAAGCGGCTGGAAGTCAGGCGAATCATTACTTTGTAATCGACGGGTTTAGCGCCGACTTTGACATTGCTCAGGTTTGTGTAGAGCATCATTTTTATCAAGCCGTCTTTGATGTCGTTTTTGCTCGGCAGAAGCGCGCGCTGGCTGTGTTTGGCTTCGATGAGAGAGACGACCTGCGGCTCGATTTTCGTTTCGTCGACGGTGAAAAAATATTTTCCGAAAAGGGCGTTTGAAATCGTGACTTTGCCTTTGGTGTCGGTGGAAAGGGCTTCTTTTGGCTGTAAGGTTTGAAATTCGCGCCCTTGCGCGTTTTGGGATTTGCGGCGCGAGAAGTCGATGAATTTTTGCGGCGTTTCGGCGTAAGTTATTAGTTCGTTGAGAGCGGTTTCGTCGTGCAGGTAAGTGTTTGTTTTTTTTGCGATTTCGCGATACGCGGCGCGGGCTTTTTCAAAGACGGGTTTTAGCTGTTTGGTTTCGCGCTCGTTCCACTGGCGCGGCGTGCCTTGAAACTCGGAAACTTCCTTAAGCCTAGCCAGAATGTAATTGTTGTCGAATTTCTGTTCGGTTATCTGGTCGGCGCGCTTCGGATTTTTTTCGGCTTCGTTGTAATAAGCCAAAATTACGTGAACGTCCAGAAGACTCAGAAGCGAAATGGTGTCCCACTGCAAAAAATCGCGCTCGCCGCCCAAGCCTTCGTCTTTGACGACGGGAATTATCGTCGCCTTTTTTCCGTCGAAAGCGAGCGTGTCGTAAACTCTCTCATACGGGTAAGAGCGCGTTCTTTTCGGCGAAATCCAGCGGCTGACGGCGATTTTTTCTTTTTCGTTTGAAAGCAAAAACGCGCCTGTAGATTTATTTATATCGAAATTCTCGAATTTGAATTCGCGGAGATTGTCGCTGACAAACTGCCGGTAATTTACCTTTTCGATTTCGCCGGAAATTTCGCCGGTTTGAAAATTGAATTTGAGAAACTGATTTTGCGCGGAGAACTTTGGATAAACGATTTCTCGCGCGCCGTTTGCCGAGACTTGCCCGTTTTGCAGATATTTTTGGGCTTCATTTTCGGGAACATCGACGATTGTGCCGAGATTGACGAACGAGCCTTCGCGGCTGGTGCGAACGCGCAGTCGCGGGCTGATGCCGTCGCCGGTTTCGCTGGAATCCGAGCGAAAAGTTATCGTGTAAGCGGTGCGCAGCTGCAAAACAATGTCGTCGTAAGCTTTCTGCAGCTCGGCGAGGCGTCGAATCGGGTAATAAATGCCGCCGGAAACTTGCGCGAGCCGCGCGCCTTCGCCTTCGGCTTTCGTCGTCAAGCCCATATAGCGCGTGCGGAGCGGGTCGACCGCCTTATTCGGGTCGGTCTGCGCCGAAGCCGCAATCAAGCCCGACGGAACGTAAAGCGGATAGACGAGCGCGCCGCTTTCCTGAATCGAGCCGAGCAGGGATTCAAACGACAGAAACGAGCGATTGTCGTCGCCGTCCGACAAAACGACGATTGCCGTCCGCTCGCCTTTCAGCGGGCGCAGAGTATCGACCAGCGAATAGGCGAGCGCGTCGTAAAAACCGGTTCCGCCGCCCGCGTCAAATGTGTCGAGACTCGCGGAAAGCTTCGCGCGGTCGGTCGTAAAATTCGAGATGACCTTGACGTCTTCGTTAAAGGTCACAATCGCGATGCGGTCGCGTTTATCGACCGTCTCGATAAAATTTCGCGCGGCTTTGCGGATAAAATCGACGTAGTTTTCGACGCTGCCGGAAACGTCCAGAAGCAGCACCAGATTAAACGGCGCGGTCGTCGTTTCGACCGACAAAACCTCGCGCGCTCTGCCCGATTCGAGAACGGTGAAATCCTTTTTCTGCAAGCCGGCAATGGCGCGATTGTTGGCGTCGACGACTTTGGCTAAAACTCTTTTGACTTTTCCGCCGGTCGTGTCGGTCGTTTTCGGTCTGTCGATCAGGCTCGGCTCTTTTTTTCGCGGCGGCAGAGTTTTCGCGTAATCGCCGAAATGCTTCGGGCTGGCGCGGCGAATCGCTTCGGTCAAAAGCGAATCGCCGCTGCGAATAATGGCTTTCGCCGCTTCGGTCAAAGGGCGCTGCTGCAAATTGTTCGGAACTTCGTTCGGATTAACGTTTAAAAGAACGATGCCGCGCGTCGTCGTAAAATTTAATGAAACGGTCTTCGGTTTTTGGTCTTTGGTTTTCGATTTTTTGCCGGTTTCAGGTTGTTCGTTGTCGGTTGTGTTTTCGGCGGCGGGCGTCGGTTGTTCGCCGTCGTTCGGCTTTTCTTCGTTTTTGCCTTTTTCCTTTTTACTTTTGCCTTCGCCGAGCTTTCCGCTGATGGAAAATCTGCCGCCGGATTTTTCTTTGACTTCTTCGAGCTCGACGTCGCTGATGTAGCGCGGGCGCGAAGCTGTCCAGAGGAAATTGTATTTTAGATTTTCGAGCGGAACGTCAGTGGAAATCGTGCCGGTTTCGGTCGAGACTTCGGCTGATTCCAGCTCGCCCGCGACGCGGACTTCGCCTTCGCCGGTTTCGATTTTCACGCGCGTGTGAAGCGGGATTTTCAAGGTCAAATCGACTCTTGTTTTTTCGTTTTCGGGATTGACTAAAACCGTGAGCTTTCCGCCGGCGGCTGAAGTTTTGACTTCGCTTTCAGCGAGAGATTTGTCCGCTTGAATCGTGAGAGAAGCTTTTTCGCCCTGCATTTGTTCGGCGGAAACGCTGACGCGCCCGTAGAGATTTTTGACTTCGACCAGCCCGCCCGCTTTCAAATCAAATTCGCGCGCGCCGCTTTGCGCCCGAACGGTGAAGACGAAAAGAAAGATTAAAAATAAACTGAAAAATTTCATTGATTTGTCCTTTGTCATTCGTCCTTTGTCCTTCGTCCTTTGTCCTTCGCAAGTTGAATAAAACCCAAGGTCTCGAATTAAATTCAAGCAGCAAAGGACGAAGGACGAATGACAAAGGACGAATAACGAATGACGAATTACGTTTTACCCGTTATTCTGCCCGACTGCATCAAGCGCGCGCGGACGCGTTTCTGCCAGTTGCTCTGCGGGCGCTCGGCGGATTCGAACTGTCCGAGCAAATCGCTCATCGATTCGCCGCCCGCCTGACGGGTTTTCAGATAAAGCAGCGCGAAAGTGATGGACGAAAATGAGCCTAAAATAATGGAAATCGGCAGCCAGAACAATTGAATCAGCGTTTCCTTGATGGTCGCCGCCAGCCGCCGCGTCATTTTTTTCTCCGGCGTTTCGGTTTTCGCTTTTTCCGCCTTTATTCTTTCCGCTTCCTGCGCCTGCTTCATCGCGTCGCCGATTTCTTTCTGCATCTCTTCCGAAACGGGGAGCGATTTTATATTTTCCTGCGCCTGTTCGACCGCTTCATCCAGTTTGACTTGCCGTTCCGTTCGGGGAGTTTGAGCGTTTCCGTTCGCATCGGGCGGCGAAACTTGGATGCCGAAATTTCCGCCTTTTTTGTCCGGATTAAATTTTACGCCGCCCCGTTCATTGGCTGCGGCTGGCGCGTCGTTTTCACCGAAATTGACCATCGAGCTGGCGACTTTCGCCGTCGCGCCCGAAAGAATGATGGGTAGAATCAGGTAAATCAGCATCGTCGCAAACGCCGTCCAGTAAGCGCGCCACGTCAGCTCGACCGAGCGCCGAATTGCCGGTTTCCCCTTTAAATCTTCCATCATAATGACGGGCGAAACCAGCCCGTAACGCACCGACAGAATCAAGCCCGGAACCAGACAAAAGACAAAACCGACCGTGGAGATTAAAGTCGTCCAGGTCACGGTTCGCGCGATGGCGCGCCATTTTGTTTTGACCTGTTTGACCGCCGGTCGCCAGCTGACCGGACGCAGCGGAACGGCGAGAATCTGCGCGACCAGCCACGTCGTCACGCCGATTAAAGCCGAGCCGAACCAGATGCCGATAAAGAAAGTTCCGACGATGTAAACCGCGTTCAAAAGCGTTTTGAGCCACATCGGAATCACTTCGGCGAGCGCCAGATATTCGATGACGAAATGTCCGAGCGTCAGCAAAATCACGGGCAGCGAAAGCAGGAATGAAACCCACAGAAAAGTCGGCAGATGCTGGCTGTAAATGACCAGAGACCGCTGCAAAAGCTTGCCGACGCCTTCGGAATGCGAGCGAAGCTGATTGGCGAAAGTTTCGGCGCTCGGCGGGCGCGCTTCGGGGTTTTTGGCGAGCGCCGCCATCACCGCGCGCCTGACCTTTTTCGGAACCTTTTTGACGTTTAAAGGCGGCGGTTCCTGTTCGATGTGCGAATTCATCACGGCTTTGAAATCGCCCTCGAACGGCGTTTTGCCCGAAAGCATCTGGTAAGCGATAACGCCGAGGCTGTAAATATCGCTGCGCGCGTCGAGCTTTTCGCCGCGACATTGTTCGGGCGACATATAAAGCGGCGTGCCCAAAACCGCGCCGACGCGCGTCAGCTCGGCGGTCGATTTTCGGGCGAGCGCGTTTTTATCCGTCTCAATGTGCGCCGACATCAGGCGCGTGCCTTGATTTTCCTGTTCCGCGGTGCCTTGCGGCGCGGCGGGCAAAATCGCCGTTCCCGATTCCAAATTTATCTCTGCCAGAGGATGCAGCAAAGTTCCCGCTTCCGGCGGCTGTATCAAAGTTCCCGCTTCGTCGCCGATGGAGCTTGTCAGCGCGTTGGTCGAGCCTTCGGAAAAAATTGTGGAATGTCTGTTTTCGGCAATCGTTCCGGTTTGATTCGCGTCGGTAAAGGTCGTGTTTTGCGCGTTCGCCTGCGTTTGATGCGTCGGCGGATTCGGCAGAGCGCCGGCGGCTGCGTCGCGCATATTTTCTTCGAGCTTGGCGATGCCGAAATCCAGCACTTTCACCGTGTAGCCGCCGCGCTGGTTCGGTTCGAGCCAGATATTGTCGGGCTTTAAATCGCGGTGAATAATTCCCTGCTCGTGCGCGGTCTGGATGGCGGAAGAAACCTGTTCCAGAATATCGAGCGACCATTCGAGCGGCAGTTGATGCTCTTCTTCGAGAATTTCGCCGAGCGTGCAGCCGTCCAGATATTCCATTACGAGATAGGCGATGCGTCCCTGCGGCGTCTCGTCAAAACCGAAATCGGTGACGTCCACCACATTCGGATGGCGCAGGCGTCCGGCGGCGCGCGCTTCGCGCTTGAAACGCTCGACAAATTCGGCTTTCTGCATAAACTGCGGCACGATGACTTTGACCGCGACGGGGCGCTCCGTGCCGATGTGCGTCGCCAGATAAACCGCGCCCATGCCGCCTTTACCCAGCTCGCGCTCGATTTTGTATTTCCCGTCAATCGTTTGTCCGACCAGATTCGACAAATTCATAAGGCTTTTTTGGAAACTCTACTCGCATTTCATTACGTTTGGCAAGCTTATACAGATTCATTTATCTTACCGCGCGCGGCTGATTTTTTTATAATTGTGTGTTAGACTTCCCCTTAGTCGCTACGGCTCTCCTGCGCAATAAGTAATTAAGACAACAATTAAGGGGAATTAAACATCTGACGAATTTACATCAAGGGGTGAATTTGTTAATTTTATACATTTATACAGGCAGGCTTTATACGGAGAAATAGATGAAGTTAAAAAACACGCGCTTACATATCTTGCATCGGGCACGCAGCCTGAGCCAGGACGCGAAAACCGGTGTTTCTCTCCATTGTCATACCCAATATTCCAAAGAAATGCTGGATTTTGTCCCGCATTACGCGGAAAAACTTCCCGTTATTTCCTATTTCTGGAAAAAGGAGCGTGACAAATATCTTAAAGAACAGGGCAAAGGCATCGACTTTTCGACCGCCTTCTGGTCGCCGCCGATGACCGAGCGCGACGTGTTTAGCATCGAAAAAACGCAGATGAACGAAGCGGGACTTGAAGCCATCGTTTCGATTTCTGACCACGACAGCATCGACGCCAATCTGGCATTGAACGAAGAAGCCGAAAACGAAGTCGCGCCGATTTCGCTGGAATGGACTGTGCCGTTCGAATACGGATTTTTCCATGTCGGCGTCCATAATCTGCCGCAAGACCGCGCCGTTGAAATCACGAAAACGCTGCTTGATTACACTTTCGGCGAAAATCCGACCAACGAGCGCCTGCACGAATTATTCTCGCTGCTAAACGCGCTGCCGGAAGTGCTCGTCGTCCTGAATCACCCGATTTGGGACATCGAAATGGTCGGCAAAGAGCGTCACGCGCAGCTTTTGAAAAACTTTCTGAAAGAACACGGACGCTGGATTCACGCCTTTGAAATCAACGGTTTCCGTTCGTGGTCGGAAAACAAAGCCGTCATCGAAATGGCGGAAGCTCTGGGCATTCCGCTCGTCACGGGCGGCGACCGTCACGGCTGCAAGCCGAACACGGTCATCAACCTGACGAACGCGAAAACTTTCGCCGAGTTTGCCGAAGAAGTCCGCGTCGATAAACGCACGGAAGTCGTTTTGATGCCGGAATATAAACAGCCGCTTCATTCGCGCCAGCTGCAATCATTTTCCGAAATCTTAAAGCTTTATCCGGAATTTCCCGAAGGTCGCCAAAAATGGTTTGACCGCGTGCATTTCGACACGGGCGACGGTCACGGTGTGCGCCAGCTTTCCGTTCACTGGAAACGCGGCGGACCGACATGGCTGCGCTGGGCAATCTGGACTCTGGGCGTTTTAGGTCACGAAAGAATGCGTCCGGCGTTTCGCCTGGCAATGAAAAAACACGACCGCGTGCCCGAAGATTCGACTAAAGCCAAGTTTGAAATTCCCGAACTTGAAGAAATCGCCGCAAGTCTTGCGCCGGAAAAACCGCGCGAAACGGGCTTTGCTTCGTAAAGATTTTTTAAGATTTTTTACCGGAATCTAAATTGATTTTGTAACATCAATCGCCGCCGCAAGGCGGCATTGCATTTTTGAGTTTTACTATTGTGAAAGAAACTTTGCGCGCCGCATTCTTCCCCGATTCTTTTCTGGAAGTCAACGGCGTGGCGATGACCAGCAAGAGACTTATCGGATACGCCAAGCGAAACGGCTATCCTTTTTTGTGTATTCACGCGGGCGAAAAAACCGAAGCTTCACGTGACGGAACCATCCGTTATCTTTCGCTCAAACGCTCGCCCATCGCTTTTCCGATGGACGAAGGCTTGAAATACGACCCGCTTTTTCAGCGCCATTCAAATCGCATCCTGCGCGAATTAATCGAATTTAAACCGGACGTTCTGCACATCACCGGATTAAACGACGTGAGCATTATCGGCGCTTATCTGGCGTGGAAGCTGCAATTGCCGCTCGTCGGCTCGTGGCACACTAACCTGCACGAATACGCGGCGCGGCGCTTGATGCGGATGTTCGGTTTCCTTTCAAAATCGACCGCTAAACCGATTCTGAATTTTACCGAGCGAAAAATTATGGACGGCGCGGTGCTTTATTACAAAATGCCGAAAGTCATCTTAGCGCCGAACCAGGAATTGCTCGACGCGCTGACGCAGGGCACGGGCAGAACCGGGCACCTGATGCTGCGCGGCGTCGATACGGAAGTTTATTCGCCGTCGAAGCGAACCGTGGGCGACGACATTCTGCGCTTCGGCTTTGTCGGTCGCCTGCGCGCCGAAAAAAACGTGCGCCTGCTCGCCGATTTGGAAAAGAAAATTCTGGAAGCGGGCAAAACCAATTTCAAATTTTTAATCGTCGGCGAAGGCAACGAGCGCGAATGGCTCGAAAAACATATGAAAAACGTCGAGTTTACGGGCTTTCTCGAAGGCGAGCGCTTGTCGGAAGCTTATGCCAACATCGACGTTTTCCTGTTTCCGTCCGAAACCGACGCCTTCGGCAACGTCGTGCAGGAAGCAAACGCTTCGGGCGTTCCGGCAATCGTCACCAATCAGGGCGGACCGAAATTTATCGTCCGTCACGGCGAGACGGGATTCGTCGCCGAAAACCTCGCCGATTTCGTCAGATTCTCGATTGAGCTGATGGACAATCCCGAAAAATTAGCGAAAATGAAAGAGGCTTCGCGCGCGTCGGCGCTGTCGCGCAGCTGGGATTCGGTGTTCGAAACCGTCTACGACGCTTACGCCGAAGCGATAAAAATCGCGGCGGAGCGCAAACAAAATAATAAGGCGAATTGATTTATTCGCGCTTTGTCCGTAACATTTTTTATTTGACTGCGAACCGTCGAAAGCATCGGAAAGCGACCGCAAAATTTTCCGCGCCGGTTTGCCGTCCGAAGCAGTATGAAAGAAATGACTTTTGAAGAAACGCCAGCCGTCCCGCAATCGAATACGATTAGCGAAGCGTGGTCTAATCTTCTCCGAAATCCGGCGCAGTTTGTCCGTTATTGGAATTACAAAGGCGCGATTATGAGCGGCGTTCTGCGCGCGCCGATTTTTCTGATTACCTATCTGGTCGGAAAGGAAAGCCTGAAGCTCGCTATCGGCGCGGCGATGGTACAGTTCCTTTTTCGCTTTCTCTTTGCCGGCGTCGGCGGCGCTCTGATTCAATCTTTCCGCCGCGTCGAGCCGGCGTGGAAGGCGCTGCTTACGATTCTGCTGATAGTTCCGCTCATCAGTCATTTTTTCGAGTTTCTGTTTCAAGCTAGCTTCGCCTACTTTACGGCGACGAACGACCACACGGACGAAGCCATCGTTCGTTCAATTTGCGTTTCGATTATTTCGGCTTTATTTACTTTATTTATTATGCGGCGCAACGTGATGATTGTCGGCGAAGAAGGCAGCAAATCGCTTTTTCACGACATCGGGCGTCTGCCGGTTTTGATTTTTCATTTCGTCGCTTTTATTCCGAACGAAATTTCGTCCTTGATGCGGCGCGGCGCGTTTATTACCGCCGCTTTAGCCATCGCCGGATTCGGCTTTTTCGCGGAGATGCTCTGCTGGGCGGTGACGAACAAAGCGTTCTGGACGTATAACAACGGGCGCGCAATTCCGCTTTTAAAATATTGGGGAATCGACGGCACGATTCTGCTCGTTTTAGCCGTTTCGCTCTCGTCTTTCGTTTTCAATCAAACCAGGAAAAGACGCCAGCACAATACTTTATCGTGAATCAAAAGCTTCTGAAATCGGTTCACATCACCAATTACTATCACAAAAATTCGGGCGGCATCAGCACCAGCTTCAACAATCTGCTCGCCGCCGCCGGGCGTCACCGCAGATTGGTTCGCTTAATCGTTCCCGGCGAAACCGAATCAATCGAAGACGTCAACGAATACGCCAAAATCTATTACGTTCCCGCCAAATATTCGCCCGTTTTCGACAAGCGCTACCGCATCATAATGCCGTGGCAGTATATGTCGACGGATTCGGTAATCCGCCGAATCCTGCTCGCGGAAATGCCGCAGATGGTCGAGATTACGGACAAATACACCTTGAGTATGTTCGGCGCAATGATTCGCCGGAACAGTTTCAAAAAGCTCGGACGCCCGATGCTCGTCCATTTCAGCGCCGAGCGAATGGACGACAACATCGGCTCGTTTTTGTCCGAGGGAAAACTCGGAAAATGGTTCGCGCGGCGCGTCATCGGCAATTACACTCTGCCGAATTTCGATTTTCACATCGCCAATTCGGTTTACACGGCGCAGGAATTTTATAACGCTTACAAAAAAGCCGAAAACGCGCGTCGCTCGGATTGGTTTTTGAACAAATGCTGGCAGTTTTTCAAAGCGGCGCGCGTGCCGGTCGAGGAAAGAATCTACGTCTGCCCGCGCGGCGTCAACGCCGAAATTTTTCGCGCCGACCGCAAATCCGAAGCCGTAAAACGCGAGATGCGCGAGCGGGCGAGCGTCCCCGAAAACTCAATCCTTCTGCTTTACGCCGGACGCATCTCGCCGGAAAAAAATATCGGCTTGCTGGTCGAAATGATGAAAATTTTATCGAAAGACACGGAAAAAGATTTTCGCCTTTTAGTCGCGGGCGCGGGTCCCGAAGCCGGCTGGCTGGAAAAGGAAACCGACAAAAATTTTTCCGGTAAAATCATTCAATTAGGACATTTAGACAAGGAAACTCTGGCAAACTATTACGCCAACTGCGACGTTTTCGTGCATCCGAACCCGCGTGAGCCGTTCGGCATCGCGCCGCTTGAAGCGATGGCGTCAGGCGTTGCGACGCTCGCGCCGAATTCCGGCGGAATCCTGTCGTATGCGACCGGCGAAAACGCCTGGCTCGTCGAGCCGACGGGCGAAAATTTTGCTCAAGCGGTCTATGAAATCATCGAAAACCCCGAACGGCGCGAGCGAAAGGTAAAAAACGCCGTCAAAACCGCTCTGGAAAACACGCGCGAAAAATCGACCGACAATCTATTTGCAACTTACGACCGAATGTATGAAGATTTCGAGAGGCGCAAAGATTTGTTTACCGATATTAAAGCGGCGGAAGATTTCGATTTTGTGAAGGAAGCGTTGAAGAATGATTAAGGTTGTTTGGTCGGAAAAGAAAAATCGACAAAACATCCGCAAACATAAGGTTGACTTCGCCGAAGCCGGAACTATATTTGACGACCCGCTCCAATTTCGTTAAGCGACCCTGACCATTCTTTTGACGAGGGGCGATTCATTACCATCGGAATGTCCGGGCGGAATCGTCTGTTGATTGTCGCTCATACGTTTCGTGGTGGTAAAATTCGTATAATCACGGCGCGAAAACCAAATCGGCGTGAAAGAAAAGATTATGAAGAAGGAGTTTCGGATGCGTAAAGAATACGATTTCAGCAAAGGCGAGCGCGGAAAATTTTACGGCAAAGTCGATACGAAAAATCCGATTATCGAAACCGGAGATGAAACTCTGGATGAAATTTTTGAAGATGAGTTGGCAGTTTTGGAATCGAATCTGGCTCGTATCAAAAATCTTAAAGCCCGTCTTCCCGAACTCGATGCGCCGACGCGCGAAAAAATCGCTCGACGAATCTCGAATGCCAGCGAAATTTTAGACGAAATATCGCTTTCCGAATAAATGCTCGAATTAGTTTTAGCCAATTTAAAAACCCGTCCTTTTCGCACGCTGATTAGCGTCGTCGGCGTCGCGTTGGGCGTCGTGCTGGTTATTTTATTTACGGGCTTGGCGCGCGGGATGACGAACGATATGGCGCGCCGGGCTTCAAACTGGAAAGCGGAAATCGTTTTTACGCGTCCCGGGGCGATGGAAATTACCAGCTCGAACGCTTCGGTTTCGACGACTTACGCCGAAAGATTGAAGGAAATCGAAGGCGTCGAATCGACCGTTCCCGTGATTCGCTACATCACGCCGAATCCCAAACAGCGCTGGGGAATCATGCAAATCGACGGCGTCGAATGGCAGCCGTTTGCCGAGATGAACGGGATGCAGATTCTTGCGGGGCGCGCGGCGACAGCCAGCGACGAAGTGATTCTCGACGAACGCTATATCAAAGACGAAAACGTCAAACTGGGCGATAAAATCGAGCTTTTCGGCAAGCCTTACACGGCGGTCGGAATTTTCGCGCCGCCTTCGGGTTCGCGCATAAAAATGTCGCTCGCCGCGATGCAGGACGCGCTCGAAGCGCCGAACAAATGCACATACATTCTGGTTAAGCTGAAGGACGGCGCGCCGCCGGAAGAAGTCGCCGCGCGCATCAATCAGGCTCTGCCGGGAAACAAAGTCAACCTGACGCGCGATTTAATCATCGACGCGCAGGAACGCATTCCGGGCTTGAATCTTTTCCTGCGCGTGCTGGTCGGCTTGGGCGCGTTTGTCAGCACGATTTTCGTTTTGCTTTCGATGTATACGACGATTACGGAAAGACGCAAGGAAATCGGCATTTTAAAATCGCTCGGCGCGTCGAAAGCCTTTATCGTCTCGACCATCGAAAGCGAAGCGTTTTTAATCGGCGTGCTCGGCATCGCGCTCGGTCTGGCGGTTTCGTATCTCGCCGCTTTCGTCATCGGAAAAAGCTTCGAGCTGGCTTTTGAATTCAGCACGGGCTGGATTCTGACGGCGATTCTGATTGCCGTCGGCGGAAGCCTGGCGGGCGCGCTCTATCCGGCTTGGCGCGCTTCGGGAATCGACCCGGTTGAAGTTATGGTGAATGAATAATTTAACCACAGATTTACACAGATTAGCGCGGATTATTAACAGGATGGACAGGATACACAGGATGAAAACTTTTTTATTTTTAAGTTTTAAATAAAACTCAAATGTTGAGTTTAAAAACAAATTATCCTGTCCATCCTGTCTATCCTGTTTGAATTTCCTTTATGAGTGAGCAAGATTTACTTTTAAACGCCGTCCAAAACGAAAAAACGACCAGCAAACAAGGCATTTTGCAGAAGCTTTTCGCCGTCTGGTTCGATGCTTTTGTTTACAATCAAATCTGGGAAGACCCGCGCGTCGATTTGCAGGCTTTGCGGCTGGACGCGAAATCCCGCGTTTTGACGATTTCTTCCGGCGGCTGCAACGCGCTGAATTATCTCATCGAAAATCCCGAATCAATCACGGCGGTCGATTTGAATCGTCATCACATTTTTTTGCTCAATCTGAAAATCGCCGCGCTCAAATCTCTGCCCGAATACGAAGATTTTTTCGCCTTTTTCGGTTACGGCAAAAGCGCGGAGACAATCGAAAATTATCAAAAACACATCGCGCCGAATCTGGATAAAGACACGCGCGAGTTCTGGGAATCCAATTCTTTCGTCGGCAAAATCGCGCACGGAAAGCGCATCAATTTTTTCCGCAAAGGCGGGCTTTACGAGCATTCGCGCAACGGTTATTTCCTGCGCTTTTTTCATAAATTCTCGCGTCTTTTAGGCTGCAAGCCCGAAGAAATGCTGAAGGCGAAAACGCCCGACGAACAGGCGGAGCTTTACGAAAAATACATCGCGCCTTTTTTCGATTCCGCTCTCATCAAAACCATCGGCAAAATGCCCGTCACGATGTTCGGACTCGGCATTCCGCCGCAGCAATACGACGAGCTGAAAAAAGATTTAACGGACGGCGGCAGCATCATTGACATTTATAAAGAACGCGCGAAACGGATGGCGGTCGAATATCCGATTTACGAAAATTATTTCGCGTGGCAGGCTTTCGCGCGAAAATACGACACGGAAAATCGCCAGGCGGTGCCGGAATATTTGAAAGAAGAAAATTACCGGGGCTTAAAGAAAAACGCCGGAAAAATCCGCACCAAAATCGGCTCCATCACCGAAGAAATCAAACGTCAGCCCGCAGACGCTTTCAATCGTTTCGTTTTTCTCGACGCGCAGGATTGGATGAACGCCGAAACGATGACCGATTTATGGTCGGCAATCGCGGAAAAAGGCGAAAAAGGCTCGCGGATAATTTTTCGCACGGCGGGCGCTGCGTCGCCGGTTGAAAAAAATCTGCCCGCCGAGCTGCGCGCGAAATTCGTTTACGAGGAAGAATTTTCCAAAAAGCTTTTCAAGCAAGACCGCGCTTCGATTTACGGCGGATTTCATCTTTATGTGATGAGTGATAAGTGATAGGTGATAAGGAAAAACTTCGTTATGCGTCCACACGAAAATTTAGAGGTTTGGAAAAAATCGGTTGATTTAGTTGTTGAAATTTATGAATGCACAAAAAATTTCCCTCCCGAAGAAAGATTTGGTTTAATATCACAAATTCGCCGCGCTGCCGTTTCTATTCCGGCGAATATTGCGGAAGGCGCAGCAAGACAATCCGATAAGGAGTTTTATCATTTTCTTTCTGTGGCACAAGGTTCGGCGAGTGAATTGGAAATTGAGTTACTAATTGCGCATCGCTTAAATTACATTAATAAGGAATCTTATCAAAGGATTTACGAAGAAATAAATACGATTGCCCGAATGATAGTTGGACTTTCGCAAAAAGTTAAAAGTCGAATTATTAAATAAAAACCCTATCACCCATCACTTATCACTTATCACTAAAAAACTATGACCGACGCTTTTGAAAGTATGGACAGAATGTATCGTCACCAGCGATACTTCTATGATTTGACCCGCAAATATTATCTTTTGGGACGCGACCGTCTGCTGGCGGAAATCAATGTGCAGGCGGGCGAAAACGTTCTCGAAGTCGGCTGCGGCACGGGCAGAAATTTAATCATTCTGGCAAAACGTTTTCCGCGCGCAAACTTTTTCGGTTTGGATGCTTCCGCCGCGATGCTTAAAACGGCGCAGGCGAAATTTGACGCGCAAAAGCGAAAAAACATCACGCTGCAAACGGCGCTCGCCGATACTTTCGATTATCGTAAAACTTTCGATTTAACCGAGCCTTTCGACACGATTTTTTTCAGTTATTCGATTTCGATGATTCCGGTCTGGCGCGAGTCGATTCAAAACGCGCTGGCGAATTTGAAAAGCGGTCGCTCCGTTTACATCGTCGATTTTTACGACCAGAAAGATTTGCCGCGCTGGTTTCAAAAAATCCTGAAAGGCTGGCTCAAAAAATTTCACGTTCAATTCTGGGGCGATTTGATGCCGTATCTGGAAGATTTGGAAACGCAGGGCGTCGGCAAACTGAAAATCCATTCCGTCGCGCGGCGCTACGCTTTCATCGCGGAATTCAAAAAGAATTAGGTCAGAACCGCCTGCGGTAGCGGGCGGTTGAACACAGCCGATTCACAACGCGAAAATAAATTCAAACGTTTCAGCCGCTAATCTTCAACCGCCCGCTACCGCAGGCGGTTCT
>DASVWG010000311.1:0-37271 GCA_036389695.1 Pyrinomonadaceae bacterium
CAAGCTCATCGTCAATCTGGAAAAAGCCGACATCTCGCGCCTGACCGCGACGGGCTGGAAACCGCCGACGCCGTTTGTCGTCAAAGCGCGCGACCGGGAGACAGACCTTTACGGCGTGATGTATACGCCTTCGAATCTGGATAGAAACAGGAAATATCCGATTATCAATTACATCTATCCGGGTCCGCAGGGCGGCAGCATCGGCACCTGGGGCTTCACGCACGCTTTCGGCGATAATCAGGCGCTCGCCGAATTGGGCTTCGTCGTCGTGGCGATTGAAGGCACGTGCAATCCTCTGCGCTCCAAGAAATTCCACGATATGTGTTACGGCAATATGGCTGACAACACTCTGGAAGACCAGATAACGGGAATGCGGCAATTGGCGCAGAAATATCCGTTTATCGACCTCGATAAAGTGGGCATCTGGGGACATTCCGGCGGCGGTTTCGCGACGGCGGCGGCGATGTTTCGCTATCCCGATTTCTTTAAAGTCGGCATTTCCGAATCCGGCAATCACGACAACCGCAATTACGAGGACGATTGGGGCGAAAGATACATCGGCTTGCAGACGATGGGCGCGGACGGCAAATCGAATTACGAAGCGCAGGCAAATCAGATTTACGCCAAAAATCTGAAAGGAAAGCTGCTGCTCGCGCACGGCATGATGGACGACAACGTGCCGCCGTATAACACTCTGCTCGTCGTCGACGCGCTGATTAAGGCGAATAAGGATTTCGATTTGATAATGTTTCCGCAGGCGCGGCACGGCTACGGCGATGCCAGTCTTTATATGACGCGCCGCCGCTGGGATTATTTCGTCCGCCATCTGCTGGGCGTAAATCCGCCGCCTTACGAACTGAAATCCAAAACCGACCCGCGCAATACGATGCCGTAATCGAAGCGATGAACGCGAAAGGCGTGAACGATGAATTGCAGTTTTTGCATATTGAATTCATCGTTCACGCCTTCCGCTTTTACCGGTTCGCTGACCGTTTATTTATAGTTCGGGTCAAGTTTTTTTAATTGCTGCGAGGCGTTCGTGTTTTTCGGGTCTAATTCGAGCGAGCGTTTGTAATTTTTGATGGCAAGCTCGCGCTCGCCGTTTTTCTCGTAGGCTTCGGCGACACTGTCGTAAACGTTTGCGCTGGCGGGATAAAGAAAAACATTGAGCTTGAAGATTTCGAGCGCTTCTTTCGGTTTTCCGCCGCCGTTCAGCATACGATATGCCCAATCGTTCAAGTCGTTTTCAGACGGCTGAAAGTTCGGATTTTTCTTTTTCAGTTCTTTATAAACCTCGACGGCGCGGTCGTAACCGCGCCCGCGCAGCTGCATTTTAAGCGCCGTCACCGGGTCGGACGCGGCGATTGCGGGATTGTAAATTCCCGCCAGCTCGTCGATAAATTCTTCCGGGTAAGCGCCCGCCAGATTGGTTAAAACCACAATCGACAGATTATCGTCCGGGTAAACAAAAAACGCCGCGCGGCTGCCGCCGGTCGCAATTACCGCGCTGTGCGCCGGACGCGGTTTCGTTACCCAGCCCAGCGCCCAGAGCGTCGGCGAGCCGTCGTTAAATGTCCCGGCAGTCCAGAGAGTTTCGAGCGCGGTTTTTGTTTTCAAAAGCCTGCCCTGCTGCAAAGCGATTATCCAGCGCGCAACGTCCTGCGCCGTGCTGTTGATGCCCGAAGCCGTCCGGCGAAACGGCGGAAATTCCGCGTAATTGTTCGTCAGTTTTTCTTCGCCGAATGTTTGCCCGTCGAGGCTTTTCACGTAACGATAAGTCTGCGCCATATTCGGAACGACGTCGCGCGAATCGCCAAAGCCGGTGCCCGTCATTCCGGCAACCTGAAACTGCCGCTCTTTAAAAACTTCGGCGAAAGGTTTTCCGCTTAATTTGTCGATGATTTTTCCGAGCAGAGCATAGTTCGTCTGGTTATAGCTAAAGCGTTCGCCCGTCGGAAAAGCCATCGGCATCGCTTTGATTTTCGTCCACGCCGCTTGCTCGTCGAGCGTGCCGAAACCGTTCGTGACGGGGTCGAGCACGCGCAGAATATTCGGCAGCCCGGAAACGTGCGTCAATAATTGCCGAATCGTGATTGGCTGCCATTCGGCGGGCAGTCCTTCGAGATAGCGCGAAACCGGAGCGGAGAGGTCGATTTTTCCTTCCTCGACCAGCTGCATAATCGCGACGCCGGTAAATGCTTTGGTGCAGGAATTAATCGGAAAAACGCTTTTGTCCGTGACCGGAACCGAATTTTGCAGGTCAGCCGCGCCGAAAGATTTAAGCAGAATGATTTTTCCGTTTCGCACGACCGCCAGCTGAAGCCCGGGAATGCGGCGCGCCTGCATCTCGCGCCGCACCAGCGCTTCCGTCTCGTCATTCGCCGATTGCCGGGCGACCGCCAAAACCTGAAAACTAAAAACAAGCGATAAGCATAAAAATAGACGCGTCATTTTATTTAATTATTTACGGCTTCGGGTTAAAGCACTCCTTTTAATTAAAACACCGCCGCATTTATTTTAATGACAATTTTATGTTCCCGGAAAATCTTATTTTGGCGCGCTGACGCGCACTATCTTTTCGGCGTAAATCAGATTGACCAGCGCTTCGGCGAGATTCGGCTGTAGTTTTTTCAGCGCGCTTAATTCTTTAAACGCGCCGTCTTTGTTTTTCATCGCCAGATGCAGAACGCCGAGATTAAAACGCGCCGCCGCGTAATCGGGATAAGCCGTGATTAATTTGCCGTATTCCGCTTTTGCTTCGTCGAAGCGTTTCAGATAGAAAAGCGTGACGGCGTAATTATTGCGCGTTTCCATGTCGGCGGGCGCGACGGCGAGCGCCCGCCGATACGCTTCGAGCGCCGCTGTGTGCCGTTTCAGATTGTTGTAGGCAAATCCCATCTGACAAAAAGCGCGCGCGTTTGCCGGCTGCAGGCGAATCGCCTGCTGAAAAGCCGTAATCGCTTCCTCAAAGCGGTTTGCGCCGAGATAAACATTTCCGAGCAGATTGTAAGCCGCCGGATATTCGGGCGCGAATTTTATCGCCTGCCGCAGATTTTCGATTGCCGCCGCCGTCTCGCCCAGGCGGTCGAAAAGATTTCCGAGATTGTAATAAGCGTTGGCGTAATCGGGTTTGAGCCGGACGGCTTCGCGCAGCGCGTCGATGGCTTCGCCGTTTCGTTGGAGATTGAAAAGAGCGGTTCCGAGCGCGTTGTGCGCTTCGGCGTCATCGGGCTTCAATTTGACGGCGGCGGAAAATTGTTCGACCGCCGCGCCCGTTTTTCCTTCCTTTAAGAATTTAATTCCCGTCCGGAAAAAATCAGACGCTTCATCGCCTGCCGCTTCGGACAAAGCCTGCGGTTTCGCCGGAAAGGCGGCGGCAATCATTATTAATAATAAAAACAGCGGAAAGGTTTGAACCTTGAACGGAAAATTTCGTTTCATAAGTAAAGCTGCGGCGAAAATTTTGGAAATTCTTGCGCGCGAGTCCAAAGCGTTGTAAATTGATTTTCAACAGCGAATCGAAAACCAAATCAAGCGAGCGAACTCACGCGCATCTAAAACATAGGCGAACCGGCGACGGCAAGTCCTGTCAAACTCTGAAAAAGAGGCTGACAAACTCTGAAACCGGCGACGGACAAGCTCCGAAATGAATCTGGAAATGAGAGAAACAATCAAGTTATACGAATTCGGCGAATTTCGCCTCGATTTGGAGAGAAATCTTCTGCTCCGCTCGGACGAGATTGTTCCGCTCACGCATAAGGCGCTGGAAACGCTCGCCGTGCTGGTCGAAAACAGCGGTCGCATCGTCGGAAAAGACGAGATAATCAAACGCGTCTGGCAGGATACTTTTGTCGAAGAAGGCAGCCTGACGCGCAACGTCTCGACTTTGCGAAAAGTGCTCGGCGAAGAACCCGGAAGCAACCGGTTTATCGAAACGATTCCGCGTCGCGGCTATCGTTTTGTCGCGCAGGTGAAAGCCGTCTCCGCCGCCGAAGCGAAAAAGGAACTGAACGGCGGTTTCGCCGAAAATCCGTCGGAAGACGAAAACGCGCTCGCCCGACCGCGCGGAGATTTTATCGAATATAACGGCGCGGCGAAAAATGATTTGCCTGAGACAAAATACGATTTGCGGAAAAACGAAATCGAGCCCGCGCCGCCGTTTTTGACGCGGCGAAGATTCGTGTTTCTCTCGCTGCTTGCCGTTTTCATCGCCGCCGCTGCCGTAATTTATTTTTTAATTCTGCCGAATTGGTCGAAACTGAATCCGAGCCAATCATCCCTGAAAACCGAACAGGAATTAGGCTTTACAAAACTGACCAACATCGGGAAAGCGACCGAAGCGGCTATCTCGCCCGACGGTAAATATGTGGTTTACGTGGCTGACGACATCGGCAGACAGTCTTTATGGGTGAAGCAGGTCGAAACCGGCAGCACGGTGCAAATCGCCGACGCGGCGGAAGTCACGTATCAGGGGCTGGCGTTTTCCGCCGACAATAATTTTATATATTTTAATCTGTGGGACAGAAAAAGCGTCGGCGCGATTTACCGCATTCCGACGCTCGGCGGCGTTTCCAAAAAGGTCATCCACGATTGTATGTCGACGCTGGCGATTTCGCCCGACGGAAAGAAAATCGCGTTCGTGCGCGGCTTCGCCGTCGAAAACGACCAGGCTTTGATTGTTGCCGATATTGAAAGCGGCGACGAGAAGATTATTTTCCGCAGCGCGCAGTGGCAGGCGTTTCCGGCATTCTCGCCGGACGGAAATAAAATAGCTTTCGCGCTGGGCGTCTCGCCGCCGCAGGAGCAAAGCTACGTCTCCGTCCGCGAAGTCTCGCTGGAAAGCGGTCAGGAAAAAGCGCTGACCGACCGGAAATGGCTCGGCATCAGCGGTCTGGTCTGGCTGCGCGACGGAAACGATTTGATTCTTAACGCCTCAGAGGAAGCTCACCAATCGTTTCAGCTCTGGAAATTAAATTACCTGTCGGGCGCAGCCGAAAAGATTACCAACGACTCGAACGGGCTTTACGGAGCGCACAGTATGACCAACGACGCGGGCGTAATGGTCGCTCTGCAATCGGACGCTTACGTCAATATCTGGACGGCTCCGGCGGCGGATTTGACGAAAGCCTCCAAAATAACTTCCGGCAAATACGAAGGTCCTTTTCTGAGCTGGACGCCCGATAACCGGATTGTTTACAGCTCAAGGTCAAACGGCGATTTCGACACGTGGATTATGGATGAGGACGGCGGCAACAAAAAGCAGCTCACGGGCGATAAAGAAGGCGAGTTTGCGCCGAGCGTAACGGCGGACGGCGCGCACATTCTTTTTACCTCCAATCGCAACGGGACTTTCCACATCTGGCAAATGGACATCGACGGCAGAAATCCGAAACAGCTCACGGATGAAGACGGCGGCTGGGGCGCGGTCGCTTCGCCGGCGGGCAACTGGTTTGTATATTTTTCCACGAAAGCCGGCGGTAAGGAAAATCTCTGGAAAATGTCGCTCGAAAGCGGAGAATCCGTTCGCCTGACGACCTTGAGCTCTTACAATCCGGCAATCTCGCCGGACGGTAAAATGCTCGCCTATTCCGTCTGGAATGAAAACGCCAAGCCGCAGCGTTTCGAGCACGAAATTATGTCGCTCGAAACCGGAAGTCGTATTCGCTCGTTCGAATTGCCGTCGACCGCGTTTCGCTTTACCGGAAATATGCTGCTGCGCTGGATGCCCGACGGCAGCGGCTTAACGTTTATCGATCATCAGAACGGCGCGTCGAACATCAGTTTTCTGCCGCTCGACGGCGGAAAGCCCGTCAGGTTGACCGACTTTAACGACAGCGAAATTTTCTGGTTTGACTGGTCGCGCGACGGGCGGCAGATAGTTTTGACGCGCGGCGTTTTGCTGAACGACGTAATTTTAATCAAAAATCTCCAAAATCTTCGTCGTTAGTCATTCCAAATGCTTTTATCTTTGGTATCAGTATATTTAAAGGTGTCGGTAACCCAGGCGTCAGCGCGGGCTTGGCGTTTAAGCATTCAAGGCGATTTTTCATCGGTCGGTAAGCCCTTTCTCACGGTCGGGCTACTGACACTTTCTTTCCGAGCGAGAGAAATTTATTAATGCTTTACCTGTTATTCAATAAAAAGAAATTTGTCAGAAAGTCACCTCGCGCGGTGTTTTTAGTTTAGAAAGCTTAATCTTAAATCCAATCTTTTTATGCAGAAAAATTTGAGACTTTATTCGCAAGCGGTCGTTTTTCTTGCCGCCGTTTTATTGCTGCAAACAAACGCGCCAGCCCAGAAAGCGAAAATCGCTTTAATCGACAATTTCGCGGCGGCGAAACATAAATTTCATAAATTTAACGGCAGCGTTCTGGTCGCCGAAAAAGGTCGGATTATTTACAAAAAATCTTTCGGCTACGCGGATTTCAAAAATAAAAAGCCGCTGACCGGCGCGAGCGTTTTTAATATCGCGTCCATCAGCAAACAGTTTACCGCCGCTGCCGTGATGCTCTCGGTCGAGCGCGGGCTTTTGCGTCTCGACGATTCTTTGTCGAAATATTTTCCCGAAATTCCCTACGAAGGCATCACCGTCAAACAAATGCTGACGCACACTTCCGGTTTGCCCGAACAAAACGAATTTATGTTCAAGTATTGGAATACGGATAATCCGATAACCAACCGGGATATGGTCGAATATTTGATAAAATACAAGCCCGAAGCCGCTTTCAAACCGGGCGAAAGCTTCAAATACTGCAACACGAATTACGCGCTGCTGGCGATGATTGTCGAAAAAGTCAACGGTCAAAAATTTCAGGATTTCGTCACGAAAAATATTTTCGAGCCGCTGGAGATGCGGCAGACGCGTTTTCTCGACCCGACCGCCGGAAATTACAAAACGATTCCCAACCAGACGGAAAATTATATCGCCGACACCGAAGGCAAAGAATATTTATTGCCGCAGGACATTCCGGAATATAAAAACGCCGTCGCTTTAACCGGCTTGGTCGGCGCGGGCAACATTCATTCGACGGCGACGGATTTGCTGAAATGGCAGGAAAGCTTAAAGACCGCGAAAATATTGAAGCGCGAAAGCATCGACGAGATGGCAAGCCCGCAGGTGAAAGCAAATGTCGACAACTCGGACGCTTATGGCTACGGGTTGGCGATTAAAGCGATTTACGGCGACACGCGCGTTTATCATTACGGCGGCACGCTCGGCTTCTGGAATTCCTTGCAGCATTTCAAAAACGCCGACCGCACCGTGATTGTTTTAACCAATAACGAATCGGAAAAAGGCTTGACCAACGCCATTGCGGCGATTCTTTTCGACCAGCCGGTCGCGCTTCCGTCGGCGCACAGGGAAATAAAACTCTCGACGGGCGAGCTGAATAAATTCGTCGGCACTTACGAGCTAAACGGCAATTTCGCTTTTGCTGTTGAAAACAGAAACGGCAAATTATACCGCGTCACCAAAAGCGGCGAGCCGAAAGAATTAAAACCCGAATCGAAAACCAAATTATTTTACGCCGACACTGACCGGCAAATCGAGCTCGTTTTTGATAAGCAAGCCGTCAAACAGGTGTTTTTCATCGCCGAAGGAATAAAACTGGAATTGAAAAAGGCGAAGTAATCAAACGATTTTTATCGTCTTTCGCCAGATTACATCTTTCGTAAAAATAAATTCGCCGGACGAATCTGCCGTCTTGCAGATTAATCTCAAGGGTTGGCAGAATATCTCTGCCGCGCTGTAGAATTCCCGCCGGTTTCCGGATTATTCTTACTGCGGAATGTATTGCATAGAAACGATTGATTTAACGCATAAATTTTCTGCCGGCGAAACGGCTTTAAAGCAGGTCAACCTCAAGGTTATCGAGGGCACGATTTACGGTTTTTTAGGTCCGAACGGCGCGGGCAAAACG
This sequence comes from Pyrinomonadaceae bacterium, assembly GCA_036389695.1. Lineage (GTDB taxonomy): Bacteria > Acidobacteriota > Blastocatellia > Pyrinomonadales > Pyrinomonadaceae > JALZHR01. The sequence goes on from DASVWG010000311.1 coordinate 7,920, forward strand.
ACGACGCTGAAGCTCGTTCTCGGACTTTTGCAAAAACAGACGGGCGAGATTTCGGTTTTCGGAAAGCCTTTTGAAACGAATCGCGTCGAGACCTTGCGCCGCATCGGCTCGATGATTGAAAGCCCTTCGATTTACGGTCACCTGACCGCCGCGGAAAATCTAAAAATTTTGCAGAAAGTTTACAATTGCCCGAAACAGCGCATTAACGAAGTTTTGGAATTAGTCGGGCTTGAAAAAACGGGCGGCAAACGCGCCGCGCAATTTTCGCTCGGGATGAAACAGCGTCTGAGCATCGCGATGGCGCTGCTGCACAGCCCGTCTCTGCTGATTCTGGACGAGCCGACCAACGGTTTAGACCCGAACGGAATTTTGGAAATCCGCGAGCTTTTGAAAAATCTGAACGCGAATCACAATATTACGATTTTAATTTCCAGCCACCTGCTGTCGGAAATCGAAAGAATGGTCACGCACGTCGGCATCATCAATCAAGGCGTAATTTTGTTTCAGGGCACGCTTCCCGAATTGATGAACCGGCGACGGCAAAATTCATTCACCGTTTTTGAAACCAGCGACGACGCGCGGGCTTTGCAAATCACCAGAAATTTCAATTTAAATTCGCGGCTCGAAGCCGGAAGAATCGCGATTCCGGTTCTCGAAAAAGAACAAATCGCGCGGGTAAATCGAAAACTGGTCGAAAGCGGAATCGAAGTTTACAAAATCGGCAAAATCGAAAGCGATTTGGAAAAAATCTTTTTCGACGTCATCAGCGAGTAAACGCGAAATTTCCGCCGCCGCTTCCCGTAATTGATTTAAATAATTATGACTTTTATTAATAGTTTTCAAAGCGAATGGCTCAAGAAGCGCCGCAGTCTGGCGTCGTGGCTCGTTCTGGTCGGCGCGTTTTTTACGCCCGCGATAATTTTGGTTGCCCGCATAAAAAATCACGCCGCGCTGCCGAAGCTTTACGCCGCCGACGATTTCTGGCAGAGATTGTGGAATCAATCGTGGGAGTCGATGGAAGTTTTTCTGCTGCCCATCGGCATTATCCTGGCGACCGGGCTGATTACGCAAATCGAATATAAAAACAACACCTGGAAACAGCTTCACACGACGCCGCAAGCCTTTACGACGATTTTTTCCGCTAAATTTCTGGTGATTTTGATAATGCTCGTCGAAGTTTTCGCGCTCTTTAACGTCGGCGTTTATTTGTCGGCGGTGATTCCGGCGATGCTTTTCGCCAAAATTCCGTATCCGGGCGCGCCGATTCCCTTGGCGGATTTCTGGAACGCGAACGTCAATTTTTTCGTTGACTGTCTGCCGATTGTCGCGCTGCAATATTTAATCAGCCTGCAATTCAAAAATTTTCTGGTTCCGGTCGGCGCGGGCTTCGCGATATGGTTTCTCGGCATCGGGCTGCTTTCGTGGGAATACAGCTACGTTTTCCCGTATAATCACGGCGCGATTAATTTTTTAACCGCTTCGGGACAATTCGCCAACCGGCAGATTCCCGTCAACACCGAGCTTCTGGCGCTGATTTATTTCGCCGCTTTCACGGCGGCAAGCTGGTTTTTGTATGTTACGAAAAAGGAAAAAGGATGAAGCTTTGCCGGAGATGAAAACGGCGGCGGTCGTTTTCATTCACGGCGGATACTGGCTGCTTTACCTTTTGCTTTTATCGGTGATTTTCGCCGTCGCCGGAATGCAAAGCAGAAAAGCGCCGCCTGATTTGCCGTCGCTTTTGCCTTTGCTTGTTTTGTGCGTCGCGCCGAATCTGGTTTCGTTTTACACGTTTTATTTTCTTTTGTTTGCGAGATTTCTGGCGCGCCGGAAAATCTTCGCTCTGGTAATTTTCGGCGCGGCGGTTTGTCTGGTTTCAGCGTTGGCGGGCGCGGCTCTTTCGCTCGTTTTTTTCGGTTTTGAACAAGCGATTTTCGCGGACGCGCGCGAGTTTGCGACGCTCGCGGCGAGCCTTTTTGTCATCGCGGCGATTCACGGCGGAATCGCGCTCGTGATTCGCGGGTTTATCAGTTGGTACACGGAAATAAAACTGAAGGAAGAACTCGCCCGCAGGAATTTCGAGACGGAGCTGGCGCTGATTAAATCGCAAATCAACCCGCATTTTTTGTTTAATACCATCAACAACATAGACGTTTTAATCACGAAAAACGCGGAGCTTGCCTCGCGTTATCTCAACAAGCTTTCGGACATTTTGCGTTATATGGTTTACGAGACCAGGTCGGAAAAAATCCCGCTCGCGACGGAACTGGATTACGTCGAAAAATACATCGAACTGCAAAAAATCCGCACGGCGAATCCGGATTATGTAAATTTTGAAATGACGGGCGCGGCAGGTAATTTAAAAATCGCGCCGATGATTCTTTTTCCGTTTATCGAAAACGCCTTTAAGCACACCGAAAACAAAAAAAATTCGAGCGCGATTCGGATAAAAATCTTGATTGCAAAGGACAAGCTCGTTTTTGAATGCGAAAATTCTTATCAGCCGAACGCGGATAAAAAACAGGATTTCGGCGGCGCGGGTAATGAGCTGATAAAAAAACGCCTGGAATTGTTATATCCTGAAAGGCATCGGCTGGAAACGATTGATTCCGGCGAGATTTACCGGGTGAAATTGACGCTTTTTTATGAAGATTGACTGCATTATCGTCGAAGACGAGCCGCTCGCGCTCGAAAGGACGCGGGGATATGTGCTGAAAATACCTTTTCTGAATCTGCGCGCGACTTTCGACGACGCGATGGACGCGCTTGCCTTTTTGAAAGAAAACAAAATCGATTTGATTTTTTTAGACATCAATTTAGGCGAGATTTCGGGCATCCGGCTGCTGGAAACTTCGGCGATTACCAGTCAGGTAATTTTGACGACCGCTTATCAGGAATACGCTCTGAAAGGCTTCGATTTAAAGGTCGCGGATTATCTTTTAAAGCCTTTTACGTTTGAAAGATTCGTGCAGGCGGTTGACCGCGCCGCCGGAAATCTGCCGAAAAAACAAACGGTTTCAGCAAGCAGCTTTATCTTTGTCAAAACCGAAAACCGTCTGGAAAAAGTATTTTTGAGAGACATAATCTACATCGAAGGAATGCGCGATTACCGCAAGATTCACGCCGCCGGCAAACGGATTATGACGCTTCAAACTTTCGGCGAATTCGAACGGCAAATCCCGCCGCAGATTATCTGCCGCGTGCATAAATCTTATATGGTTTCGCTCGGCAAAATCGATTCAATCGAGAAAGACCGAATCAAAATCAAAGACTGCCTCATCCCGCTTTCGGAAACTTACAAAGAGAGATTTTTTAATCTGATTAATCATCCGGCAAAATAATATCTGAAAACGAAACAGACGGACGGCGAGCGTCGTTTCCGCGATTTTCGGGCGTGAAAAAAGGCAGCCCGGAGACTGCCTTAAAGTTTGAGCTAATAGTTTCAGCGGTTACGGCTGAGCCACGAAATCCACGTTCGACATCGCGCTGTTGACCTGCACCGTCTGCGGCGTGAAAGTATAGAGCCTCGATATAACCGTGATGTTATACGTTTCGCCCGTCAGGACATCATCAAAGCGGTAAAATCCGAACGGATTGGTAATCGCCGCGCGTCGTTCGCCAATGCCTGTACCGGCAAGCGAGACCAGCGCATTGCCGATTCCTGTGCCGTCAGCCCGCGTCACGCGACCGCCGACCGAGACGTTTACAGCAGCCGCCGAACTCGGTGCTTGAACCTGAACGGTAATCGGCGCGCCCGTCTTAAAGAAGCCAATCGTCGCATTCACGGTCTGCGGCGGACGATTGGAATCAAAACGGAAGTTATACATCGTGCCCCAGCGGATAGCGTTCGCGTTCTGGTTCTGGGCAAAAGTTTCCGAATTCCAGGTCATCGCGGCGGCGCTCTGCGTCTGCGCCCAGGGCGCGCTGCTGTAGCCGGTGTTTCCGACCGTTCCGTCGGCTGCCCATCCGGGATGCTGCGGCGGCGCGTGGAATCCGATGTTGCTCAAAGCAGCGCCCGAGCCCAGCGGCACGCTGAAAGATTGAATGGCGCGGTCGATATTCTGGTTATAGACGGCATACTCGTAATGCCAGACGCCGGGCGACGGATTCGTCACTTTGTAGCCGACCGTTCCGATGCCGTCGCCCGCGGGATCGGGTTTGATTTCGACGAGCGTGGCGCCTGTCCAGGCGCTGATCGCCGCTTTGGCTCGCTGCGTCGGCGCGGCGGGCGAAAAGCTGAAAGGACTGCCGGTGCCGGTCACATTGTATTTACGATACGAAACGTTGTTATACATGTTGCACTGTCCGGGATTTTGCTGACACCACGTATATTCGTGCGGCGTAATGTATTGCGCCTCGGAATAATAGGTCGCGCCGGGATTCAGGCTGGTGCTCAGGTCGCTGATTTCGGTCAAAATTCGATGCGACGATTGGACGTGGGAATGTCCGGTGTGATTATTCGCCGCATACTGTCCCGGCGAACCGCCTGACGGAAACGCGCCGGTGAACGGATTGATCCAGGCGCGCGAACCCAAATCCGGTCCGTCATTTAAACTTGCCGAATACGGGTCGGAACAGCCCGAACCGAGTCTTGTTCCGCCGACCCCGTTACAGCCCAGATTGCAAAGGTTATTGGTCAATGCCGTGAACGCGTGTTTGACGTGCGATTGACCGATTTGCTCAAAGCGTTCGTCGTTTGTCGCGCCGCCGCTCATTCGATACATATTTTGCGGAATAGCCGGATGGTCATTGCTCGGCAGAGCGAACCAATTCAAATCTACCGTCCCGAAATTGCACGAATCGGTTCCGACCGCGAGCCCGACCTGCGTTCCGTTGACCGTGCCGCTCGGCTGATATAAACCGCTTAAATCACCGACCACGACATCAGGTCCCGGAACGCTTCCGACGTTGGCAGTCGTGTTGACCGGCATATCCGTTCGCGTTACTTCGCCGTCAACCATCTGCGTAACTTCAATCGTACGCATCGTCGCGGCTACGGAAAGTTGCCCGACAATCGTTCCGGCTTCGTTCGGGCGACCGAGTTCGGCGGCAAATTCATTCGACAAAAGCATTCTGCCCATTTGAATACCGAATGTCTGTCGGCTGCTTTCATAATCGAATAAATGTCCTTCGATATTGAAGAAGATAAAACCCGTTTTTGCATCTCTCACGACGAGACTGTAGTGTTCGCCGAAAGGCATGCTTTCAAGAACGAGCTGCCCGGATGAACCGTTTAATTTGGCAGGCAGCATGGTCGAGTTTTGCGGAATCAAAGCCATCGAACTGGGCAACAGGCTGCGCAACTGATTGTTAGAAACAATAATCGTAAAAAAAGAATCGCGCTCGGCGTCAAAACGCAAAGCGGTCGACCTGCCGGATTCTTTCCCGACGGAACCGGTTCCGTTGAGCCGGCTCAAATTAAGATCCATCGTGACGCCCGCGTTCGCCACAATCATTTTTTCAAGGGTTACGGTATTGCTCGGTCGTGCATTTTGATTCAACCCGGTTAATAAATTACTGGAACCGTTGCCAAAGAATGCAAACAACGGCAGTAAAGCGATAACAATTGTTTTTAACATAATTTCAGATTTCAGCCGCTCAGGCTTTGCCAAGTGGAACTTTAAATTGTATCCGTTACGTGGATTTTAACTTTTCAGTCACGTAGATGTAGACTTTCGTTTATACACTGTTTAGGTGCTTTAATCAAGTCGAGGTATAATGTTTGTTTCTGCCAGCCTCGCCGGCGCACGAAACTTATATCAATTTATGAAAGATGGTTGCACGAGCCAGGAAGTGAAGAAAAAGCGTTCGATCGAGCTTCCGGTTTTAAAAAATTCCGCGCCTCAAACGGGCGGTATTCGCGACTCACGCGCGAGCCGCTGGCGCGCCGTCGCTCTCATTACGCTGACCTTATTAATGATTGCGCACGTCATTCAGTGGCGTCTGACGGGACAGACGATTTCGCCGATTGAGCCTTCCGAATCGATGGCGACGCTCCAGCGCGGCGCAATTAATGCAGGATTTATCTTCTTTAGTTTAGCGATTTTAGCGACCTTAATCTTCGGGCGCTTTGTCTGCGGCTGGGGCTGCCATATTGTTGCCCTTCAGGATTTCTGCGCGTGGCTTTTAAAGAAATTCGGACTCAAACCGAAGCCGTTTCGCTCGCGGTTGCTGATGTTCGTGCCCATCATCGTCGCGTTTTATATGTTCGTTTACCCGAGCATAATTAGATTTTTCACCAAACCGAAAAACGAGCCGCTTATTCCCGAATGGACTAATCATCTGGTGACGAGCAATTTCTGGGAAACTTTTCCGCCCGTTCTGGTCGCTATTCCTTTTCTTTTCGTCTGCGGATTTATGACCGTCTATTTTCTGGGGCAGAAAGGTTTCTGCACCTACGCCTGTCCTTACGGCGGCGTCTTCGTTTTAGCCGACCGGCTTTCGCCCGGAAAAATTCGCGTTACCGACGCCTGTAACAGCTGCGGGCACTGCACGGCGGTCTGCACTTCAAACGTTTTGGTTCACGCGGAAGTCAAACAATACGGCATGGTCGTCGATGCGGGCTGTATGAAATGTATGGACTGCGTCAGCGTCTGCCCGAACGACGCTCTGTATTTCGGTTTCGGAAAGCCTGCGGTCGCCGTTTCGAAAGCGTTTGCCAAAAATTATTCGCTGACTTGGACTGAAGAAATCGTCGGCGCGGTCGTCTTTCTGGCGAGCTTTCTCGCCGTCTGGGATGTCTACCAGCTCGTTCCGATGCTGATGGCGCTCGGAATCGCGACAATCACGACGTTTCTCGCGGTCAGAACGTTAAGATTACTGCGGGCGGGCGATTTATCTTTCTATCGTTTTAATCTGAAATCGGCGGGCAAAATGCGCAAAGCCGGATGGGCGTTTCTGAGTTTCGCGCTGCTCTGGATTGGCTTGAACGCGCATAGCGGCTGGGTCGTCTATCACGAATTTGCGGGACGTCGCGCGTATGAAAACATTCGAATTCCGGACGAGCTCGCTCTGGCGCGGACAAATCCCGCGCGCTGGCTCAGCGGGAGCGATAATCAGAACATCACAGCCGGAAAAAAACATTTTCACGCCGCTTTCGGTGCCGGTTTGTTTGTCAATAAAGAAGCGCTGTCAAAGCTCGCGTGGATTGAGTATCTGTCCGGCAACGACGAGCAAGCCATCCAATTGCTCGACAAAGCCGCCGCGTATCAAGGCGGGCAGGCGAAAGCCTTGAGTCTCTATTATCGCGGCGCAATCCTCAATCGTCTGGGACGTTACGAGCAGGCTTTAACGAATCTCGAAGAGGCAATCACGGAGCGCCCCGATTTAGTTGTCGCCCGCGAGGAAAAAGGCGAATCGCTTTGGCAGCTCAATCGCCGCGAGGAAGCCGTTTCGGTTTGGAGCGATGCCGTCAAGCAAAATAAAAATCTCCCGCTGGCGAATAATCTTCTCGCCGGTGCCGCCGCCTCTCAGGGACAGCCCGAAATCGCCGCTGCATATGAAAAACAAGCCGACCAGTCAACACCCGCCGACCCGCTTTTTCATTGGGTGGTCGGACTCCGTCTGCAAAATGTCGGAATGAACGCGCTCGCCGAAAAACACTTTCAAAGAGCCATCCAGCTTAATCCCGAATTCAAGCGGGCACGCAGTTAAACTCAAGACCGTTTCGGAATTTTTGTTGTTTTTGGACAAAGCCTGAAATGATAAAAAATTGACTCTTTTCAAAGTGCGAAAAGAGTCAATTTCGAGCCTGAATATTTTACGTTTATCAAGCTTTCATAAGCGTCCGCGCTTTTTCTTAAGCTTTAAGTCGGCGATAAAATCGACATCCGTTTTCTCTTCCAGATGTGAAACGACTTTATTGGACGGACTGAAATCATACTGCCCGGACGGAGCCGGAGTAATAATATACGTCTCGCCGACCGGAACTTCGAAAACATAAAATCCCTTGGCATTGGTTATCGCTTTAATAATTTTGCCCGACGGGCGACGCAGGTAAACGATTGCGCCCGCGATTTCCGCGCCTGCGCTGTTTGTAATTCTTCCGCCGAGATGCGCTGGAGCAGCCGTCGGCGGCGCGGTCGCGACTATCTGCGGGCTGGAAAACTCTGAAGTATCGCCGACGGCTTGCGGCGCAAACGGCGTGGTCAGGCTGGTCGCCGTCGCCGTCACATATTGTCCGAGGGCTAAGGCAACCGGCGAGTTAAAACTGAAGCTCGCGTTGCCGCCGCCGTCCGTCGTGACGTTTTTTGAACCGATATAAGTTCTGCCTTCGCTGTTTGCCAAGCCGTCGGTATTTGTATTCAGGTAGAAATCAATCGCAAAATTAGTCGCGGCGGTGCTGTTCAGCGTTCCCAGGATAAGACCGGACGTGTAAGCGGCGCTGATAGTCGGAAAGTTTTGCAGATTGTTCGCTCCGGTGTCGGTGTCGCTCGCATCGTTGGCGGTTTGTCCGGTCGCCATCACCGTCGTCGGCGGAAGCGGAGGATTGATGCCGAGGTCGATGCCGATGCCGCCGCTATTGAAAATCGAATTGGCGCGGATGGCATTCCCGACGCTGCCCGTCCCGTCAACGTAAACTCCCGATTTGGCGGTAAACGCGTTGGCATCGCCGTTATTGGCGATAATATTGCACGCGCCGCGGCACGCGCCCGGAATCGCGCCGGTCGTTCCGCCGATAACGTTTCCGCCCGACAGATTCGAGATTTGCACGCCGTTGCTGCGATTGGGCAGCGAAGTCGTGCCGTTTGAGCCGACGCCGATGTAATTTCCCTGCACGACATTTCCCGTGGCAAGACTGGTAGCAAGCGTAACGCCGTTCGCTTTATTGCCGGAGATAACGTTACAAGTGCCGTCGCAGATATTCGGCGTATTCGTGGTCGTGCCGCCGACGACGTTATTCGAGCCTTGAATCATAACGCCGCTGCCGTCGTTCGGCGTCGTCGTGTTGCTGCCGAGCGTGTAGCCGATGTAATTGCCCTGCACGGTGTTGTTCGAGGCGGGAACATTCAAGCCCGGACTCGTATCGGCGATAATCGAGATGCCGTGCGAGCCGTTGCCGATAATCACGTTGCGGTCATTGCTGTTGCCCGTCCCGCCGATTTGACTGCCGGAGGCGCCCGCAATCAAAATGCCTTCCTGCGTGTTGCCGAGGTCGGCGTTGCCCGAATTGTCGGTTCCGATAAAGTTGTTGCGGATAATTGCCGCGCCGTTCACCACCGCTGCGCCGACCGTCGCGCTGCCGACGACGATGCCGCGCCCGATATTGCCCGAAATCGAATTGGGAACGCCGCTCGCGCCGACCGTTCCGATTTGCACATTGTTCGCGCCGTTGACCCATATGCCGCGATTAATATTGCCGCACGGATGCGCCGCGTCGGGACAATTTACCGAAGTTCCGTCAATATCCGTGCCGATATAATTCTGATGAATTATCGTTCCGCTGCCGTTCGGTCCGACACGGATTCCGGCTTCGCCGAAACGATTAACGGCAAAACCGCGTATTTCGCAGCTCGGAGCCTGAATATCAAACCCGATGGAAGCCGCTCCGATTGATTGCGTCGCCAGACCGTTCAGCTCGACTCTGCCGCTGCCGGTATTCAGATTGATAATCGAGACCGTGTCGGTAATAACGGGCAGCGGCGACACAAGATTGATTGTGCCGACGCCCGCATTCACCTGAATCTGGTCTGCTCCGGCGCTGGAATTGGCGGAAATAATCGCCTGACGCAGGCTTCCCGCGCCGTCGTCATCCAGATTAGTGACGGTAAAGACGGCGGCTCTGACCTGGCTCGCCGGAACCGCGAAAAAGATTAGTCCCAGACTGGCGAGCGCCAAAACATAAGGCAATAATGAGCGTAAAAATGTGCGTGCCTCTGCCGATTGATTACGATTTCTTGTGTTTTTCATCTCGTTTTCCTCATTCCTGAACACCCAAGTTCGGGAATCTTCTTTTCATTCCGAAATATCGGGAAACCGGCGGAAGAATGAAATAAACCATATGGATTTCACTCTTCCGCTTGCGCTAGCGGTTTAGACCATTAACCTTTTGAAACAAAGATTTTCGAGCCTTGCGGGCTTTCGCCGTAGGCATTGACCGCCGTGACGTGATAGTAATACTTCACGCCGCGCCGCCGTTTCCGGTCTTGGTATGAATTAACATTCGCCTTAACTTCGGCAATCTTTGTTTCCTTGCCGCCGACCGTGCCGCGATAAATGCGATAAACCGTCAGCGCCGAGCCGTTATTGTCAGGCGTCGCCCAGGTCAAATCGTTGCCCTTTTTACTTTCCCTGATTTGCACGGGCGGCGAAAGCAGCGGAGCCGCCGGACTTGCCGGGTCGAATTCCGCAAACAGCCGCATCCCGCTTCGCTGCCGGATAATAGTGGCGGTCGCCGTCCCGTTATTTCCGGTTCTCGTCGTGCTGTTGTCGGGCAGGCTGACGCAGTCGCCGGTAATACAACCGTCGGCGTAAGCCGCTAAAATGCGTCCTTTCCGGTCAACGGTGACGTCGTTAAAATCGAGCAGATTGCGCGTATCGACGGTCGTCGGCGGTCCGGGACAAGTCGTGCCGTTTTTACAAATCACGCCCTGCTGCACCGGATTTTTCAATCCCGGGCGGAGCGGGTCATTATCAGCCCGCACGACCGTCCAGCTTACGCCGCCGTCGCAGGTCGTCGCGATAAACGGGTACCACGTTCCGGCAAAATCGTCGGTCGCGTTGCCCGGCGCGGTATCTTCGCCGTCCGTGCCGGTCGGATTGTCGGGGTCGGCTGAATTCGTGGCAAGGAAAAACACGGCGGCGCGATTATTGTCGCCCGCGACTGCCGCCGGAAAGACCGACACCCGGAGCGCTCCGCCGGTCGGAAAAGAAGTCGTCAACGGACCGAGGTCGGTGTCGTCGTGCCAGGTCAAGCCTTTGTCGTCGGAAACAGCGACGTGCGGATGCCCGTTGACGGCGGTGTAAGCGACATAAATTTTACCGCCCGCGCCGATGCCGACCGAAGGGTCGTCGTCGCCGTTGCTGGCGGTCGGAATCGGACGCACGCTCCAGTTCAAACCGTTATCTTCGGAAACGACCACCGCCGCTTTGCTGCCGCAGCTTTTATTCGGCAGATAAACCGTGCCGTCCGGCGCGACCTTGATATGCCCGTGCAGATTACTGCACTGCAAAAGGGTGTATGCCGGAACCGCGCCGACATAAGTCAATCCGCCGTCGAAGCTGGTCGCGACTGTCGCCAGCGCATTCTGCTGCGAAGCGTAATAAAACAAATGCGGGTAACTGGTCGTCGGCTGCCGTCCGGGAATTCCCGGCTTCGGCGGACCGCCGCCGATTGTCTGGTGGTCGAAGCCCTGCGTAATGCCCGTTTGAAACGTCTGGATAAAAGTGGAAATGTCGTCGTCGGAAATGCCGCCGTTGGTCGCGCCGTCCGGTCCTAATTCGCCGCCAATCGTGCGTCCCGTTTCGCGGTCGGTGAACAAAATCGGGTCGAGTCCGGTTCTTTCCGCCGGCACTCGGTTGGCATACCAAATCACGCCGCTGACCGGGTCGGCGGGCGAAGTCGAATCGCTGAAAGTAGCTCGCACGGAAGTCAGGCGCTCCTGGAATAAAACGTTGCCGGTGTTCCAGTTAACTCCGATGGACGGCTCGCCCGCGTTGTCGCGGTTCGGGAAGCCGACCGGCGGCTGGTAATTATCGTAGCCCGGCAGAGCGCAGGAAGCGGCAGGCGTATTGCTGACGGCGGAAAAAGTTGTGGCGGTGCCGTGATACTGGTCTGGCGGTCCGCCGCCGGCAAAATAAATGGCGCGCACGTAATAAGTGCCCGTGCCGCTGTCCTGCGGGCTGAAAACGGCTTCTTCCAGCGTGCTCTGCCCGCGACCGGAATCGATGATAAACGTATCTTCCGCCGCCTGATAGCCCGGCGTCATCCCCGATTCCCGGCGAACGACCATATCGTAATCGGTCGCTATCGTGTTCCACGTAAATCTGACGCGCACGCGTTTGCCCGCCCAATCCGCCGGAACTCCGCTGACGTTAAGCGTGAAAACATCACAGTTCAGACCGGGACTGGTCGGCGGCGTATTCAGCGGATTGTCCTGACAGGTCGATTCGCCGTTTGCCGCCGGCGGCGCACCGGGCGCGTCTCCCGTCCAGCTGACCGCCGAGCCGACCGTCGAATTTATCGTATCGCTTTGCGGAGCCGATGCCTTGACCGGACGAATCGGCGATAAACTGATGAACCCGAAGGTCAAAAGCGACGCGCATAAGACCACGCGATAAAGGACAGCCTTTTGCCAATCGTGCCGTGAATTTCTGTTTTTCATAATTAACGTCCTTTTTATTTAAAATTTTCCCGAAAAATCCGCCAGATATGAGAATCGAATTTGTTTCGATTTCTTAATCTTCTTCTTCCTCTTCTTCAGCCTCCGATTTGTTCGGCGTCGACTTTTTACTCAGCGAACAGGTCGTCAAAAATTTCGGATTATCGCCGTAAACATTGACGAAATAAGCCGGAGACGCGCCCGTCGCCGGAACTTCCCAGACGTATGTGTGATGTTGTTCGATTATTTCTTTTTTGGCTTTGGAGAGATTTCCGATGTCGGAAAACGGAATCTGCGTTTTCGCCTTGTCGGCAAAGGCGGTGATATAGCGAATTTGATTATTTGCGTCGTAACCGACGGCGAGATGGCTGTAATGCGGGTCGTCTTTCAGCCGCCAGACTTGTTGATTCTTTCTTTCACTGCGCTCGAAAAAGGCGATTTCTTCGAGGCGTTTCTGCACGTCCGCCCGCGTCATACCGATGCCGATGCCCAGGATATCTCGCGGCGGCTCGGTCGCGCTTCTCGTCGCGCATTGTATTCCGGCGAGCATTAATAAAATAAGAACGCTCAAACCGGGTTTTCGACCTATCACCCTTTATTCCCCCTGCTCAAATCTCTTGCTTTAATCCTTTATCGATGGGCGACAAAATCCAATTTGTAAAAACAATTTACAATTTGCTCCGCCGCAGAATTCGCATTACTGCGCGGAGAAAAGTCTCTCGGAAACTTAAATCGGTTTTTTTGCTTGGATTACTGATTATATAGCTTTAAAAATAATAAACAATACTTTTTTTTAAGCGCCGCGCTCCGCCGGCTTAAAATCAGCAAAACAAGTCAATACATCGTGGACTGATTCGATAGAAATTTTTCCCGCATTATAAGATTACAATCCGGCAGTTGAGAAAAACTTGAGATTTGTCCGGATTGTTGTTTTTAGGACATAAATAAAAACCTGACGCGCTCTGATATTTTTTAAAGTCGGTTTGTCTTTTACAATGCCGCGCCGTGACTGTTAGTCATTGAAGCGCCGCTCCCGGTTCTCTCAGGAAATGCGCGGAGCTTTATCACAAATTCTGTATTTCGAGAAATAACAAAGCTTTGGAGAAACGAAATGACTAAAAATAGAAGCCCATTCTACGGGAAACTGCTCACGATTTTGTTCTGCGTCCTGACGGTTTTAGGCTCTGCTCTGAGCGCGTCGGCGCAAGCCGTTACCTTTCGCGGCACGATGATGCAAACCGGCGGACAATATCTGACGACCGCCGATTTTAACGGCGACGGCAAAACCGATATTGCCGCCGTCGGTCTGAATCTTGAAATTTATCACGGCGGCGGCGACGGCTCGTTTCAAAAAGGCGCGACGTATCCGCTTGTCACGCCGGGCGGCGCGGCGTCGGCGATGAACGTCGTCAAAGGAGATTTTAACGGCGACGGCAAAACCGACCTGGCGATAGCGATAAACGCGGCGTATCAAATCGCCGTTTTTCTCGGCAGCGGCGACGGGAATTTTCAGCCGCTGGAAAGATTTTCGACCGGCTCAAGCGCCACGCCCGATTCAATGGTCGCCGCCGATTTTAACCGCGACGGCAGATTGGATTTGATGACGACCGACGGCTTGGTTTGCGTCAATGGCTGCGTCAATTCGCAAACCGTGGCGTTTTTCGACGGCAACGGCGACGGCACTTTCAACGCGCCGCGCCGGATGGCTGCCGGCACGGGAATGGATAAAGCGACGGTCGGCGATTTTAACGGCGACGGCATCCCTGATTTAGCGATAGCGAGCGGAATCGGCGGCAGAGTTTTCATTCTTCTGAACAACGGCGACGGCACGTTTCGACAGATGCCTGATGTCGTTACGGTTTCCACGACCGACAACACGGACGTTGCCGTCGGCGATTTTAACGGCGATTCGATTCAGGATTTGGCAATTGCTGCCGACGGCGAAAGCAAAGTCGGAATCGCTTTGGGCAGAGGCGACGGCACTTTCAACGCGACGACGATGATTACCGACCCGAATCAGCAGCGCGGCGCGACGCTGACCGTCGGCGACGTTAACCGCGACGGCAGGCTCGACGTCGTCGTCGGACTCAGTTATTGCTGCGCGGGCGGCACGACGCTGGGAATGTACGGCATTTTATACGGCAACGGCGACGGCACTTTTCAGACGATGGCGCGCTATTTTCAGCCCGTCAACGGCAGAGTCATCCTGTCGGGCTGGAATCCGGTTCTGGCTGATTTTAACAACGACGGCAAGCTCGATCTCGCCGGACAATACTTTACCGCAATGGGCGGCACTTTCGCCGGAATTTTTACGGCGATAAACACGACCGGCGTCGCTCCCGCGCGTTTCGCGCTCGGCACGATGACTGTTGCGCCGACGAGCGTGGTCGGCGGCGAAAGCGCGTGGATTAACATTCCGCTCGCGCCTAACGCCGTCGCGCCGACCGGACTCACGACCTTTACGATGACGAGCAGCGACTCGTCCGTTGCCGCTCCGAGAACAAACACGACGAGCACGCCGCTCGGCATCGTCGGCGGAACGACGAATATTCGCGTGCTGGTGGAAACATCGCCGGTCACGACGACGCGAACCGTGACTATTACGGCGCGCAATTCGACGCTCGGCTCGCGCAGCATAACATTAACCGTTACGCCGCCAAGCACGCCGCTTTCGGTCGGCTCGATTCAGCTGCAGCCGCACGGGGTTTTCGGCGGCGACGATACGACCGGCGTCGTCACTCTGGCGACCGGACACGTCGCGCCGGCGGGCGGCGCTTTCGTCGTGCTTTCAAACGATAATCCGAATCTGGTTTCGACGCCTTCGAGCGTCACGATTCCAGCCGGGCAAACGACCGCGAGCTTTCCCGTTCAGTCAAATAATACGGGTATAACAACGGACGTCAATGTCAGCGCGAGCTACGGCGGCGTGACGAAAACAGCTCCCTTAACGGTCGCCGCGCCGTCGCAGAATATCCCGATTTCTTCGGTCACGCTTTCGCCCTCGACCGTGGTCGGCGGCAGCAATATCGGCGTGCGCATAACGGTTACATTGGCTTCCGGCTCGCCGCTCGAAGGCGCGAGAATTAATCTTTCGAGCAGCAACCCGGCGGTTCTTACGGTTCCGCGCGTGATTCGCACGAATTTTGAGGGACAATTAAGCGCGTTTGCCGATGTCGCTCCGACGACAGTTGCCGCGCCGACCGAGATTACAATCACGGCGACTTACGGCGGCTCGACGCAAAGCGCGGTTCTGACCGTGACGCCGCCGTCAACGCCCGCGCCTTCGATTACAGGCTTAACTTTAAACCCTTCGACCGTGACGGGCGGAAGCACTTCGCAAGGCACGATTACGCTGAGCGCGGCGGCTTCGACGCCGACGACCGTTTCGCTTTCGAGCTCGAGCGCGCCGCTGGTCAGCGTTCCGGCAAGCGTGACCGTTCCGGCGGGCGCGGCGAGCGCGAGCTTCACGGTTAATACCGGTTCGGTTTCGTCCACGTTTACCGCGACGATTGGCGCATCTTTAAACGGATTGTCGCGCTCGGCGACGTTGACCGTGACGCCTGCCGCGACGACCGCCAATGATACGGTCGCCGTGCAGCGCGCGGAATATGATTCGGGAAATCGTCGTCTGCGCGTCGAAGCGACCAGCACGCGGACAAACGCCGTGATGCAGGTTCTGGTCACGTCAACCGGACAAATCATCGGCACGCTGACCAACAACGGCGGCGGGCGCTACAGCGCAGACCTTAGCTGGTCGGTCAACCCGCAAAACATCACCGTCCGCAGCAGCTTCGGCGGTCAGGCTTCGCGCGCGGTAACGCTGAAATAATCGTTTCGCGCGAAACGAGCCAAATAAAAAAAGCTTCGTTTGAATTCAAACGAAGCTTTTTTTATTTCGACTTAAAAAGCCGGGACTGGCTTTTTTTCCAGTGTGTCTAATAACTGGCTCAAGGCTTTTTGTTGCTTATGACGACCAGCTTGCGGCGACCTTGAACGTCGATTCCGGCGCGTCTGGACGAGACTTCAATCTGGCGCGTTTCGCCGTCGTCGGCTTCATTCAGAGGGCGTTTCGGCGTGTATGTGACGACGTATTGCGAGTCGATATTTTTCGCCAGCTGCGCGGTTTTATCGACCATTTCATCGACGCTTTCCGGCAGAAAAATCTCGCCGTTCGTGTCGGCGGCAAGCGTCTCCAGAAATTGCTCGCTGGTTTTTAGCCGGGCGATTTGCTCGCGGCGTTTGCGCATCATTTCGCGGTCGAGATTGATTGTGGCGACCGTATAGGTCGGCGTCGTTCCGTGAATCGGGATTTCCGCGCCCGGCGGCAGGTCGTTGGCTTTCGGGCGGCTGACGCTGCTGTTTCTGGTTTTCGGCATCGTAATGGCATTTTGCTGAAGCTTTGTATAGCTGATAACGTGAACGTTGATGTCGGACGACAGAAGATTTTTGATTGCCTGATTCTTGGCGCGCGCATCGTTAAAAGTATCGACGCCGTCGGAAATCAAAACCAGATGACGATTTTCGGTCGGCGTTTTTCGGAAAAAATCGACGGCTGTCGTGAGCGCCTGATTAAAAACCGAGCGTTTGCCGTAGCCGAGTTTTTTGTCGTTCAGGACGTTTAAAATCGCCGCTTTATCTTTTGTCCAATCCGACAGGATTTCGACCTTATCGCCGTATTGCATCACGGCGAATGAATCGTTTTCGCGCAGCGCGTTGACCAGACCTATCGCCGCCGCCGAAGTCGCGGCTCGGCGTTTCGCGTAGGCGATTTCGTTGCCGACGTCCAGCAGAATCAAAACGTTTGCCGCCGTGCGGCGCACGCTCGTCGGCTGGTGAAGCCGCCCGTCTTCGTTGATAACCAAATCTTCGATGCGCAAATCGGAAACGAATTTTCCGTTCGGGTCGAAAGCCGAAATATTCAGCTTGATTTCTTCCGTATCGACTCTTTCGACTTGTTCGGGCGGCGTCGGCGTCGGCTCAGCCCGACGCGTATTTCCCGATTGCGCCCACACGCTCGCCGAAAAAACGAAAAGCAATCCGACGACGAAAAGCGAAAATTTGACTCGTGACAAAAACATAATTTTTCCCTAAGTTACTGGCTATGATGACGCGGCGGGCGAAAAATATGCTTTCCTGAATGTAAAGATTTCTAAAGCGTGGGATTTTTTTCGACAAAGGCGAGCAGATTTTTCACGTAAGACGAAAAATTCGGACACGTTACGGCGTGCGGCGAAAGCAGCTCGTCGGCAACGCGCGTATTGTAAGTCTGCGCCAGAAAAAAATACGGCACGCCCGAATGCGGCAAGCCGGTAATCGCGGGCGAAAACGGCAGCATCAGCGATTTTTCGATGAGCGCGGGCGGCGGTTTTATCAAGGATTTTTTGCCCGTCAGCGCCCCGATAATCGCTTCGAAAAGCCGCTCGGTCGTCAAAGGATTCGGGTCGGCGAGCGCGATGGTTTTGCCCGCCGCGTTTTCATCTTTCGCCAGCGTCGCGATGCCTTCGACCACAAAGTCAACCGGCACGAGATTCAGCTTGACCTGCGGATTTCCGACATTTATAAAACGCAAAAGCGCCGGAGATTTTCGCAGGTATTGAATCAGATAATAAATTCCGTCGTATTTCGCCGTCTCTCCGGTTCGCGAATCGCCGACGACGACCGACGGGCGAAAAATCGTCACGGGCAAATCGCCTTTCAATCGTTCGACTTCCACTTCCGCCAGATATTTCGTTTCCTCGTAAAAATTGCGAAAACCGGCGTCGTGTTCCAGCTCGTTTTCGAAAATTTCGCCCTTTCGTTTTCCGGCGACGTAACAGGTCGAAACGTAATTGTAGCGATGCAGATTCGCGAGCGTCTTGACGAATTCGTTGACGTTTTTCGTGCCTTCGACGTTGACTTTAAAAGCGATTTCGCGCGGCACAGCCAAATCGTAAATCGCGGCGAGATGATAAACGTCCGTCGTTTCGCTCCGGATGGTTTCCAAATCCTCCGGGGAAATTCCGAGATTTTCCTGCGTAATATCGCCTTCAATCAAAGCAAAATTTTCGAGCGGAACACGCGTTTCGCGCGCGATATTTTCGACATCATTCATCGCTTTTTTGACCAGCGCCGGCTGGACGAGCAGAAAAAACTGCGTCGTGCGATTTGCCAGCCGCTCGACTAACCTTCCGGCGATAAAGCCGGGAAAGCCGGTCAAAAAAATTGTTTCGGCGAAATTCATTTTGTTAACGAAATTATAACTTAATAGTGTTAGAGATGTAACGAAGGAGCGTTTTTCTGAAAATGCAACTTTGTTAAAACTTTTACAATCAAAGGGATATTATGTTAAATTCAGGCACAAAGATGACGAAACGGACGTCTGAAAAAGACAAAGAACAAAACGCGCCAACCGCCGCCGCGACGGAAAGCGAGATTTCGAGCGAGCTGAACGAGCCGCGCTGGTCGGTCGTGAGCTTCGAGTCGGTCGCCGTTTACGGTTTGCCCTACGCCGAAGCGCGAAACTGGCTGGAAAAACTGCAAAAACAGAACATCTCCGGCTTGTGCATCGTCACCGACGAAGCCGCCGCGCGAATCTCGGGGCAGAAGAATTAGCCACGAAAGGGCACGAAAAAAGACACGAAAAGAAGGAAATCAGCCCGCGAAAGACGCGAAAGGCGCGAAAGGTAAAATAAATAAAATTTCAGTATTTGTTTTTATTTGTCGTTTGTTTCGCGTGTTTCGTGGGCTGATTTTTTAATTCTTTTTTCGTGCTTTTTCGTGTTCTTTCGTGGCTAAATTTCTTTTTGTTCGTGCTTTTTCGTGTTTGTTCGTGGCTAATTTTCTTTTTGTTCGCGGCTAAAATTCCAGAACGACTTTGCCGAAGCTCGCGTTTGATTCCAGATATTCGTGCGCTTCGCGGATTTGTTCGAGCGTGAAAACTTTGTCGATATTCGGCTGGATTTTCCCGCCTGCCAGCAAAGGCACGACTTCTGCCGCAAATTTTCGCGTCGCTTCCGCCTTTTCCGCCGCCGGGCGCGAGCGCAGAACCGTTCCGATAATTTTCAGGCGTTTTGACATCACCAAAGCGTAATTCAATTCCGCTCGCGCGCCGCCGGTCGTGCCGACTAAAATGAGCCTGCCCTTTAAATTCAAGCTTTCCAGATTCGCCTGCAAATATTTCGCGCCGACCAAATCCAGAATCACATCGACGCCTTTGCCCTGATTTTTTTCTTTGATGATTTCGGCAAAATTCGCTTCTTCCGCAACCGGAATCGCTTCGTCAAGTCCGAATTCGACGCATTTTTCGAGTTTGTCGGGCGTTCGCGAAGTCCCGATTGTTTTAATATTTCGCGCTTTCGCCAACTGCAAAGCGGCAAGCCCGACGCCGGAGCCGACCGCGTGAATCAAAAGCGTTTCGCCCGCTTTCAATTCGCCTGACGTAAAACAAGCATCGTGCGCGGTGATAAACGCTTCGGGGACAGCGGCGGCTTCGACGAAGCTTAGATTTTCGGGAATCCGCGCCAGAAGACTTTCATCGGTGAGCAGCAATTCGGCTTGCGCGCCGCCCGCCGTGATGCCGAAAACGCGGTCGCCGGTTTTGAGTTCGGAAACGTTTTCGCCGGTTTCGGCGACTTCGCCCGCAAACTCCAAACCTAAAATCCTTTCGGGAAAACCAGGCGGCGCGGGATAAAAACCGCGCCGCTGCAAAAGGTCGGCGCGATTTAAAGCCGACGCTTTAACATTAACCAGAACTTCTTTTCCCGCAGCTTTCGGCGGCTTTTCGACCTCGCGGATTTCGAGATTTTCGACGCCGCCGAATTCCCTGACGTAGACTGCTTTCATAAAATCATTATAAACAAGTGACAGGTAAAAAGTGATAGGTGATAAGGAAGAAACTTTTTCTCCTCATCACCTATCACCTATCACCTATCACTCTCTTTTTTGATTAGTTTAAATCGAAAAGCAGAAATTCCGTTTCATCTTCGAGCGCTTTGATTTTCAGTTCTCGTTCGTCGCTGATTGCCGCGCCGTCGCTGGCGTTTAAAGCTTCGCCGTTGATTTCCAGTTTTCCCTTGACGACCTGAAGCCAGCCGTAACGATTTTCCGCCAAGTTATGCGAAACTTCTTCGCCCGCCGCGAGAATCGAGCTGTAAAGCGAAACGTCCTGGTTGATTTTCACCGAGCCGTCGGTTCCGGCGCGCGAAGCGACAAGGCGGAGCTTTCCTTTTTTCTCTTCGGGCGCGAAAAACGTCTGCTCGTAGCCGGGCGTTAAGCCGTCCTTTTCCGGCAGAATCCAAATCTGGTAAAGATGCGTGCTTTCGGTCGCCGAAGGATTAAATTCGCTGTGGCGGATTCCCGTTCCGGCGGTCATTCGCTGCACCTCGTGCGGGCGCAGGGTTTCTTCGCCGCCCGTCGAATCCTTGTGCGCCAGCGCGCCTTCGGTCACGTAGGTGATGATTTCCATATTCGCGTGCCCGTGCGTGCCGAAGCCTTCGCCCGCCGCGACGCGGTCTTCGTTTATCACGCGCAAGGTGCGAAAGCCCATAAAGCGCGGGTCGTAATAGGTGTTGAATGAAAATGTGTGATAAGTGTCCAGCCAACCGTAATTGGCGTGTCCGCGTTCGTTTGCTCGTCTGACTTTAATCATTGATTTTTCCTCTATTCTCAATAAATTCTATGTTTTTAGAATAGCGAAAAAAGTTTGCTTTGAAATCATTATAGAAGGGGAAATTTTTCTCATACTTTCGGGTGAAGTCAGAACCGCCTGCGGTAGCGGGCGGTTGAAGATTGGAGTCTGAAATGTTTGAATTTATTTTAACGCTTTTCGCGCTTTGATAAGCTCGCGTTCAACCGCCCGCTACCGCAGGCGGTTCCGACCGTAGCTGATTAAAGGTCAACGCGGACTAAACCGCGTTTTATAGCGGAAGTGGCGGCTGATGTGCGGTCGGAGACGGCGAGCTTTTCGAAGATGTTTTTGATGTGAGTTTTGACCGTGTTTTCGGAAACGTTTAAAGCAAAGGCGATTTCCTTGTTCGACTGTCCGGCGACAATCATTTCCAGGATGCGCTGCTCGCTCGGCGTGAGCGTATCGCGCCCGAGATTTTCGCTTAAAATCGTGGCAATCTCGCCCGGAATATATTTTTTGCCGGCGGCGACCGTGCGAATCGATTTTGTTAATTCGCTTTCGGAAATATTGCGCAAAATATAGCCGTAAGCGCCGCCCGCCAAAGCGCGATTGATTTCGGCGTCGCCCGCGTGCGAAGCGAGAATGATAATCTTCGCTTTCGGCGCAAATTCGAGAAAATTTCCGATTTCGTCGACGGCGCAAGACTCCGGCAGGCGCAAACTCATCAAAGTCACGTCCGGGTGTTTCTGCCGAAACAAACGAAAACCTTCGTCGCTTGTCCGCGCGTCGCCGACAATCTCAAAATCCTTTTCCGCTTCCAAAATCGTGCAGATGCCGACGCGGACGAGCGTTTCGTTTTCGATAATCAGGATTTTGATTTTGTTCATTTCAAGAAAAAATTTACAGGGATGACAGGATTAGCAGGGATAAAAAGAAAATAATAAATAATCCCTGTTTATCTTGCTATCCCTGTAAATTCTCCTGTTTTAATCAGCTTTTCACGTTTCTTTTCGCGACCGCCAGCAATTCTTCGGGCATCCATTTGCTCAGATTTTTTTCTTCGGCTTCACTGATGCCTTTGTGGCGGTTGCGCCATTCTTTTTCGGGGTCGTCTTCGCGCCCGGATTCTTTCGGGTAATTTTCCACCTGTTCGAGGCTGATGATGATGCCGTGCGCGACTTCGCTCCAATCTTTCATCTGAATTCCGCGCAGGACAATCGGCAAACCGGCAGTCCAATCTTCTTCGGGCGCGATGTTGTCGTATTCGGGAATCGTCAAACTGGCGGTCGTCGGAAACGTTTTGCCGCCGAATTCGCTGACGATTTGCGAT
This sequence comes from Pyrinomonadaceae bacterium, assembly GCA_036389695.1. Lineage (GTDB taxonomy): Bacteria > Acidobacteriota > Blastocatellia > Pyrinomonadales > Pyrinomonadaceae > JALZHR01. Next base: position 30,172 of record DASVWG010000311.1, read on the forward strand.
TTGACGTCCTTATAAGAGCCGTTCGGATTTGCCTGTCTGATTTCCAATGCGCGGCGAAAAATGTCTGATACGGTCGTTTGATTGCTCATTGTTTTAGAAAATCTCCTAATTTTACAAAAAGAAATGAAATCACAGATTAACACAAATAAATGCGGAACGCGGAATGATGAATGCGGCAGCGATGAACGCGGAATTAATTTTGAATTTTGAACTTTGAATTAAAGATTCTCGCTTAACTTAAAACTCAAAACTTTCTTCCGTTCATCGCTGCCGCATTCCGCATTATGCTAATCTGTCATTTCAAAAATATGCAGAAACTAATTTATAAACTACATTTGTGGCTCGGGCTTTTCGCCGCGATTCCGGTTCTGGCGTGGGCTTTGAGCGGTTTTCTATACGCTTTGCCGAACACGGTCGAAGGCGGCACAATCGAAAAAATCGATGCTTCGCGCGTGAAAATCGCTCCGGCGGAAGCGATGCGGAAAGCCGACGAGCTATCGGGAAAAACTCTGCCGACGACGGCTTTGACTTTGCTGATGAAAGACGGCAGACCGCAGTATCAATCAATCGGCGGGCTGGGCGCGGATTCGATTTTCGTCGACGCCGAAACGGGCGAAGCGCAGATGTCCGCGCCGCCGTCGCGGAAAACCAGATTTTTCCGCGAGGCGCATTTTTATTTTTTCGCGGGCGGCTGGCAGGTGCCGCTTTTAATCGTTTTTTCGCTGCTGGCGAGCCTTTCGGCGCTGACGGGCATTTATCTGAATATTGTTTACTGGCTCGGAAGATGGAAGTGAAAAATGCAAAACGCGCTCAGCAGACAAAAACGTCTTTTATATGAAAGGCGATTGCCTGACCGATGATTTGTTGAATCATCAATGGCTGAGGAAATTTCGCGCTGAAATTATTTCGGGAATGTCCGCGTCCGCATTTTTCCACGTTTCGAGAAACAATCGGTAATTTTCGCGGGCTGCCGCCGGTTGACTGCTTCGCTCAAAGACCTGGGCGAGATGAAAGCGGGCAAGCGGGTAATTCGGATTAAGCGCTAAAATCCGCTCAAGCTCCGCTTTTGCTTCGTCAAATCGTTTGAGTTCGATAAACGCTTTGGCGAGACAGTCTTCGAGCGAGTCAATGTCCCAAATCGGGGATTGTCTGCGCAGAGCCTCTTTGAAATTCTCAATCGCTTCGTCGGCGCGGTTGTTTTTCAGAGCTATCGTGCCGCGCCGGTAAAATTCAAAACGCCCGGTCAGGCGCGCGCCGCGATTGTGGCGCTGGTTAAGGGCTAAAAGGCGCGTTTCCAATTCTGTCGCCCGCGCCGCATCGCCGCGCGCGTGCGCCAGCGTTAAGGCTTCCCAGATAACTTCCCCGTTGACCGCTCGTATTTTGGCGACGCTTCGTTCGGCGCCGGCAAAATCGCGCATTCTCATCCGGATATTAAAAATTCCTTTATAACCTCGCTCGCGCTCAGCGTCGGCGGGCGCGACGGAAATGTAGCGCCTGTATAAGCCGGCGGCTTCGCGGTATTGTCCGAGATGAAACCGCGCGTTGGCAAGATGAATGAGGGCAATCTCGAAATTCGGATTTATTTCCAGCGCGCGATTGTAATTTTCAATGGCGGCGGCGTAATCGCCCGCCCATAAATAACTCAAGCCCAGGCTGTCGTAAGCGTTCGTCTCGTTCGGCGCGAGCGCGACATAACGCTGATGCGCGGCAATCGCCTCGTCGTGTTTGCCCATTACCGAAAGCAGACCGCCGAGCGAGTTATAGAGATTTTTGTTTTCCGGGTCAACCGCCAATCCCTGCCGCAAAACCGAAAGAGCTTCATCGCGCCGCTCTTCGCCGGCGAGCAGCCTGCCGAGTCGCCAGTAGGCTTCGCTGTCGAGCGGGTATTTTTCGATGATTTCCCGAAACCTCTGAATCGCATTTTCATAATCGAGATTAGCGATGGCGTACCACGCGGCGATGTTGAGCCGGTCTTTTTCGGTTAATCTGTCGGAAAGCGCGAAAGCCCGCGTCAGATACGGTTTGCCTTTATCGACGTAACCCCAGGTGACGGCATAGGCATAACCGATACGGGCGTGCGCGAGCGCAAACTCCGGGTCCAGCGCGGCGGCTTTTTCCAACAGCTCGATGGCTTCGCGGTACCGGAGCCGGCAGTAGCGGCGGCGGCAGTAACGGTGGTTGTAATAAAAGTAATAGCTACAGCATATCCGTCTCGCCCAGCACGGCGCGACCGGGCGAAAAAGTGAAAGTTTACTTCAGTTTTCCCGGCGATAAACCTGACCCCGGCGATTGGATCGGTTATTTTCCGGTCGGCACGGATAGTTATATGGAATGGTATTGGGTGAAAGACCTCGGCGGCGGCTGTTCAGCCACTTTTACGGCTCGCGGAGCGGGAAACTATGAATTCCGTTATTTGCTCAAAGGCGGTTACGACCAGGTGACGGCGCGCGCCGGTTTCAGGATTGTGCAGTAAATAATTAACAGCGGAAACATAACCGGCGGCGGCAAATTTAATCGTCCACGGAAGACCGTCAAAGGTGAAATTATTAACGGCGGCGGCACAAAGACGATGAAGAATCGATTTTTGGAGAAAAATGAAAATGAAAAAAAAGCTTGTCAAAACTGTTGTCTTGATTTTAATTGCGCTTAGTTTAACCGGCGACGCTTTAGCGCAGACGACGCGAATACGGTTTGCCAGAGGCAGAACTTCGACGACCGTTTCGGGAAGCGTCGCCGGGAATGACTTTCGCCAGTACGTTCTCGGCGCGCGACGGGGACAATATCTGTCGGCAAACGTCAGCTCGCGCAACGGCTGCGTGCTGTTCACCCAGGGCTCGACCAGTCTGGGTTTCACGACGGATACCGGCGATAACTACATTACCCTGAACAACACCTGCGGCAGAACGGTTTCCTATACGATGACCGTTTCGATTACCTACTGAAACGGTTTATACGGGTATCGAAAAGTCGAGTTTAGGAAAATTTTCCCGATTACCGCTGCCGCGATTCTACGCTCCCGCAGAATACCTCGAACGTCAAACCGCCGGTCTTTCCGGAACAGATTCGACCTGAGAAGCGTTCACTCTTATAAACGCGGAAAAGGTATTCTGCGCGGGGCAGTAGAAGCACTTGAAAAGAAAAAACCCGCCAAAACACCGCCGCCCGGGAAAACTCTCGAATCCATGAAAGCTTTAGTTTATAAGTTTTTCGGAAGAATAATTAAAACAGTTGCGTTACAATTCTCAGACTGTTAATCTGTACACCGCATTATTACCAATCGTGAGACCGTGACAAATATTTCCGGCAAAACCAAAAAACGAATAACCACGCGCGAGACGGCGGAAATATTGGGCATCTCGGCGGGAAGGGTGCGCCGGATGATTATGGACGGCATTATAACGGACGTGGAAAAATTCGGCTCAAATAACGCCATTAACGCCGAAGAGATAGAGAAATTGAAATCAACCCGGAGAACCGCCGCCGGCAGACCGCCAAAAGTGAAAGCCGAAGATTGATGCTTCCGGCGCTTTTGAGACCGAGCCGATTAGCGTATCTCCAAAAAATTTTAAGCCTTCGGTGCTGAACAATCAAAGGCTTCCGTTCATTGATAATTGAATAAGCAACGCCATTAAAGGCAAAAGCAGTCTAACAATTTTCCGGCGCGGTTTTTAATGCCGGATGACTGTTTCGGCTGCTTTTATCCTTTATTTGTATCCCGAAAGGCTCGCCGGTCGGGTAAGCGATTGTTATTCAATATCTTAATCAGCGGCTGGTGTTTCGACATCCGAAAAATTAGTCTGACCGCAGGGAGTTATCAAAAAAAAATGAAAACGCTTATATCTATCGCAATTCTAATTTTAAGTTTCGTGTTTACGGCTTCGGCGCAGACGGGCGAGCAGGCGCCGATTCTGGAAAAAGACATCTCGTATAAAGATTGGACTTACAAATCGGTGCGCGACGACAGGGAAATAAATCTGCGCGACGCCGCCAAAGGCAAAAAGCTCGTCATGGTCGTTTATTTCGCGCCGTGGTGTCCGAACTGGCGCAACGAAGCGCCCGTCGCGCAGAGGCTTTACGAAAAATACAAAGCGCAGGGCTTTGAAGTCGTCGGCGTCGGCGAATACGACACGGTCGAAAAAATGAAAACGAATCTGGAAAACTTCAAAATCACTTTTCCCGTCGTCTACGAATCCGACGCGCTCGACGCGAAACTGAAAACTCCGCATTACGCATACCGCAAAGCAACCGGCGACACGCGCAACTGGGGCTCGCCGTGGAACATCTTCCTCGAACCGAACAAGCTGGAGAAAAAAGGCGACGTTTTATTAAATAAAGCCTTCGTCGTCAACGGCGAATTGATTGAAGCCGAAGCCGAAGCCTTTATCCGCCAAAGATTGGGACTGCCGACCGAAGATAAAAAAGTTGCGGAAAACGGCAAAAAAGAGATTGAAGCCTGCACGCCGGAAAAGAAAGTGGCGGAATTTAAAAAACTCTAGATGAAATAGACACGGCGACGCGGGGACACGGCGAACTCTCTATTTTTAGCGAATCGTCCATTTGGCTGGTTCGGAAATCATTTTGACTAATTGCCCGATAATTAAATCATAAGTTGTGTCGAGTTCGCTAAAAGTTTCTTGATTTATATATTTGCAGCGTAATGCAAATTCTAACCAGACACGGGTTTCTTCCGCTTCGCCTTCCGAATCGCTCAGTTTGCTGACAAAGTGTGCCGGATAGCGTCTTTTCCGCCAAGCCTCGGCTATGTTTGAACAAACTGAGCGCGAGGCACGACGCATCTGGTCAACCATCGAATATTTTTCTTCGGCAGGAAAAGTTTTCGTGATTTCAAAAATTTTCATTGCCGCTTCAAATGCATTCTGATAAACGCGAAGTTCTCTGCAGTTTCTAATGTTCGACATTTATCTCCGCGTCTCCGCGTCTCTCTATCCCCGCGTCGCCATTTACGGCAAAGCCGCCAGCGTGTCCGCCAATTTTTCCACGACCAGCAAAAGCGTCTTGCCTGATTGCGTAAATTGTCCGCCGGTTGCCTGGTCTTCCGCGTTGCCGGACAAATCGGTGATTCCCTGAATATTCGCCAGATAATTTTTCAACGCGGGTTTGGTGCGAAACTCGACTTCGAGCGCGGCAAGACCGGCGCGCAGGTTTCTGACGCTCTGAATGACGTTTTGTTTATACTGCGTGTTTTTATCGACGACCGCGCGGGAGATTTTTCCCGCGCGCGCTTCCTTATCAATATCTTCGATGCCTTTTGCCACGCCGCCGAGCACGTAGATAAATTTCGTCACGTTTTTAATCTGCGTCGAAACTTTTTCCGCGCCCGATTTGATTTCAAGCATATTTGTCGGCGTCGAAACGGAAGAAGTCGGCGTCGCTTTCGGCGTCGTTTTGCGCGCGGGCGTTTTGCGTTTCTGCGCCGCGACCGGCAGGCTCAAACCGAGCAGACAAACCAAAACGACAACGAATTTTATTAAAATTGATTTTTTATTCATTTTTCCCTCTTAAAGATTGACCGTAAACTGGAACGGCAATTTTCATATTTTACACAGCATCAAGTAAAATCTTAACATAAGCAAAGATGAATAAAAGACCTTTAAAAGTTCGCCGTCCCGGTCGCATCGATTACGACGAGGCTTTGAGCCTGCAAAAACAAACCGAAACTGCCGTCATCGCGCGCGAAGAAGCCGACACGCTTTTTCTGCTCGAACACCCGCATACTTTTACTTTGGGGAGAAGCGCGAAAATGGCGGGCGTTTTGGCGACCGCCGAGGTTTTAAAATCTCTGGGCGTAACGGTTTACGAAACGAATCGCGGCGGCAAGGTGACGTATCACGGGCTCGGGCAAATCGTCGGCTACCCGATTATAAACCTGTCGCCCGACCGCGAAGACGTTCACCGCTATGTGCGCGACGTCGAAGAAGTTTTGATTCGCACGATGAGCGATTTCGACATTGAAGCCTTTCGCCTCGAAGGCTTGACGGGCGTTCACACGCCGGACGGAAAAATCGCCGCCATCGGCGTCCATCTGAAACGCTGGGTGACGACGCACGGCTTCGCGCTGAACGTCAACACGGATTTGAGTTTTTTCAACTGGATTATCGCCTGCGAAGGCGAGCCGGTCACTTCGATGGAAAAAATTCTGGGACGCGAGCTGACGCTCACGGAAGTCGAGGACAGGATAATTAAAAATTTCGTCGATGTTTTCGGATTTGAAGTGTTTGAAGAACTGCGGCAATCGGCAGGAGCAGAAGCCCGCGCGTGAGCAAGGGCGGAAATTGACTGTCGATTTGAGATTTGAGATTTGAGATTGGTCGTTTAATAACGGTAAATCTAAAATCGACATTTGAAAATCTAAAATTATTCCGCCCTTGCTCACGCGCGGGCTTCCGCTTCGTTGAAACGTTTTCAGAAGAACAAGGAGAATTATGAAATTTACGAAATTATTCGCATTTTTAATCACGGTCAGCATTTTCGCGGCTTGCGGCGAGCAGCATAACAATAACGCATATCATAAAGTGGACGATGTAAACTCGACGCCGATGCCCGCGCCGAGCTTGAGCGAAGTCGCGCGCCCGCAGAGGATTCAGGAGATGTCGGCGCAGCGCGGCGAGCAGGACCAAGCCGCGCCCGTTCTGAAAATCGTCGCGCCCGCCGACGGCTCGACCTTAAGCAGCTCGACCGTCAAGGTCAAGCTGAATCTGAGCGGCGATTTAAAAGGCTACAAGCCGATGAAAGATATGGCGACGCAGATGGGCAATCACATCCACGTTATTCTCGACAACCAGCCGTATGAAGCTTATTACAATCTCGACCAGGAATTCGAGCTGCGCAACGTCGCCAACGGCGAGCACACGTTGCGCGTCTTTCCTTCGCGCCCGTGGCACGAAAGCTACAAAAACGAAGGCGCGTTTCAGATGGTAAAATTTACCGTCGCCAACGGCGGCGCGAACACGAATCAGCCGGTGACGACCAATTCGGGACAGCAAATGTCGAACGCTAATAAGCCCGCCAATAATGTCGTTAATAATTATCCGGTAAATGCCGACACTTCAGCCACGCCCGAAGGCAAAGATATGGCAAAT
>DASVWG010000312.1:0-5483 GCA_036389695.1 Pyrinomonadaceae bacterium
TTTCGAGGCTCGAAGTAATTTCGGACAATTGGGCGAAAACTTCCGGCAGCTCTTCCTGTAACTTACTAATCGGATTCGGCGTGCGGGTTCCGGCGACGACGTCTTCGCCCTGCGCGTTCAAAAGATATTCGCCGTAAAGAATTTTTTCGCCGGTCGAAGGATTGCGCGTAAAGCAGACGCCGGTACCGCTCGTCTCGCCCATATTGCCGAAAACCATCGCCTGCACCGTGACGGCGGTGCCCAAATCTTCGGAAATTCGATTGACGCGGCGATAATCGACCGCGCGTTTGCCGATCCAAGAATCGAAGACGGCGGCAATCGCCATTTTCAGTTGCGATTCGGCGTTTTCCGGAAAAACGAAACCGGATTCTTCGGTGAAAATAATGCGTTTGTAAGCCGTGACGATTTCCTTTAACTCTTCGACCGTCAAATCGGAATCGAGCCGACCGCCGGTTTTGTAGCGTTCCAGCACGCGCTCGAATTTTTCGTGCTCGACGTCCAGCACAATCTCGCTGAACATCGAGATAAAACGCCGGTAAGCGTCCCACGCGAAACGCTCGTCGCCGGTCTGGCGCGTCAAGCCTTCGACCGTTTTGTCGTTTAAGCCGAGATTTAAAACCGTGTCCATCATTCCGGGCATCGAGACGGGCGAACCGGAGCGCACCGAGACGAGCAGCGGATTGTCCGCGTCGCCGAATTTTTTACCGAGCTTTTGTTCTATCGCCGTTAATTTTTCGCGCGCCTGCGCCCACATTCCTTCGGGAAATATTTTTTCGTTGCGGTGATATTTTTTGCAGCATTCGGTCGTGATGACAAAACCGGGCGGCACGGGCAAATCAAAGCCGGTCATCTCAGCCAGCGCCGCGCCTTTTCCGCCGAGCAAAAGCTTGCCCTCGCGCGTGTTTGCCCGCTCGCATTCTTCAAAAAGATAGCTCCAAGTTTTTACCTTCTCGATTGGCAGCGGCTGCATAAAAATATTTCCTCACTGTCGAAAAATTGAACTGCTCAATAAAAAATCCAAATACGCGGGAATTTTTAGATTTATTCCGCCAGCGCGGGCGGCAATTCCGGATTTGTGTGAAGTATAATGTTTTTTGTCGAAAGAAACTAGAAGTCTTTTGTAAATAAAGAGTTTCTCTTTGCGCGCTTTGCGTCTTAAGCTTCGCGCTCTTTGCGGTAAAATTTTTTTAACCGCAAAGAGCGCAAAGAGTTTCGCAAAGGTCGCAGAGGGCTTTTTCAGGCAAGTTTCAACTATAATTTTAAAGCCGTCGGAATTAATCTTCCGCCGATTGTTATAATATTTAAAAACTATGAGCGGCAAGCAAAACCGGACGGAAAAAATCAGGCAGATTCTCGTTATTTTAGCGACCGTCGGGATGATTATCATTAATTACCTGTCGCAGACAGGCGCTATCAACAATACGACGGTCGGCGCTATTTCCGACAAATATCCGACGCTTATCACGCCTGCCGGTTACGCGTTTTCAATCTGGGGCTTGATTTATCTGGGGATGATTTTGTTCAGCATTTATCAGGCGCTGCCCGCGCAGACGGCGAATCCGCGTTTCCTCAGAACCAGAACGATTTACATCGCTTCGTGCGTCGCCAATTGCGCGTGGCTTTATTTCTGGCTGCACGAGCAGATTCTGGCTGCGACGGCGGTGATTTTTATTCTGCTCGCCGCGCTCGCCTTTATAAATATAAATTTGAAAGGCGCGAATTCAATCAGTGAGACGTGGCTCGTCCGCGTTCCGTTCGGCATCTATTTCGGCTGGGTGACGGTCGCTTCAATTTTAAACGCGGCGGTCGCGATGGTTTTCGCCGGAGTCGAAGCATCGAATACGACGGCGACCGTTTGGGCTTGCGTTTTAATCGTGGTCGCGGCGACTCTGGGCGTGCTGATTCGCTGGAAGCTTTCGATTGGCGTTTACGCTTTAACCATCGCGTGGGCTTTGACGGCGATTGCGGTCAAACAAAGCGGTAAAACTTTAATCGTCAGCCTTTGCGCGTTCGGCGTCGTCGCTTCGCTGATTGCGTTTTTCACGCCTTTTCTGCATCTGGACGAAGCGAAATGAACGACGGAAAAATCTGCGTTTCGGTGTGCGCGAAAACAGCCGACGAATTGATTGAGCAGATAAAACGCGCCGAAGAACCGGCGGACGTGATTGAAATCCGTTTTGATTGTCTGGAAACCGGAGAAATCCAAAAGGCGATTGATTATCTTCCCGAAACAAAAAAGCCGCTTCTCTTTACTTTTCGCCCGCGAGAACAAGGCGGAAAGCGCGATTTAAACTTACGCGAAAGACTAAAATTTTGGGAAGCCTTTTTATGGAATAATAGAACAAAGAATTTTTCAGTCGATTTCGAGCTTGATATAGATTTTGCTCTGAATCTCGAAAAAACAAATAAAATCGTTTCATTTCATGATTTTTCGGACACTTCTCAGAATCCGGCGGCAAGCTATGACGTTTTGAAAGGTCGCCGCGCCGATATTTTAAAAATCGCCGTTCAAACCGACGACGTCACAGACACAATCGCCGTCTGGAAGCTTCTGGAAAAAGCGAAATCGGAAGACCAAAAAATTATCCCCATCGCGATGGGCGAGAGCGGCAAATGGACGCGGATTCTCGGCTTGGCGCACGGCGCTTTTATGACTTACGCCGCGCTTAAAACGGGCAGCGAAACCGCGCCCGGACAGATTTCGGCGCAGGATTTAAAGGAAGTTTACCGCGTCAAACAGTTAAACGAAGAAACCGAAATTTACGGCATCGTCGGCGGAAATACGAGCTATTCGATGTCGCCTTATATTCACAACGCGGCTTTCGGTTTTCATCGGCTGAATTCCGTTTTCGTTCCGCTTCAGGTTAATAATCTGGAAGAATTTATGCGCCGCATGGTCAATCCGCAAACGCGGGAAATCGATTGGAAACTGCGCGGCTTTGCCGTCACCATTCCGCATAAAATCGAGATAATGCGGCATCTGACTTTTATCGACGAAACGGCGCAAAAAATCGGCGCGGTCAACACGGTTTTAATTGTCGGGGATGACAAAGCGATTTACGGCTACAACACCGATGCCGAAGGTTTTATACAGCCTTTGCGTAATATTTACGGAACTCTGACCGATGCAAAAACGGCGGTTTTAGGCGCGGGCGGCGCGGCGCGGGCAGTTTGCTACGCTTTGAAAAAAGCCGGAGCGAAAGTCACTGTTTTTGCGCGAAATCCGGAAAAGGCGAAAGCTCTGGAAACGGATTTCAACGTCCGAATCGAAAATTTTTCATCTCAAAAAAGCTACCGGGATTTTGATATTCTGGTAAACACGACCCCGCTCGGAATGAAAGGCAAAGCCGAAGCCGAAACTCCGGCGACCGCCAAACAGCTCGAAGGCTTAAATCTGGTCTACGATTTGGTTTACACGCCATTACAAACGCGTCTGCTCGGCGAAGCCGACAAAGCCCGCGTCCCGAAAATCGGCGGCTTGGCGATGCTGATTGCGCAGGCGGCGGCGCAGCAGAAAATCTGGACCGGACGCGACGCGCCGATAAAGGAAATGAGCGCGGCGGCTTTGCACAGATTAAGTTAGAGATTAGAGATAAAAATCGCGCTCGATTTCCCATTCGAACGGCGTTTTAAAGGTATCGAAAGTTTTTAATTTTTCGACCTTAAAAGCTCTCCATTTGACCTTGCCTTTTTTATCCGAGCTGAAATTTGCGTTTTCGACACGCACCTTTCGGGTCAGAAAATTATAGCTTCTGGTTTCCATTTCGCCCGTATTTCTCATCGACTCGGTTTTGTCCGCGCCAATCAAAACAAATTCGCCGTTCTGAAAACGAAATTTGTATGACATTTGCGCCATCGCCCAGCTGCCCGCGCTCGACCATTGCTCAAAACCGAGTTGCAGAACGCCGTTTTTGACGGCGACTTCCTGAAAAGGCTCGGACATCGTCGGCGACGCGGGAATGACGATGAAGCTGTTGCTTTGCTTCGCCAGTTCATAGAGATTTTTCCCGACGTTTTTGAACAGGATAACCAGCATTCGCGGGTTGGTGTCGTAAACATCGGTTCCCAAACCTTCATTTTTATTGAGAAATTTAGCGTTTTTGCCCTTGATGACCAAAACGCAGTCCGGCGCGCGGTCTTTGTTCAAATCGCCGGACGCTTTGCCCATTATCTCCCAGTTTTCCGGCACGAAATCTTCGCATTTACTCGCTTCTTTCCGCAGCGGCGGGTAATCGGACTGCGCCGGAACGACGAAATCCTGCGCGGAGGAAACAACGGCGAAATTCAGGAGCAGAAATAGAATGACTAATACTTTGTTCATAAACTTGCTAAAATCATTTTTTATAATATCAAAGTGCCTTTTGAATGACACTCAATTTTTATGAACGAACGCTACAGCCGGCAGATTTTATTCTCTGAAATCGGCAAAGAAGGGCAGGAAAAGCTTTTAAATTCGCGCGTTTTGCTCGTCGGCTGCGGCGCGCTCGGCGCTTCGCACGCGGAGATTCTGGCGCGGGCGGGCGTCGGGTTTTTGCGGATTGTCGACCGTGATTTTGTCGAGTTGACGAATTTGCAGCGGCAGACTTTATACAGCGAAGCGGACGCGAAAGAGCGCCTGCCGAAAGCGATTGCGGCGCGGAAAAGAATCCGGGAAATCAATTCTGAAATCGAGACGGAAGCGATTGTCGCGGATGTAAATTATTCAAACATCGAAAATTTTGTCAAAGATTGCGATTTGGTTCTGGACGGGACGGATAATTTTCAGATTCGTTACCTGATAAACGACGCGTGCGTCAAATTAAAAAAAATCTGGATTTACGGCGCGGCGGTTTCGGCTTACGGCGCGACGATGACCGTAATTCCCCGAAAAACGCCGTGTCTGCGCTGCATTTTTGAAGAAATGCCGGGCGCGGGAAGCGCGCCGACCTGCGATACGGCGGGCGTGATTCAGCCGATTATTACGAGCGTTTCGGCGATTCAAACGACCGAAGCCCTGAAAATTTTGACGGGAAACTTAGAGAGTTTGCATAAATCTTTGATTCAAATCGACGTCTGGCAAAACGATTGGCGGAAAATCAAATTGGGAAAGCCGAACGCGGACTGCAAAACGTGCGGGCAGCGAAATTTTGAGTTTCTCGAAGCGGAAAGCGCGGAATTTTCCGCCGTTTTGTGCGGGCGCGACGCGGTTCAGATTCAGCCGCCGCGAGCAACCGAGATTGATTTGGCGCGTTTAAAAGAGAAACTTAAAAACTCGGGCGACGTGAAACAAAACGAATACCTGCTGCGTCTAACGATTGACGATTTCGAGCTCACCGTTTTTCGGGACGCGCGCGCGATTATTCGCGGAACCGACGACGTAACGACGGCGCGCGCGCTTTATGCGAGATTCGTCGGCGTTTAATAAAGAGTCAGAAGCCCGCGCGTCAGCAAGGGCGGAGAAAACGCAAAATGCAAAGTGCAAAATGCAAAATGGAAGAACTGAT
>DASVWG010000313.1:0-2142 GCA_036389695.1 Pyrinomonadaceae bacterium
ATAATCAGCAAAACAAGCAGCACATCAATCAAAGGCGTCACATTAATATTCGGTCTGGCTTCGGACACGGCGGTTTTCTCCTTTTCAAAAAGTTGTCGGATTAGACACCGCAAAAGAGAAAAAGTTCCGCGCGCTCAAATAAATTTTCCGCCGATTGCAGAAAGCAAAGCCTTTGCTTTGACGAGCGTTTCCTCGAATTCTTTTTCGGGAACGCTGTCAATCACGATGCCGCCGCCGACATTAAAAATCGCTTCTCTGCCGCGAATGACCATCGTGCGGATGGCGACGCTCAAATCGAATGAGTCGAGAGTCGGGAGTCGAGAGTCGAGAGCTTCGTTTTCCGAATTTTGAATTTTGAATTTTGAATTTTGAATTGAATAACCGATGGCGCCCATTGAGAGCGCGCGCGGGGCGGTTTCGATTTCGTCGATAATGCGCATAGTGCTGATTTTCGGCGCGCCGGTGATGGAGCCGCAGGGAAAAACGGCTTTAATTATTTCGGCAAAAGATATTTCTTCGCGCAATTCGCCGGAGATGGTCGAGACCAGATGAAAAAGCGTCGGGTGTTGTTCCAAATCGCAAAGCTTTTCGACGCGGACGCTGCCGAACCGGCAGATTCTGCCGAGGTCGTTGCGCAAAAGGTCGACAATCATCACGTTTTCGGCGCGGTCTTTCTCGGAGTTTAATAATTCCTGTTTTAACTCTAAATCCTCTGCGGCGGTTTTTCCGCGCGGGCGCGTGCCTTTAATCGGTGAAGTCGTAATGATTCGTTTGCGTTTCGCAGAAAATTCCGCATTCCGCGTTTCGCATTCCGCAATCGAGAAAAATCTTTCGGGCGAGGCGGAAATAACCGTGTCGTTTTTGCGACGCAAAAAGGCGGCGAAAGGCGCGGGATGATTTTTTCTTAAGTGCAGAAAGATTTGTTCGGGCGCGAGATTTTCCGGCAGACGAGCGCGGATTTGCTGCGTCAGATTCGTTTGATATGTGTCGCCGCGACGGATGCGCTCTTTGATTTGCTCGATGGCGGCGAGATAATTTTCTCTGGTGAAATTAGAGGAGATTTTTGAGTCTGGAGAGTCCGGAGAGTCTGGAGAGTCCGGAGAGTCGGAAAGAAAATTTTCGATTTCGTCGAATTTATTTTCATTTCCGACGAGAAAAGTTTTTTGCGTGTTGTAGTCGTGAATAATTAAACAATCGAAAAGCGCGACGAAAATGTCAGGCTCTTCGAAAGCGGAAAATTCTTTCGGGCGCAGTTTGATGTTTTCGAGCTTTAAGCCGAAATCGTAGGCGATGGTGAAAATCGCAAACGCGTTTTCCGCCGACAGCTTTTCGTTTAAAATGGCGAGCGATTTGCCGGCGTCCGGTTCGTTGATTTCTAAAATCTCAGACGGGGTGAATCCGGCAAGCAATAAATGAGAGCCGAGATAATTGACGCCGCAGCTGTCTAAAAGACAAAGGTTTTTCTCTTTCGGCAGATTCAGCAAAGCGGCAACCAGGCGGTCGGCTGAAAAGGGAATTTCGCGCACGGCTGAAATTTTAGCACGAAAGATTTATTTTCATTTGCGGTTGGATTAAAGTAAGATGCAAAAAGGCATTTTCTTTAATCCAAAACCGAAAAAATTTATGACTCCAAATTCAACCGAAAAAATAAGCCTGGTTCGCGGTCTCGGACTGGTGGCGGCGATTTCGATTATTTTAGGAAACGTTATCGGCACGGGCGTTTTTCTGAAAGCGCGCGTGATGACGTGCAACGTGGGCGACCCGACGTGGGTAATTATCGCGTGGATTGCCGCCGGTATTTTATCGCTGGCGGGCGCTTTGACTTACGCCGAGCTTTCGGCGATGAAGCCGCAAGCCGGCGGCGAATACGTCTTCCTGCGCGACGCCTACGGGCGCGTCTGGAGCTTTCTTTACGGCTGGATGCTGATTTTTGTCGGCAAAACCGGCGCGCAGGCTTCGGTGGCGGTTGTGTTTGCAATCGGTTTAAATGATTTTCTCGGCGGAACTTTGAAGCAAACGCTCGTCAAGCAGGACATTTTAGGTTATTCGTTCGAGCTGACTTCTTTACAAATCATCGCGGTCATGATGATTATAATTTTTACGACGATAAACTGTGCGTCTGTATCGTTTAGCGGAAGAATC
>DASVWG010000314.1:0-3418 GCA_036389695.1 Pyrinomonadaceae bacterium
GTCAAATCGAAAGGCGTTTTTTATTTTTATAGAGGAAAAAGTAATAAGTGATAGGTGATAAGGTTTTGTTTCCTATCACTTATTACTTATCACCTATCACTTATTTTATGTTAGACGTTTTAGGAAATTTGGAAAGAACTCATACTTGCGGCGAATTGCGCGAACGACACGTTGGCGAAAAGGTTGTTTTGATGGGCTGGGTGGCGAAAAAACGCGATTTCGGCATTTTTACGTTTATCGATTTGCGCGACCGCGAAGGCGTGACGCAAATCGTTGTTAGCGAAGAAACGGCAAAAGAAGCGCACGCCAAAGCGAAAAATCTGCGCGGCGAATTTGTCATTGCCGTGAAAGGCGAAGTCGTCTCGCGCGCCGAAGGAACGCATAACGCGAAGCTGGCGACCGGCGACATCGAGATTCAGGTCACAGAGCTTTTGATTTTGAACGACGCAAAAACGCCGCCGTTCGAGCTGGAAAAAGCCGGCTCGCAAAATCTGGCGAGCGAAGATTTGCGCCTGAAATATCGTTATCTGGATTTGCGCCGCCCGCGCCTGCAGCACAATATCCGGATGCGCTCGAAAACCATCGCGAAAATGCGCGAGTATGTCGAAGCGCAGGGCTTTATCGAAATCGAAACGCCGATTCTGCTCAAATCCACGCCCGAAGGCGCGCGAGATTTTATCGTTCCGTCGCGCATCCACAAAGGAAAATTTTTCGCGCTGCCGCAATCGCCGCAGATTTTAAAGCAGCTGACGATGATTGCGGCTTTCGACAAATATTATCAAATCGCGCGCTGTTTTCGCGACGAAGACCTTCGCGCCGACCGCCAGCCCGAATTTTCGCAGCTCGATCTGGAAATGTCGTTTACCAATCAGGAAATAATTTATCGGCTGCTCGAAGAAATGTTCGGTCACGTTTTTAAATTAATTGATGTCGAGCTGCCCGCGAAATTTCCGCGAATGACTTACGCCGAAGCGCTGCGGCGCTACGGCAGCGACAAGCCGGACTTGCGTTTTGAAATGGAATTGCAGGACTTATCGGAAAATCTGCGAGGCACGGATTTCGCGCCGTTTGCGTCCGTTCTGGAAAACAAAGGCGAAATCAAGGCAATCGTCGTCAAAGGAAAAGCCGATTATTCGCGCAAGGTTCTGGACGAATTGCAGGAATTTGCCAAGCGCTACGGCGCGGGCGCGCTGGCGTGGATAAAGCTCGGCGACGAGACGACTTCCTCTTTGCTGAAAGTTTTGGGCGAAGCGAAAATTACGGAACTGGTAGGCGCGGCGAAAGCCGAAAAAGGCGATTTGGTTTTAATCGTCGCGGGCAGAAAATCAGTGGTCGCCGCATCTTTGGGAGCGCTGCGTCTGGAAGTGGCGAAGCGCGAAAATCTGATACCGCGTGACGTTTTCAAACCGTTGATTGTTACCGAGTTTCCGATGTTTGAACACGACGAAACGACCGATACTTACGCGGCGGCGCATCACCCGTTTACGTCGCCGATGGATGAAGATTTGGAGCTGTTTAAAACGGCGGTCGAAGACGAATCGCAGCATCATCTGCTCGGCAAAGTTCGCGCCAAAGCTTATGACGCCGTCATCAACGGCATCGAATGCGCGGGCGGCTCGATTCGTATTCACCAGCGCGACGTGCAGGCTTTAAATTTCAAAGCCATCGGGCTTTCGCCGGAAAAAGCCCGGACACGCTTCGGATTTTTTCTCGAAGCCCTGGAATACGGAACGCCGCCGCACGGCGGGTTTGCCGCCGGAATCGAGCGCACCTTGATGGCGCTGCTGCAAACCGACAATATTCGCGATTTGATTGCGTTTCCGAAAACCGCTTCGGCGCAGGATTTGATGATGGATTCGCCGGGCGACGTCGACGTTTCGCAATTGAATGAACTGGGAATAAAAATCGTTGAATAAACGAAAGAGGCAGATTGAAATTTCAATCTGCCTCTTTCGTTTCAAAGCCGTAATACACGACTAAACTGACTCCGCAATTTAATTGAATTTTATTTTGTCGGTTGCGGTAAATCATAAATTTTTTTTGCGCCTGACAGCTTTCTCCGACGGAAATATCAAAGCGCATTTTTGATTTATCCTTTCCCATTCTCCAGGCGCTGGCTGTAAAGCCGTAAGAAGAAATTTCATTTTCATTAATTGCGGACTTAGCATTTAATTTCGCAATTTCTTCGGGACTGCATCTCGGGCAGCCGACCGTGCCTGCCATACCTTTTCCGGCTCCGCCCATATATTTGTATTTGCTTTTAGAAGTTCGATTTATCAAAACTTCTCGCTTATCAACCTCATAAAAGGTCGGAACCGATATTTCAATCACAATTACTTCCCGCGGCGGCTTGCCTTTCTTTTGTGCAAAAACCGGACTTATGCCAAAATCTGTAGCGACGAGAACTAAAAACAAAATTAAAAGCTTTTTCATATTTTAACGAAAAACGCGCGACTTTTCGGAGTTGATGCTACAGACATTCCGACAGTTGCTTTCGCTGTTTAAAAAATGCGAACCAAATCAGGCAAAATATCGTAAAATTTAATCGACATGGCAAAGAAAAAATTCGACACCAACCCGCTCGACCCGGAGTTTCCCGAAAGATTGAAGGAAGCCGAGACTACTGCTTTGCCGAAAAACAATTACCAGACGACGGAATTTCCGCCGCCTTCGATGACCGAGGAGCAGACGCGAAGGTTTACTGAGACGGAATTTAATGCTTACCGCTCGCCTTATGACGCCTCGCAAGTGCCCGCGCATTTTCAGACGGCGAGAATCAACGCGCAGACCGAGGATATTTCGCGCAAAGTGGCAAAGGTCGGTCTGCCGGAAAACGTTCTGACGGCTTTGTCTTATTTTCCTTTTTACATCGGCTTGATTGCGAGTTTGCTGATGCTGTTTTTCGTCCCGAAAAGCGAAACGAAGGTTCGCTTTCACGCGGCGCAGGGGCTGGCGGCGCATATCGGAATTCTCATCGTCAGCACGATTCTCGGCTTGGTCGGAAACGTCACGGGCATGGCGCGCGTCGGCAACTGGATTTTCGGAATCTCGACGCTCATAATGCTGATAATTTTTACGGTCAAAGCCTGGAAAGGAAAGCCCGTACATATCGAATCGGTGGACGACTTGACCGAATGGCTGGAAGAAAAAATCAAACCGATTAAATAATTTTTCTGCAAAGGAGAATTTGCGGTGTATTGTTCAAACTGCGGCAGCCGGATAATAGCCGAATTAAATTATTGCAGCCGGTGCGGCGCGAAAGTCGCCAAAATCGAAGCGGAAACGCAAAAGAGCGTGGCGGAGAATCTTTCGTCGTCGCTCGCCTATATCGGCGGTTTCGGACTCATCGGATTTATTTTTGTGGTGTTCGTGCTGGTTCAAAACCGTGTCGATAATTATGCTCTGGGAGCTATCGCGT
>DASVWG010000315.1:0-2166 GCA_036389695.1 Pyrinomonadaceae bacterium
TTGTTTTTTTAGGTTTTTTAACGGCGTATAAAGCGCCGATTATTTCAGCCATCGCCAGAATCGCCGCGACGCCGCTCGCGTCGTCGTCAGCGCCGGGCGCGGGGTCTGTTTCCGGATTGTATGTTCCGCCGCTCGAAGCCGCCGTCGAATCCAGATGCGCGGTCACTAAAATCAGAGATTTCGCATCGGTGCCCGGATATTCGGCGACGACGTTGTGCAGAAACAAATCTTCGTGCTGAAAACGGTGCTTGCTGACCTGAATATTCGCGCCGCCGATTTGTTTTAAATCCTTTTGCAGCGTCTCGACGACCAAGCGATTATCGGCGTGACGGATATGTCTGGAGACAATTTTATAATCGTCTTTGATTGGCGCGAGCGCCGCATAAGGCTCGTGATAATGTCGAATTTTGGCGGCGTCGATTTTCGCCAGCGCGGCTTTTTGTTCGTCGCTTAATTGAAAATTTTCTTCCGCTGCCGTTGTCGCGGCGGCAAAACCGGCTTTTGTCGATTCATTTTTTTTTAGTTCTTCGCCCGCGTCGTCAATAATATTAAATAAAGAAAAATCAGCCAGAAGCTTTTCGTTATGACCGTGCTGCGAGTTCGGAAAATGGATGTCTTCGATTGACTGGTCGGAAGGAATCGCCATATAAACGCCTTCGTCGGATTTCGCGGCGATTAAATCGTCTTTGCCTTCTTCGGCGAGAAAGCTTCGCGAAAAATTTTCCGCGTCGAGAAAACTGTGCGGAACTTCGCGGTCGTCGCGCACCAGATACAAATCGGTTTGCAGCGGCTCGTCGCGCCTTCCCAGCACCTCGACCTCAAACTCTCTGTCTCTTAAAATGTCCAGCGATTTTAAAGTCGCAATGGCGTAGACGGTTTTGTTTTCCGCGCCCGAAACTTTCAGCGGCACGAGCTTTAAAGACGGTTTAATTTCAGCCCAGCGCGCGGCATTTTCGGCGTTTAACGTGAGGCGCAGATAAATGAGCGCGATGCCTTCAACGGCGTCTTCGACCAGTAATGGATGCGGCGCGACGCGCAAAAAACCGGCTTCCAGCGCAAAAGTTCTTTCCCGGCTGTTTTCGCCGACAAAGACGCACTGGTCGGGTTTGAGTCCGGCTTTGGCGGCGGCGTCCGAGAAAGCTCTTGCCGAATCCTTTTTTTTATAAAAAATGTATTGCGGGTCGAAAAAATCGAACAAGCCGCAATCGCGAAGCGCGTTGTTCACATTTTCCGGCGCTTCGTCTCCGGCATTCGAGATTATTCCCATCCGGCAGCCGCCGGATTTTAAAGATTCGAGCGCGGTCAGCGCTTCGGGAAAAACATTGAATCCGGCGAGGCGGTCGTCATCGGAAAAAACGGCTGAGGCGAGCGTATCGCCGATGTCAAAAAATATTACGGGCATATGTTTATTCTCCTTTCGCGCGCGGCGTGCGGGAAAAATTTGTTCGCTTTATAAAAAATGTTTCGATTTCGGTTGACGCAGAGCGTGATGACCAAAACCGGAGAATTCTTTCGGAGAAATTTTCTTTCTCAATGAATAGACCGGACGATGGCGACAATCGAGCCGATGATAAAAACAATCGCCCAAATCAGCGCCAGAATCGCCACGACAATCGCGCCGAGCGCGTCGGTGATACTGACCAGAATGCCCGGCACCAGATTGTGCAGAAAACTGATAATTATATTTGCCAGCAGAGAAGTCAGCGTCAGCAGAACGAGACTTTTGTTTTGCAGAAAACGCTGGTGAGCCAGAATCAGCAAAATGCAGTAGCCGATTTTCAGAGCCATTATCAAGCTCAGAGTGATATTTGCGCCGCTGCGGTCGAAGTCGCCGTAAATCGCCAGATAGGCGAGCGTTCCGAAAATCGGCGCGAGCAGCAGCGTCACCATCAAAAGCAGAAAAATAAGCGCGGTGAAAATCGCGCCGATAATTCCCAGACAGCCGAGAAATGAAACGACCAGCGTCACGCAGCCCTGCACTCTGCCCTGAATTCTTTCGGGAATTATCAAAGCCAAACCGATGAGCAGGCTGACGTAAAACAAAAACGCGTCGACAAAAACCAGGTATTGCACGCCGTAGCCGGGACGGTCAAAGCTTTTATCCGTCACCTGCATCAGCCACGGCGAGCCGACCTCAATCAGCACGACGATAAACATCAGCACCAG
>DASVWG010000316.1:0-10149 GCA_036389695.1 Pyrinomonadaceae bacterium
GTTTCGGCGCTCCTTCGCAATAAAGCCAGCGAGTGCCTAAATCATTATGTTCCAATCTGATGACCGAAAAGTTTTCCGCTTCGATTTCTTCTTTTTCCAGACGCGGCTTTTCCGCGCCGTCCGTCCACGACCAGACGTTGCGAAACCAGACGGTCGGCAAAACGTGCAGCGGCGCAGATTCTGCGCCGCGATTTATCGCCGTGATTCTGATGCAGATGTCTTCCTCGTCGGCTTTCGCGTATTCGATGAAAACGTCCGTATATTTGTCTTCGTCAAAAATTCCCGTGTCGATTAATTCAAATTCCGGTTGGGACTTATCGCGGCGGAAATTCTCGTTTTTCAGCCGTTCATACGGAAACTCGGCGTGCGGGTATTTGTAGAGAAATTTCATGTAGGAATGCGTCGGCGCGGCGTCCAGATAAAAATAATATTCCTTGACGTCTTCGCCGTGATTTCCTTCGCTGCCGCCGACGCCGTAGAGCCTTTCTTTCAAAAACGAATCGCGCTCGTTCCAGAAAGCCGGCGCGAAACAGATTCCCTGTTTGCGGTCGCAGACGCCCGCGATGCCGTCCTCATTCCAGCGAAAGGCGCGCGCCTGCGCCATCTCAAACGGAAAATAATTCCACGCCGCGCCGTCCGCCGAATAATCTTCGCGCACGGTTCCCCAGGCTCGCTCGCTCACGTAACAGCCCCAGCGCTTCCAGTCTTTTTCGCGTAAACGCGCCTGCTGCAAACGTTTACGCTCGGCATTCAAAGCATTTTCCGTCGTCATAAATTTATAAAAAGAATGTCATATTTTGCGATTTTAAGTCCAGCATTTATATTGCGCGTCAAAAAATATTGGACGAAGCGCGAAAACTCTGGTAAATTCGCAGAAAATACGGTTTTCTTTTTCCGTCGCGTTCGGCTCGCGGTTTGAAATTTTTTAAGATGCATTACTGAAATACAGCCCTAATTAAAAGTATTTAGATTTTACCGCGAAATGAGAAAAGATTTATCTTCAGCCAACGAGCGCCCGCAGTCGGAAAATGCTTCTATTTTCGGAGCAGGGATATTCGACCGTTCGCCTAAGCATCAAAAACGCATGACCAACGAAAAGCTGACGGAAGTTTTCGGCGAAATTCAGTCGAAGCTGGACAACGGACTGTCCAGCGCGGCGGAAAAAATCATCGACGAAACTCTGCGCTCGTTTTCGCTCAAGCTCGACGAAAAAATCCGGCTCCATTCGCAACTGTCCTTTGTCTACGAAACGCAGGGACGCTACCAGGACGCGCTCGACACGCTCCGGCAGTTTGAAGAGGAATTCGTGCTCGACCGGCTCGACGCCGACGCCCGCGTCACGCTGATTACGCAGATTGCGGTCGCCTACAACAACGCGGGCGATTATCCGAAAGCCGTCGCGCTTTTAAAATCGACGCTCGAAGAAGCCGAAGCGGGCGATTTGCGCCATCTTTTCGGCGGCATTTACGCGGCGCTGGCGCGCGTCTATCGCAAGCTGAACGAATTTCCGATTGCGCGCGACAATGCCGAAAAGGCGCTGAAATATTTTCGTGAAAGCGCCGACTGGCGCGGCATGGCGGAAAGCTATCACCTTATCGCGCAATCGCTCCAGCAGGGCGGCAACAGCGAAAAATCGCTGGAATTTTATAATCAGGCAATCAAAATCGTCGGCTCGCGCTCGGCGCCGTTTCTGCTCGGCAAGATTTATTCGGATATGTCGGGCGCGCTCTGGTTTCTGCGCCGCCCGCAGGAAGGCATCAGTTGTCTGGAAAAATCAATCAGCTTTTTCGAGCAGACCGAGCACAAAGTTCAATCGACCGCCGCTTACAACAATCTCGGCATCAATTTGATGATGCTCGGCGCGTGGACGAAAGCCGAAGAAGTTTTCAAACACGCGCTGGAGCTCGCCTTTGAGACGAATCACCGGCACATCGCCGGAATTCTCGATTCGCTCGGCGAACTGAAAATGCTGCGCGGCGACTTTGAGGAAGCGCAGGAACTGCTCGAACAGGGCGTCGCGCTGGCGGAAGACCGTAAATTCGAATGGTATGCGATTCAGGCGCTCAGAACGCTGGCGCGCTGCCTGCTGCTGCAGGGCAAACTGGACGAAGCGATTGCCAAAGCCGAGGAAACGATTGAGCGCTGCGAAAAAATCGGCGAGCGGCAGGTCGGAAATCTCGCCGGTCTGGTTTTAGCCGAAGCTTATTTTGAAAGCGGAAAATTGCGGCAATGCGAAAAACAGATTGAAGCGATCGAACTGTCCGACCCGACCGCCGATTTTTTCGTGCTCGGCAATATCCAGCGCATTCGCGGGCTTTTGGCGCTGAAAAATCAGACGGGCGTCGAAATCGCCCTGCATCATTTCAACCGCGCCCTTTCGATTTTCGAAACGGCGGAAGATTCGTATCACACGGCGCTGGCGCAGTTTGAAATCGGCAAAGCCATCTTAGACAGCGAGCCGGAACGCGCCGGAAAATATCTGAAATCGGCAATCGAGGTTTTCGAACGGCTCGAAACGCGCCCCGTCCTAACGCTGGCGAAAGCCGAGCTGGAAAAACTGCAAGCCGTCATCGTCGAGCCGGAATTATCTCCGGCGAAAAGACGCGAGCATTCCGCCAGCTCGCAGCTTCTGATGCTGCGCCTGGCTGAAGCGGTCGCCTCGCGCGAGCTGCTTTTCCGCGAGCTGGTCGCCATTCTCCAGCAGGAAAGCAAAGCCAGCCGCATCCTGATTGCCGAATCGAAAGAGCAGCAGAAAACTTTTTATCCGTTTATCACGCACGGCTTTACGTCCGCCGAAAGCATGGAATTGGTGGCGAAAGCGCAGCAGGCGCAGCTTTCAGGCAATCTCGAACATTTCGCCAAAACGAAAAACCTGAGCATATTTCCGCTTCGCGCGCCGTCCGCGCCGCCCGCGATGCTGATGATTCACCCGCGTTCGGGCGCAAATCTTTTGGACGGCAGCTTGATACAGCCGCTTCTGCGCGTGGTCGAGCTCGGAATGGACGTCTGCGCCCTGCGCGAAAAAGACAAAGCGCAGCAGACCGAACAGGAAGTCAGCCCGTTTACGTCGCAGAGCCTGATGCAGGGTTTTATACATTCCAGCCCGGCGATGACGTCTCTGGTCGAAGAAGTTTATAAAATCCGCTCGTCCGACGTGACGGTTCTGGTCACGGGCGAATCGGGCACGGGCAAAGAGCTTGTCTCGCGCGCCATTCACACGCTTTCGAACCGCAAAGACAAAGTTTTCGTGCCGTTTAACTGCACCGCCGTGCCGAAAGAGCTGGCGGAAGGACACCTTTTCGGCTATCGCAAAGGCGCTTTCACCGGCGCGGTCAACGATTCGGTCGGCGTCATCCGCTCGGCAAACGGCGGGACGTTATTTTTGGACGAAGTCGGCGATTTGCCTCTGGAAGTTCAGCCGAAGCTGCTCAGATTTTTACAGGAAGGCGAGATTCAGCCGCTCGGCGAAAAAGCTCCGATAAAAGTCGATGTCCGCGTGATTGCGGCGACCAATATGCCGCTCGAAGAAAAAGTCGCCGACGGCAGCTTCCGCGAAGATTTATATTATCGCCTGAACGTGATTCGCCTGCGCGTGCCGCCTCTGCGCGAGCGACGCTCGGAAATTCCGCCGATTGTCAATTATTATCTGAATCAATACTCGGCGCGCTTTAACAAACGCGATTTGAATATGACGCCGCAGACGATGGATTTGCTGATGGTCTGCGAATGGGAAGGCAACGTGCGCCAGCTTTGCAACGAGGTTCAGCGCATCGTCGCGCGCGCCGAAGACGGCGAGACGATTACGCCCGATCATCTTTCGCATGATTTAAAACGCAGCGCCGTCCCGATTCCGTCTTTCGCCGCCGGAAACATCACGCCGATTAGCGCCTTTAACACGCAGACATTTAATATCGCCAACAACGGCGGAACGCTCGAAGAAGCCGTCTCGGAACTCGAAAAACGAATGATACGCGAGGCGATGCGCCGCCACAACAACAACATCTCGCGCGTCGCCCGCGAGCTGGGCTTAACGCGTCGCGGTCTTTATCTCAAATTAGGACGCTATCAACTGGATAAAGCCGAGAGTTAATGCAAAACGTTTATTAATGCAAAATGCAAAGTGCAAAATGCAAAATGGAAGAAGAAATTTAATTCTGAATTCTGAATCTTGAATCCTAAATCCTAATATTTTGCATTTTGCACTTTGCATTTTGCATTAACTAAGCCCATTAACAGAAAGAAAATCATCGCCACTTCCTGGTCGCCGAGATTGTAATGCACCAGCCCGCTCGTAAAAAATCCAATCAGACCGCCGAAACAGCCGAGCAAAATTCCCTTTTCGATGACGGAAGGCGGCAGGCGGAATGTGGAATTTGAAGTCTCGCTTTGAACATTCAACTTTTGACTTTGGACTTCGGACTTTGGACTTTGGACTCGAAGCCCGCGCCAAAGCGTTCGCCCGTAAAGCCACAAAATCCAGAGCCATATAAGAAGCGCGGGCAGTCCGCGCTCGACGACGAGCTGCAAAGGCGTGGAATGAAAATGTCCCATCGGCAGTCTGCCGTCGTCAAACAGATGCCACTCGCCAGCGTAGCGCTTGATTGAATCCATCCCGACGCCGACCAGAAAATGGCGCGGGCTGTCAGTCCATAAATCGAAGCCTTCGCGATAAACCGTCTGCCGCCAGCGCGTCGAATCGTCTTTTTCGTCGATAAATCCGACGTTGCGGCTCTGCTGCAAAAAAATCAATCCGCCGATGACGAGCGGCAAAACAATCGCCGCCAGCGCCAGCATCATTCGCCGGTTTCCGTTCATTAAAACAATGACAAAAGCCGAAACCAAAAACGCCGCCTGCGAAGCCCGCGTCGCCGTCAGCAAAAGCGCAAACATCATTCCGCCAAGACAGATAAAAAGTATGAGAGCAATATAGCTGGCGAGGCGCGAAGTTTTCTTTTTATCCTGCGTATCCTGTCCATCCTGTTCCAATTCTCTTTGTGTTCTTTGCGCCTTTGCGTTAAAAAATCTGCTTTTGGCGATGAGAGCGATAAAAAGTCCGAGGGCGAGCGAGGCGATAAGCTGCAAAACTTCCGCATACGTCGTCCAGTGTCCGTAGAATCCGGTCGAGCGCCAGTTGCGGCTTTTTTTCCAGCTTTCGACGCCGAGCCGTTCCAGCGCCGTCGCGCCGTTTAAAAGATTTTCGCGCCTGACATCGACCGCAAAATAAAAATCCGGGCGATAAAATCTGACTTTCGTCGTTTCGTTGCGCTCGATTTCGGCGACCAAATCTTCGGGCGTTCGGATTTTTTTCTTATTCGCTTCCAAAAGCGTATCGCCTTCGTAAAGCAGCGCTTTGGCTAAAGCGCTTTCCGGTCTGATGCCGTGAATCTCGACGCCGCGCCCGATGATTCGCTGAACCGGCGTGAGAAAAACATTGAACATACAGGAAAAAATCAACGCGAAAGCCAGAAAATAAACGGCGCGGCGCGTTCGCACATTGTTGATAACGAAATAAAAAATCAGAAAAAGCGCCGTGCCGCGCAAGCCATGAATCGAAATATCCGGCGCGTAGGAAAAAACGCAGGTCAGCGCCGACCATATAAAAAACGCCCACAACGCGACATCGAGCGGCGTGCGGACGAATTTCGGGCGCGGCTTCAGAAAAAGACGAATTATCCACACGAGCATTCCCAGAAGCCACGCGGTCTGCGTCGCCGCAATCGAATGCGGCGCGGACAAAACCATCAAAATTAAAAAGACGAAAGCGATGCGCTCAAGCCACCCGGCAAGCCGGTTTTCGTGATTGACCGCCGCGATTTCGTCAAGCCGGCTTAGAAATTTTTGCATAAATCAACACGATAGATTTTGCTTTATCCTGCCAATCCTGTCTATTCTGTTTGAGATAAACTTTTAATATGAGTCAGGAAAATCTGCGAAGCGATTTATCAATTAAAGCCCAAATCAATCTTTATTACGATTTGTTCGTGCCCGAAAAGGCAGCCAAAGACGCGTCTTTGCTCATCGCGGTTCACGGTTACGGCGCGCACAAAGGTTATATGATGCGCGAGGCGCGCGCCGTTGCGCCGGAGGATTTTGTCATCGTTTCGCTGCAAGCGCCGCATCAGCATTTTCGCCCCGACGGCTTCAAAGTCGGTTTCGGCTGGAAGACCAATTATAAAGCGGAAGAATCCGAGCGGCTGCATCACAATTTCGTGCTGGAAATTATCGAAAAATTGTCGGGCGAAAATTTGATTGACGCTGAAAAAATTTATCTCTACGGGTTTTCGCAAGCCTGCGCGCTGAATTTTCGTTTCGCTTTTACTTATCCGAACGTTCCGCGCGGCGTCATCGGCATTTCCGGCGGAATTCCCGGCGATTTGGAGACAAACGAAATATACCAGCCGACGCGGGCGGGCGTTTTTTATCTTTATAACGACGACGACCAGTTTTACCCTCTGGAAAAATACAAAGCTTTCGCGGCAAAACTGGACGCGTATCTGCCGAATTTTCAATCGAAGCTTTACAACGCGAGGCACGAAATCGTCCAACCGATGCGCGAGGATATAAAAGCGTGGCTACAGGCGTTCGTTTCCTGACGGCAGGCGTTCATTTCCACTCCGCAGACGGCTTTTTCCATTCTGCATACGGTCATTTCCACTCCGTATACGGTCATTTCCATTCCGCGCACGCCTGTTTCCGTTCCGCACGCGGTCATTTTCGTTTCGCCAACGGCTTTTTCTTATTACAAAAAGCAAAAAGCGGAAAGCCTCCAGAAGCTTTCCGCCTGAATGTTCAAACCGTCAAACGGTTTTTATTTGTTGTAGCGATAGGTCGTAAACATCGAATCCATACGAGCGTCCTGTCCCGGCGTGAACTTGAACATACAATAATCGTCCGAGTAGTCCATAAAATTCTCAATCGGGTCAACTCCGGCAAAGCTCGCGCAGGAATCGCGTCCGGACGGGCAGCCGTAAGCGGGCGAAGATTCCGCCGGCGTATCGGAGACGGAATCGCCGGATGCGGTGCAGCCGCCCTGGAAGGTGTGATACAAGCCCATCCAGTGTCCGACTTCGTGCGTTGCCGTGTCGCCTTCATTATACGGCGCGGCGCTGCCGCCCGGAACTGACGAATGCAGAATCACGACGCCGTCTTTCAGCGGGCTGCTCGCGTAGCTGGACGGAAACGTCGCGTAACCTAAGATGCCCTGCGACGGGTTACAGCTATAGATGTTCAAATCGTCCGCCGTTCCCTGCCGGAGCGCGCTTTTCATCTTGCTTTCGGTGCCCGAGTTGTAACAGCCGTTAAACCAGGTCGAATTGGTCGTGCGGTCGGTCGCGACCAGATTAAACTGCCAGCCCCATTGCCCGTAAGCGGCGTTGAGCACGTTAATCTGGTTGTTAATCATCGTCGAGGTGATGTCGCCGTTCGAGACGCCCGTGCCCTTGCGAATCACGTGAAAATAAACGTTGATGACGCCGCCCGTCACGTTGGCGACATCGCCGCCGCCGGCTCTCATCTGAGCCTGGCGCTCGGCAAAATCCCGATCCATGGCGGCGAGTTTCGCCGGGTCGCTTTCCGTTCCGCAGATTCTGCCGTCGCGGACGATGACCGCGTCCTTTGTGTCTGTGGGCTCAGTCTGTCTAAGAGATTGAGCGCTGCTGATGTAGTTAATGCTGAAAACAGTCAGAGTGATTACAGCAAAGCCAAAGAGTGCAACGAGTGCACGCAGTTTATTCATACTTCGGTTATCTCCTTAGAAGTTAATTTTAATAGGATAACGAATGAATTATTTGAAAAATCTGTATGACTGAAACTGAGTAACTTTTAAAAAGTTACTTTATTCGCAGGCACGACGTCAAGGATTTTTTTTAGAGTTGAAACGCCGGAAATTTTCGCGCCAGCCGTAACTTAATTTGCCGGTGCGGGACTAATGCCTGTTTCAAAAACGATTTTTTTTAAGATTAATCTATTAAAAAGTTGACTTTATCCGTCTTCTTTCCGAAGATAGCGCCTGATATGAAAACATCTGCAAGAATAAGTCCGGCGATTATTGCGCTGGCGTTATTTTTTCACGTTCTGTCCGTCAACGAGGCGAAAGCGCAGCAGCTTTTATCCGGAATCCTGAAAAGAATGGAGCAGCATCAAAAGTCTCTTTCCACGCTGCGTTCAAAAATCACGATGACAAAATACGACGCCGTGCTTAGCGAAACTGATGTTTACGCAGGCACGATGATTTACTCGCGGGCAGACGGAAAGCAAAAGCTTTTGCGAATCGATTGGACAAAACCCGCCGCCGAATCGCTGTTTTTTATGAACGGTCAATACACTGTTTATCGTCCTCGTTTAAAACAGGCGATAGTGGGAAAAATCGACCAAATAAAGAACAAGACCGGCGGCTGGCTCTCCTTTCTCGGTATGTCGAAGAAAGAGTTAAAGGCTAATTACGCTATCAGGTATCTCGGAAATGAAACAGTCAAAGGCGGAATTCCAACCTGGCATTTGTCAGCCACGCCGAAAAAGCCCGCCGGATTCAAGTCGGCTGAATTTTGGATTGCCGGAAGCGGAATGCTAGTTCAGGGCAAAGTGCTTCACCAGGATAATGACACGACGACAATTTTACTTTCCGATTTAATAAAAAATGAAACAATCGACGTCTCCATTTTTCGACCTCTCTTCGCGAAAGGAACGAGAATTATCGGCGATTCCAATACCGGCTGCCCGTGCTTTAAACCCGACAAGCCCCGCGACGCTCTCAGAAACTGGGCGGATGCGGTTTTTTCGGGCACAGTCGTTGCCGTAAACAATCAGGATTATACCTTTCAGACGGAGAGAATTTGGAAAGGCAGTGTCGCCGGGAAAGTAATCGTGCGGAGTTTTTACGCGGAGAATAACTGTTCGATTAAATTAAAAATGGGCGAGCGTTATGTCGTCTTCGCGCGGAAAATAAATGTCGAAGGCAAAACTATTTTAGCTACGCCGCCGTGCAGCTTTACGAGTAATATAGCCACTGACGGCGGAAAGAAAGTTTTAAAAGAGATTGGCAAGGGCACGCCGGTAAAAAAGGCATCCGTCCGAAAAAAACGCCCGCGCTAAGACGCTTCAAAACGGGTTTCTCCCATTAATAAAACGCTCAAGGCATTTAGCGCGGGAACAAATATCGTTTATAAAACGTTTGTTTTCGAGAAATGCATCTTGTTTTTTTGTCGGATGCATCTAAAATGTTTGACGGAAATCTTTCGCGTCGAGAGGATTTTTGGAATGAATAAATTTTTCCGGTTTTGCCTGCTGCTTCTGCTGCTCTTTAATTTCGCCTGCGCGTCGAATTCGCAGTTTCTCAAGCGCCGCGACGTGGCGGCGGCTTCCGACACTTCGACGCGCGTTGTCGAGGTCGAATCAGCCGAAATCAAAAAAGTGCTCGAAAGCGCGTATGAGCAAACCGAAGTGACGAAAAACTACGACGGCGCGTATGTCGAGATTCCGTATCCGATGGGCGACGTACCGCTGGAAACCGGCGTCTGCACCGACGTGATAATTCGCGCGTTTCGCCGCGCGGGCACGGATTTGCAGAAGGAAGTTCACGAAGATATGCAGGCGAATTTTGCCCTCTACCCGCAAAAATGGGGCTTGCCGAAACCCGACACGAACATCGACCACCGGAGAGTTCCGAATCTGCAAACTTTTTTCACGCGGCGCGGCAAAGCGCTGGAAATCACGCGCAAGCCCGCCGATTATCAGCCCGGCGACCTCGTCACATGGGACATCGACGGCAAGGGAATGACGCATATCGGCGTGGTTTCGAATCTCTGGGACGAAACGAACAAAAGATATTTCATCATCCACAATATGGGCTGGGGAACAAAAACCGAAGACGTCATGTTTCGCTGGAAAATCACCGGACATTACCGGTATTTCTGAGGTTTGAACCGGCTCATCAGCGCCGTGACCGACATCAAAATCGCCGCCGACCACCACAAAATCAAAACGCCCCAGACGATAATAAAAATGTCCTCGAAGCCGCTCTGGAAACGTCCGGCTTTCGGAATCGAATAAAAACCATAAACGGACGGCAGCAGAAACAGAAGATTAAAAACGAGCGTTCCAATCCAGAGCGCGTTGATTTTCCCTTCGGCGAGAAGCCCGCGCGAATGTCTG
>DASVWG010000317.1:0-7634 GCA_036389695.1 Pyrinomonadaceae bacterium
CTGCGCGGAAACGTTGCGTCCGTATACGATATGGTGAACGTAAATTTTTGTAAACGCGCGCGGATGCTCGTCGCGCCGCTCGCCCGTCACCTCAACTTTATAAGCAGTCACAATCTGCCGTTTTTTCTCCAAAATTGAAACGACGTCGACTGCCGTGCAGCTTCCGACGGCGATTAAAAGAAGCTCCATCGGCGTCGCGGCGGATTTTCTTTCGCCTTTGGCGTCAATGATTTGCGCGTGACCGCTCACGCTCGTGCCGATAAAAAATTCGTCTCCGGCGTATTGAATTGTGGCTTTGTAATCAGACATTTTTTTCCTTTGCTTGAACGTTCCGGTAAAATAATTTTGCGCGATTCTAACACAGAAACAGGTTATTTTAATAAAAGATTTTTCGACAACTATTCGAGCGGGCAAAACAACTAATTTATTGGCACAAAAAATGCTGTCAAAGTGTGCGTCAAACTTTATATAAACAGGCGTTTTTTCGGAAGAAGGAGAAAATATGAACAGGTATAGAAACGTTTTTTCAGCCCTTTTGGCAATCGGCTTAATATTTTTTACGTCGCTCGCGCAGGTCGAGGCGCAGCGCACGCAGGTCAACGAGCGCGAAGTGCGCAGCGTGCTGCGGCAGTTGACCGTGAAGCTCGACGATTTTCAATATAATCTGGATTATGAACTGCGCCAGAGCTCCGGCAATCAGACCAACGAGGAAGATTTAAGAAACAGCCTCGAAGAGCTGCAAACCGAGGTCAACAATTTTCAAAACAAATTCACGCGCCGCCGCGACAGCCAGTCGGACGTTTCTCAGCTTCTCGCATCAGCCGAAACGGTCAACGAAAATTTGTCGCGCCTGCGCATCAGCCAGAAGCTGCGCCGCGAATGGACGGACACGCAAAAACTGCTCGACCAATTAGCGACGAATTACGGCGTCCAGGCGAATTCAGACACTGATTCGCAATATCCGACTAATCAATATCCGACCAATCAATATCCGAATCAAACTTCGAACACGAATTTCAACAACGGCTTAACGGGAACTTATCAATTAGATGTTTCGCGCAGCGAAAACGCCAGAGACGTCGCCGAACGCGTAATCACGGGCGTAAACACGCAGAATCGCGAAGAAGCGCGGCAGGATTTGCAGGAAAAGCTCGAAGCGCCGGAGCGTCTGGCGCTCGGCGTTCAGGGAAATCAGGTGACTCTGGCTTCGACCTTAGCGCCGCAGGTGACGGTCACGGCTGACGGTCGCGACCGGACGGAAACTTTGGCGGACGGCAGAACGCTGCGCGTGCGCACGACGCTGCGCGGTCAGGAATTGACGATTGCCAGCATCGGCAATAACAACGATTACACCGTCACGTTCGCTTCCATCGAAAACGGCAGAAGCCTGAAAGTAACGCGGCGCGTGACGACCGAATATCTGAATCAGACCGTGCTTACCGAAAGCATCTATACGAAAACCGATGCGACGGCGCGATACGACATTTACAACACCAATCCGCCGCCGAACGTCAATAATCCGCCGACCACCACAACGGGGCGCACCGGCGAATTTATCGTGCCGAACGGAACGATTATCGTCGGCAATCTGGAAAACGACATTCTGACGAACGTTTCGCAAAACGGCGACCGTTTCCGGATAACCGTTTCCGCGCCGAATCAATTTCGCGGCGCGATAATCGAAGGCTATCTTTCGGGACTCTCGCGCTCGGGCAAAGTTTCGGGACGCTCGCAGGTCACTCTGAATTTCGAAAGAATCAAAATGCCGACGGGCGAGACTTACGATTTCGCGGGCTATCTGACCAGCGTCACCGACCAGAACGGCAAAACCGTGAAAGTCGATACGGAAGGCGCGGTCAAAGGCGACAGCCAGAGCAAAGAAACCGCCAAACGCGGCGGCATCGGCGCCGGCTTGGGCGCGATTATCGGCGCGATTGCGGGCGGCGGAAAAGGCGCGGCAATCGGCGCGATTATCGGCGGCGGCGCGGGCGCAGGCTCCGTCTACGTGCAGGGCAGAGACGACCTCGAACTGAAAGCCGGTTCGGCGATTTCCATCCAGGCTTCTTCGCCGATTAGATAATTTTCCGGTTTTTTAATCTTTTCAGACGAGCGGCAAGCATTATCCGCTCGTTTTTTTGTCTAAAAATTTTTGTTGACGCGGAAACCTTGACGGTGAAATATCAACGCAAGATGCAATTTTCAACCAACTGCGATTATGGCAGGACACGAATCACAACGGCATTTCGGAAACAAACGAGCTGTATACGCTTGCCGAGTGAGGACTCAGCAAGATAGAGCTTGATTATCGTGAATCGAAGAAAACGGACGAATTCGGCAATCAGTTTAAATACCGGGCGAAAGTCACAGACGCGCAAAACGCGCAACTTGGTCGCTGGGCGTGGGATGTTTTTCTCCTTAATGAGTCTTAATAGTTTCGGAAACGATATAAAAATAAAAAGTGAGCCGTAATAGCTCACTTTTTATTTTTATACTTTAGAATTTTCCATTACTGTCGTTTGGTTAAAGCCGCGATTTCAACCGGTTCGGGCGGCAGGAAGCGGCGCGGGTTGATGGCTTTGTCGTTCAGACGCAATTCGTAATGAAGATGCGGTCCGGTCGAGCGTCCCGTCGAGCCGACCAAGCCGAGCAATTGCCCGCGTCCAATCGTCTCGCCGACGGCGACTTCGATTTTCGAAAGATGCCCGTAGCGCGTGGTCAAGCCGTTCAGGTGGTCAATCTCAATCATATTGCCGTAACCGCCCGTCCAGTCCGCTTTGATGACGACGCCGTTTGCCGGCGCGACGACCATATCGCCTTTTTCGCCGTCAATGTCCATTCCGGCGTGAAACTCGTATGTGCGCCCGCCGAAAGGGTTGCGGCGAAAGCCGTATTCGTTGTTGATTTTGCCCATGTGCGCCCACATCGAAGGCAGATAGGCTGGATTTCCGGTGGTTTCGATAAGGCGCAGCCGGTTTGTAATTTCCGTTTCTTCGGCTTCGGATTCGAAATTGGAAAGCGTTAAAGGTCCGCCGGTATTAAAGGTTTGCGGTCGCTGGTAATTGATTGACGAAGTTTCCGTGTAATTCGGATTGTTTTGGGAAAAACTGGCTTGCTGAAAGGTATTTTCCGATTGGGATAAAATCTGCGCTCCGACTTTGTCCAGGATTATGCTGTCGGATTTAAGAAGTCCGAGGACTCCGATGGAAAGAAGTCCGATTGAAAAAATCAAACTTGCGGCGAAATTGGTTACAAACTTTTTCGAGATTTCGACTCGACGAATGTAAATTTTATTTTTAGACGAGTGCGTTAATAAAAACGTATAAAAGCGGTCGTCCTT
Organism: Pyrinomonadaceae bacterium; assembly: GCA_036389695.1. Classification (GTDB taxonomy): domain Bacteria; phylum Acidobacteriota; class Blastocatellia; order Pyrinomonadales; family Pyrinomonadaceae; genus JALZHR01. The sequence continues at coordinate 3,338 of DASVWG010000317.1, forward strand.
TTGCATTAAATAAGCTCCTTTTTATGAATCTCGCGACGGTAAAAACTCTGCCGCGCGCCGAATCACGAAAGCACAGCCTACGGGCGACTGACGCGATCCTTACTGAGAAGTCGAATCCGAAAAAAACGGACGCAGAACCTCTCTCTGGGGGTCAAAATAATCAAATTGTGGATTATTTATTTAGTTGAATAACCTATATATAGATTATTTAAAAAGTACGGTCAAGTTTAAAGCTAGCACAGGGCTGTCGTTAAAATCAAGTAAAGACGGGCTTTTTAAGCGACAGCCGTTTCTAAACCACTGAAATTAAAAAATTTAAATTATTCGCTCGCGCGGCGATTTTTGCTCCACGTGCGGAAAATCACCACCGCCACGCCCAAAATCAAGGCGACGAAAGCGAGCACGATGACGGCTTTAATGGCAAACGTCAGAAAGCCGATAAAGGCGATTATTTGTTTGACCAGCGCGATAATCAGCGCGAGAAGAACCAGAATGCTGCCCCAGCCGCCGGTCGCCGCCGCATACACAAGTGTTCCGCCCAGAGCGAGAGCGGCGAGACCGCCTCCGAATTTTGCCGTCGTGCCTAACCAGTTTGCCATAATTTTATAAAATCCTTTCAGAATCGCCGGTTTGTTTTCGCTTGCCGCGCTAGCTCTATTATTAAAAAACAACTAACGCCGCATGTTTTTCATTTTAGTCGAAGCGGTCAGGGTTAAGCAATTCAGATGCGCGCCTTCCGCCGTCGGTTTGCCGTAAAATTATCTCGATTTCCAGTTTCTGACCTGCGTTTCATATTCGTCATCGACCGAGCCGTAATCGCCGGTGCGAAAATTCGTTTCGCCGACGGCGGCAAGACTCGGCGCGTCAGGGCGCGACTGAAAATCCGTCCAGTCCGTTTCCTTCGCCTTCGGTTTAAAAACGTATTCGCGCAAAAGATAAATGCCGAGCATAATCAGTAAAACCGGCATAATCGCGCGCATAACGGAGCGCATCGGCACAAACATCTGCAAAAAGAACATCGCGCCGAGCGCCGTCAGCACAATGCCGAAAACTTTCGGATTGCCTTTAAAACGCTGCACAATCCAATCTTCCGCGCCGTCCGGCGTCAAACCGGAACGGATGAGCCGCGCCGTCCGCCACGCGTCGACCGCCGCATACAGCCACATTCCCACAAACCCGAGCGCGAAAGCCGGCGCGCCCATTGTCGCGAGTTGAAAAAGCCCCGCAAAAACCGCGAAATGAATTAAACCCTTTGAAGTCTGACCATTATAAGCCGCGCCCAGACCGGGACAAATCAGAGACAGAACCGTCGCCAGAAACGGCGAAACCTGACGTTTGACATACGGCACGTATGAAGATTGATTGCGGCTGCGGAGAAGCTCGACGCCCGTTACGATGCAGTCCTGGCAAAACGGAAAGCCCTTGATGCGATGGTCGCACGCCGGGCACAGAGGCTTTCCGCAACCGTTACAATTGACAACTGCCGTATTATGAGCGTGATATGCACAATTCATTTATTGTTTACCCTCTTGATTGACAAATGTTCCGCCGTCGACCGGCTCCTGATTAGACTGATTCGCGTCAATCGGCTTTCCGCCCAAAACAATATCGGCGCCCTGCTTGTAAGTCTGTCCGGCAAGCTCGAAGCTCTTTTGATACATTCCGCTCAGGCTTCCGTCGGCGGAAACCGTCTGCGTCAGAACCATCACGGCGAAAATCAGCATCATCGCGACCGGCGCAAGCTGCGGCAGGGAAATCACCGAAGACCATTCGCGCGCCCATTCCTTAATTTGCGCCGCCCACGAAGCCTTGACGGTTTCGGCTTTGGTCGTGCCGAGCGTTTCCTGCAAAATTCTTTCGTGCAGACCGGCGGGCAAAGGCAGCTCTTCGAGTTTGTATGTGTAGCAGGCGGCGATTGAGCGCACCACCTCGCCCGGCAAATCCGTGCAGCGGTCGCACAAAACGGCGTGACGCTCCCAGCGGTGAAACACGGTCGCGGGCAAAAATCCGTCGAGATAATCCGTCAGATGCTGCTCGAATTCCTCGCACGCCATCGCCGTTTCGGGCATCGTCATCGAAATAATGCGCGCTTCGAGACGCGTCAGAGGCGCTTTCGGCACAGCGATTTCGTGACAGACTTCGAGCGCGCTTTTGACTTCGTTTAAAAGCGCGTGACAGATAGGACAGCGCAGCGCGTGAGCGGCGACCGCCTTGTGCGTTTCTCTTTGCAGCGTGCCGTCCAGATAATCGGTCAGAAGGCTTTCAAACTCCGTGCAATTTATGATTTTTTCGTTTTCATAAGTCATAAAACAATTACTTCCAAAACTTTCCTAACCGGACATTTCTATATTCATATTCGTTTTGCTACATGCTTACGATGCGCATTCGGCGCAAAATTTTCGCCAGTTCTATTCGTCCGCGATTAATACGCGATTTGACGGTGCCTTCGGGAATTTTCAGCAGCTCGACGATTTCCTGATAGCTCAGTTCCTCGATGTCGCGCAGAATCACGCAGGTTCGCAAATCGGGCGGAAGCTTGTCGATGCCTTCCTGAACCTGCCGCGCCAGCTCGCGCCGTTCAATCTCCTTATGCACCGAGCCGCCGACCGAGCGCAGATGAAACGCGTGGTCTTCGACGTCGTCCGCCATCGAATCCTGCGGGTTGCGCTGGCGATGACGATAATCGTCGATAATCAAATTTCGCGCCAGCCGCATCAGCCAGTTCGACAAATCGCCGTGTTTGGCGTCGTATTGGTCGAGCGTGCGATAAATCCTGACAAAGACCTCCTGCGTCAAATCCTCGGCTGCCTCGACGCTCGACGTAAAACGATAGGCAAGATTGAAAATGCGGCGCGAAAACGTCGCCACAATCTCTTCCCAAGCCGTCCCGTCGCCCGCGCGACAACGCCTTACGAGGTCAGCTCCCTGACTGCCAGCTAATGCTTTTACAGCTTCCAATGTTTGATTTCTCCGAAAAACAAATGCTTTTCAGTTCAAAGCAGCAAAGCCCAAAACTCGCTTTGCCAAAAAGTTCTTACGAACGGGCGCGAAAAAAAGTTCCAAAGAAAGACGAGAAAGGCTGGCGTTCGAAAACAATCAACCGCCAGCCTTTCCGGATTTAAGGATAAACCGGAAAATTAAACTTCAACTTTCCGGTTTATCACGCCTGAGATTTACGGAATGTAGTATTTCGGAACGGCTCTGTCCGTCGCCAAACCGAAGCCCGCGGAAGCGAACCCGCTGGTCGAACGATTCATAAACCACGTTCCGTTGCGATAGACGGCAAAGTCGTCTTTACCGTCGCCGTCGTAGTCGCCCGGAACCGGAACGTCGCCGCTGGCGCCGAACTGAACCGAGTCGAAATTCTGCGACGGAACGCCTGTTCCTCTCCAAACATACCAGGTTCCATTCGACGGACGGAAAACGGCGAGGTCGTCCCTGTTGTCGCCGTTGTAGTCAGCCGGAACCGGCAAGTCGGTCGAAACGCCAAACTGCGCCTGTGAGGCATCGCCGTTCGAGGTTCTCACATACCAGGTCGCGTTTGACGGGCGGAATACGGCGGGTTCTTCTTTACCGTCGCCGTCGAAATCGCCGGAAACCGGGACGTCGCCGTTTTGCCCGAATTGAATCGCGGAGAATCCCGAGCCGTCAATATTGATGCTGAACCACGTTCCGCTCGAAGGTCTAAAGACCATCAGCTCGTCTTCGGGGTCAGCGTCAAAGTTGCCCGGCTGCGGAATATCGCCGCTCTGTCCGAATTGAATCGCGGCAAATCCGCCGGTGCTTCGCAGGAGATACCATTTTCCTTCCGAAGGTCTGAAAACAGCTACGTCCGTCTTGCTGTCGCTGTCGTAATTGCCCGGGACAATTATGTCGGCAGAGACGCCGAACTGCACGGCGCTGAAGCCATCCGTCGAACGGTTCAGATACCAGTTGCCTTCCGCCGGACGGAAAACGGACAAATCGGTTTTGCCGTCGCCGTCAAAGTCGGCGCGCGATTTCGGCGTGACGTTATTAACGCCGGTGCAGGCGAAATCGTTGGCTTCAAAAGTCAGCGACCAACCGCCCGCGAAAGAGCCGGTGTCGTTTCCCGCGTCGTCTCTGACATACAGCGACCACGTTCCGTTCATCGTCGAACCGTCCGAACCGAATGACGAAGCGAATGTCGCCACGCCAGCCGGTGCCGGATTATTATACGGAGCCGCCGGTGCGGGCGCGCGCAGCGCGTCGGTCGTCGTATCGGTATTGCCCGGTTTGAATGTTCCGGTAACCAATTGCGATGTCGAAAGCGCGCTCG
>DASVWG010000318.1:0-9056 GCA_036389695.1 Pyrinomonadaceae bacterium
TTAGCGTATCAATTTATCTGACCACGCCGTAAACGACGTGGCTATATTATTTTTCAGCACCACCGGATTAGGACATTACCGGCATTTAACCTTTCAATGATTATTCACTAGCTTATTCGGAAAGTTTTTTAGGCAAATCTAATTCATCATCAATCAAAACATCGGTGCTGATTCCTACGAGCCGCGCGTAAGCCAGTAAAACAGGCAGAGGTGGTTCTCTAGTTCCTAATTCAAATGCTGATATATAATTTCGTGAGAACAAATCCGAAAAGCCTAATCTATCGACCATTTCACTCTGAGATAATCCAAGACTTTCACGAATCTGCAAAAGTTTTTCAGTTAACCTTTCAGGCTTCATTCCTTTAGCTTTACCCATTGGATTTTCCCTCGCAACAATTCTGGTAAATCTAACTCATCAATTGTTCACCGGCTTATTCGGAAGTTTTTTAGGCAAATCTAATTCATCATCAATCAAAATCTCAACATTTATATTAGATTTTCGAGCATAGCGAAGTAAGACAAGCAACGGCGGAATTCTAACTCCATGCTCAAATGTTGAAATTTCTGCTTGGGTTAGTTTATCGGTCAAGTCCAGCCAACGAATTAATCCATTCTGTGAAAGATTTAAAGCATTACGAATCTGACATAGTTTTTCAGCTAATCTTTCAGGTTTTTCAAGTGATGCTCTGCCCATCAGAGTCTATCCCTAATAATTATTTTTTGTGCTTTGGCTTGCTTGGTAATTTCTCAGGCAAATCCAGCTCATCATCTATTAAAATATCGGTGCTAATTCCTGCAAGCCGAGCATATTTGAGTAATATTGGTAAGGTTGGTTCTCGCGTTCCTAATTCATAGCCGGAAACGGCACTACGAAAAACCTTTTTGCCAAGACCTAGCTTTTCTAACATTTGATTCTGTGATAATTCCAAATCAATCCGTATTTTGAGCAGTTTTTCAGCTAGTCTTTTAGGTTTTTCTCTTGATACTCGTCCCATTCAGATAATCCTCAAGGGAATGATTATTTTTTGTGCTTTGGCTTGCCTGGTAATTTCTCAGGCAAATCTAACTCATCATCAATCAAAACATCTGTGCTTATACCTGCAAACCGAGCATATTTCAGCAGAACAATGTATGAAGGTTCTCTAACTCCGCGCTCGTATTGTGAGATTGAAGCGCTCAATATCTCACCCGTTAATCCAAGCCTATTTATTAGCTCATCTTGAGAAATGCCTAAATCAGTTCGGATTTTTAATAACTTTTCAGCTAGCTTTTCCGGTCTTGGACGTTGTTTTGTTCCCATTTAGGCTTTACCCCCAAACAGGAAACAAATTGGTAAAAATCTTTTGACTTTCCAGCCAATTGGCTGTAGAGTTTGTTTGTCTAAAACGTTCGCCGTAATTTTTAGATTTTTTCCTATTACGGCTTTCATCTGCCTTAGTTTTTAGTTTCTCTGGGCATGGATGAAATTACAGATAACTTAAACCGTCACGGTTAAAAAGACAAGAAGCGATTGAAGAAAATGAGAGGCGAAAACGGCGGGCGGATTTGGTTTTATTTGGGCGGCTTGATTCGCTTGCTCTTTTTCCGGCTTGGGGCTGGCGCTTAATCGCACGGCGCGAGATTAGGCGATGCGGACGCCCGTAATCTTATGGATAAAATCAAAGCCAAATATTTAGCGACCGGCGATAGAGTTCGCTTTTCGCGCGACGGCTGGCAGACGGTCGGGCGCATGACGAATTGCAATTCCATCAGCGTTTCTTTTATGTTCGGCGACGGCATTATCCGCAAGCTTGAAGCGCACCGGGAATATGCCGTCGAGCAGGCGGCTGGAAATCCTGAATTTCAGCCCGGACAGGTTATGCGTTTGAACAAGGAATCGAATCGGGTTTCCGTGTGCGCTTCGCATTCGTTGTTTGATTTGAGCGACATCAGCGAATCTTTTCGGGCTTTAAAACAAAAGGACGGCTATTCGAACAGCGCGGCGGCTTATCACGAACTGGAAAGAGGCGCGACTTTATATACTCGCGAGGCGGTTTACTGGATGCCGCTGAAATGGTCGGGCGCGACAACGAAAGAAGCGGGCGGCTAACAGACGTTTCATAAGGCAGAGACAATCCTTTGATTAATAAATATCGCTTTTGACGGCTTTGCCTCAAAAGTGCTTAATTTTGGACTTTTGCCTCAAAAGAGTATGAAAGGCAGAAGCCCGCGCGTCAGCAAGGGCGGAATCGAATGCAAAACGCAAAGTGCAAAATGCAAAATGAAGAAACTGATTTCTGTTTTGCATTTTAAATTTTGCGTTTTCTCCGCCGTTGCTGACGCGCGGGCTTCTGCCTCGTTTGGTTTGCCTCAAAACTGCTTAAATTTTTTGACTTTTGAGGCAAAGCCCAAAAGTCGGTTTTGAGATAAAGTTTTGAGACAAGTCGGAAATCGGTTCAGCAGTTTTGGGACAGAGGCGTTTTTATTCTTGAAGTATTATGTTTGCAACCTGGTCGGCGATGTTTTCAATCTCGGAGCCTTCGCCCTCTAAGTTCGTCATTATAGAAAGCGCCAGCCGCTCTTGAGGCACAGTGTAAATAACGGTCGTCACGCCTTGCTGAACGCCGCCGTGCCAGATAGAATCTTTTCTTTTTTTCGAGCCGATAATCCATCCGAAACCGTAGCCCAATTCCAGTCCCGGCGGCGGTTTGGCAGGCGCAAACGTGCGCTCTATTATTTCTTTGCTGAGATAATTCCTGGTCATCAGCTGAAAAGATTCTTTTTTTATGAGCTTGCCGCTGCGGAGAGCAATGGCAAAACGCGCCATATCTTCTACTGTTGAAACCAGACCTCCGCCCGGCAGCTTATAACTCGTGTCCGCCAAATCGGCATTGCGAATTTCGCCTTGTTCGGTTTTCTGATAGCCGTCGGCGCGGTATTTGATTATATCCGTTACGCTATCCGCCCTCGATTGCGTCATTCCGGCAGGTTTAAAGATATTCTCGCGCAGATAATCCGGGAAGCTCATACCGGAAGCGGCTTCTATGACTACGCCGAGCAAGGTATAACCGTGAGTTGAGTAAGTATGTTTTAATCCCGGTTCATGTTCGAGCGGGTCGTCTTTAAACATCGAAAGAGCTTCCGTCAGGTTTTTATAATAACGGGTGCTGGCAAATTCATCGCCTTTGTAATGCCGGATGCCGCTGGTATGTGTCAGTAAATCGCGGATTCTGACCGGATGCGATTTTACCGGAAAAGTCGGCACGTATTTCTGTACCGGAGCATCCAAATCAATCCTGCCTTTTTCAACCAGCTGCATAACGGCGACTGCCGTAATCGGTTTGGAAACCGATGCCAGGCGATAAACAGTGGCTCCGCGCGCCGGAATATCATTTTCGATGCTCGCCATTCCGAATCCCTTCTGAAAGCTGATTTGATTATCCGTCACAACGGATATGGAAAGTCCGGGAGCTTTCAGGCGGGACATCCACGCATTGATGCTTTGTTCGACTTTCGCGACTTTATCGGCAGACAATGCACGATTTATTTGAGCATCGGCAGAAGTGCAGGTCAAAAGAGCTAAAAAGATGATAGTGCTGATAAATCTGTAGGAAGAAATCATTGTTTTTCTCATGTCTTATATCTTGTAAAAATTTGATACCGATAATGCGAAAGTGAGTTTGCAGGTTAAAAACCCGGATTGAGTTTATATCGGCGAAAGTTATTACGAAGAAAAAAAAAGATTGTTCCATTGCAATAAGATATTTTATGGTTTGTCTTGAAACCGGTTTTGGAGACGAAGTTTTCAGACGACATCAAAAAGTCTTAAGCACTAATGAGACAAAACCGACTTTCGACACAAAGCCGGACTTTTGAGACAAAGCCGACAAACGATGCATTGCAGTCAACGCAATCTGCGCGGGCAGCCGCGATGATTACACTAAGAGGCGCGACATCTGCACTCGTCACCGCAGAGTTTGCACTCGCGACCGCGCGGCTTACACCGGCGACCGCGACGTTTGCACTCGTCACCGCGACATTTACACTGAGAGGCGCAGCGTTTGCACCGGCGACCGCGCGAATTGCACTCGCGACCGCACGGATTGCACTGAGAGGCGCGGCGTTTGCACTCATAACCGCGACGTTTGCACTGGCGACCGCGGAAAATTTCGGGGCGGGCGGCTTGGGTTTAGTTTTGTTGGATTTACGGGATTTTGCGGCGAAAGAAAAGGCGGAGAGGTTGGAACCTTCCGCCTTTCGGTTTTTTGGGTTTGCGGCTCGGGTTTAGACGCCGATGCCGTGGCATTTTTTGAATTTTTTGCCGCTGCCGCAGTAGCACGGGTCGTTGGGTTTGACTTTGGGCTGCTCGCGTTGGAAAGGCGTGTTGCGTTTGGCTTCTTCGCCTGCCGCCGCGACGCCTTCGTATGCGCCGGTGAATGCCATTGCCGCCGCTTGTTTGCGGGCGCGCTGGCGTTCGAGGCGTTCGAGACGCTCGATTTCTTCCTGCTCGTCTTTGACGACGATTTCCAGATTGAAAAGCGCGCGCGTCGTGTGGGTGTCGATGCGGTCGAGCATTTCCTGGAACATATCGAAGGATTGTTTTTTGTATTCGACGAGCGGGTCTTTCTGCCCGTAGCCGACAAGTCCGATGCCCTGTTTGAGGTGGTCGATGGAGAGCAGGTGGTCTTTCCACTGCGAGTCGATGATGTTGAGCATAATGTAGCGCTCATAGGCTCGTAAGCTCTCGACGCCCGCGAGCTTTTCTTTTTCCTCGTAGTTGGCGATGGCTTTCTGCCAGACGGCGTCTTCGATTTGCTGCGGGTTCATAAAGTGGAAGTCGACGCCCGCATCGACCGCCGGGTCGACGGCGTAGATGCTTTCGATTTCCGCCGCGTAGGTGTCGATGTCCCAAAGGTCGTGCGAAACCTGCGGGTTGAGAAAGCCGACCGTCAAATCGTGCAGCAGGTCGCGCGCGACGCCCGTTTCGCCCAAAAGATAATCGCGATGTTCGGGCTCGAACATCAACTGGCGACGCAAGCCGTAAATCGTTTCGCGCTGTTTGTTCATCACGTCGTCGTATTTGAGAACGTGTTTGCGCGTTTCAAAGTTGCGGGCTTCGACCGCTTTCTGCGCTCTTTCAATCTGTTTCGAGACGGTTTTCGATTCGATGGCGACGCCTTTTTCCATGCCGAGCCATTCCATCATCGAGCGCACCTTGTCGCCCGCGAAGATGCGCATCAAATCGTCTTCGAGCGAGAGCACAAAGCGCGACGAGCCGGGGTCGCCCTGACGTCCGGCGCGACCGCGAAGCTGGTTGTCGATGCGTCTGGATTCGTGACGTTCCGTGCCGAGAATGTGCAAGCCGCCTGCGGCGACGACTTCGCGGTGTTCTTCGGCGACGACGAGCTTGGCTTTTTCGACTTGTTCCTCGAATTGTTCGGGCGTGGCTTCGTCGGGGTTGATTTCCATCCGCTTCAGATATTCACGCGCTAAGAATTCGGGGTTGCCGCCCAGAAGAATGTCGGTTCCGCGTCCAGCCATGTTGGTCGCAATCGTGACGGCGCCTTTGCGCCCCGCCTGCGCGACGATTTCGGCTTCGCGCTCGTGGTATTTCGCGTTCAGAACGTTGTGCTTGATGCCCATTTTGGCGAGCATTCCGGCAACTCTCTCCGAGTTTTCGACCGAAACCGTGCCGACCAGAACCGGCTGACCTTTTTCGTGTTTCTCTTTGATTTCCTCGACGACGGCGTCCCATTTTTCGGGCAGCGTGCGATAAATCATATCCGAATGGTCGGTGCGAATCATCGAGCGATTGGTCGGGATGACGATAACGTCGAGGTTGTAAACCGTGCCGAATTCTTCCGCTTCGGTTTCCGCCGTGCCGGTCATACCGGCGAGCTTTTCATACATGCGGAAATAATTCTGCAGGGTAATCGTCGCCAGAGTCTGATTTTCGCGCTCGATATTGACGCCTTCTTTGGCTTCGACCGCCTGGTGCAAGCCGTCGCTCCAACGTCTGCCCTGCATCAGGCGTCCGGTAAAATCGTCAACGATGATGACTTCGCCTTCCTGCACGACGTAATGATGGTCGAGCCTGTAGAGCGTGTGCGCTTTGAGCGCCTGCTCGACGCAGTGCAGCAAATCCATATTCGCCGGGTCGTAGAGATTGGCAACGCCGAGCAGCTGTTCCGCTTTGGTGACGCCCTGCTCGGTCAAAACCGCCGAGTGATTTTTTTCGTCTACGAGATAATCGCCCGTCGTGACTTTCGTTTCCTCGTCCTTGTGACCTTTGACGAGCTTCGGAATGATTTCGTTGGCGACGTAATATTTATCGGTCGCTTCGTCGCTGGCGCCGGAAATGATGAGCGGCGTTCTGGCTTCGTCGATAAGAATCGAGTCGACTTCGTCGATAATCGCGAAATAATGGTCGCGCTGGACGAGCGAATCGACGTCGAATTTCATATTGTCGCGCAGGTAGTCGAAGCCGAATTCGTTGTTCGTGCCGTATGTGATGTCGCAGGCGTAAGCTTCTTTGCGCTGGTAATCGTCCATATCATTCTGGATACAGCCGACCGTCAAGCCCAGAAACGTATGGATTCTGCCCATCCATTCGGCGTCGCGCGAAGCGAGATAATCGTTGACCGTGACGACGTGCACGCCGCGTCCGGTCAGAGCGTTTAAATACGACGGCAAGGTCGCGACGAGCGTTTTACCTTCGCCCGTTCTCATTTCCGCGATTCTGCCCTGATGCAGAGCGACGCCGCCGATAAGCTGTACGTCGAAATGGCGCATTCCGGTCACGCGGCGCGAGGCTTCGCGCACCAGAGCGAAGGCTTCGGGCAGAATTTCGTGCAGGATTTCCTGCTCGCGCTTGCGGCGTTCTTTCTCGTCCGTGATTCCGGCAATCTCGTTTTGAATTTCTTCTTTAAACTGCGCCGTTTTGGCTTTTAATTCCTCATCGGAAAGTTTTTCAAGCGTCGGCTCAAGCGCGTTTATCTGTTCGATGGTCGGACGGACTTTTTTCAGAAACACATCGCTGCTGCTGCCGAGAATTTTTTTAAAAAATTTATCTACAAAACTGTTTACAGGCATAAATTCCTCATCCTATCGAGCTAGAAAGCAAACAGCTATTAGCTCATAAAATTGTTAATTATTAAAGCTCAGGCGAGTTGTTTGATGGAAAGATTTCGATTCTGCTCGTTCGACTCGCCGCCTAGTTTGCGTTTGTGGCGAGAAGCGCGTCGATTGAGCCGCGCGGCAGGCGCGTGACGATGAAAATCTGATTGTTTTCGTGAAAGACTTCCGTATTTTTTAAAATTACGGTTTCGTGTTTACCGAGCGATTTGCAAAGCTGGTAACGCAGATTGGCGCAGTAATCGGAAACGGGAAAAGAGACGTTCTTGACCGAAGATTTCGGTTTCAGAATAATCTTTCCGGAAAACTTATCTCTTTTCAGCTCATAATTAAATTCGTCTATTTCGACCGTTTTGCTGAGCGACGGAAAGATTTGGTCAAAGAATTCCGCATCGGCTGCCGACAGAGAATACATCGTCGCCGACATTTCGTAGTCGGGCGAATAGTTTATTTTGACCAGTTCCGAAATGAACCGCGCATACTGCCCGATAAACTGATTATCCTGCGCGTCCGTCTTCGCCTTCAATTCGCCGCAGGATTCATCGGGCTTATTGTCTAAATCGTCTTTGACTTCGGCTTCGATTTGAATGTCGAAATTACGCGTCAGAGCCGCCTGCGCCAGAACCTGCGGCGTCGCGCCGCCGACCAGCACCAAGCCGAGATAGACGCTCAAGGTCGTCAGAAAAACTATGGAATTGTAATTTTTCCCTTTCGTCACGCTTTATTTAGTCGAGTTTATATTCTTGTTGACGGTTTCCGCCACGCCGCTGCTGGGTTTTTGATTTTTCAGCTTTTCCTGCAATTTTTCCAGTTCCTTCTTTATCATCGGCGCTTTTTCTTCGTTCGGAATCAGGAAATTTATGACGAAATTTTTGCCTTCGACGCCGAGCTGCGCTTTATCCAGCAAAATCTTTTCGTTTGTGCCGTCCGCCGGTTTATACAGATTTTTTAAAGCGAAATTTAAACCGCTCTGCAAAGTCTTGGCTTCGTTTTCCGATTTGGTTTCGGCTTTGATAATCGCCTGTAGATTGTCCTGATTCTGCGAAAACACGATGCGCACATTGCGCGCGCCGACATCGTAGAGCGTCCGCAAAAGCTGCGAATCGCCGAAAGCCAGGATAGCTTCTTTCGCCACCAGAGTCATTTTCGGGTCGCTTTCGGCGGTCGAAAGCATACGCGGCTTGACGAGCTTTCCGTTTTCGTCGAGTTTGGCGATGACTTCAATCGTAAACGGAGCGTTGATGTCAACCTCGTTTTTCAAAATCGCTTCGCCGTATTTCGCGCCGAAATCTTCCAGAGGCTTTTTGTTAAAAAGCTTCGATTCTTCCGCGTTCGGATTCGGCGTCGGCTTGGGTTCTTTATTTGCCGTCGTGTTGGCGTTCGGGTTTTTATCTTTATTCGCGTCAGCCGTCTGCGGATTTACGTCGTTCGGAAGCTTGTTCGGCGAATTGTTTCGCGGCGGGCGGATGCCGGTCGGATATTTCTGCGTTCGCGGACGCGGAAATTTCGGATTGACGGTCGGATTATTTCCGCCGATGGTAAAAGGCGAATCCGGAATTGTGGTTTGACCCGCGTTCGGATTCGGCGTCGGCAGAATCGCCGGCTGATTCGGGTCGAGCGTCGAAGGCGACGTACTAAAGCCGTTCGGAATTCCGGGAATGTTCGACATTCCATTTGTCTGGTCAAATCCCGGCATCGTCGGGTCAAACTCCGGCGCGGGATTCGACTGACTGAAATAACCGGCGGGATACGTAAATTGATTGCCGACGTCAACCCAGGTCACGTCCGCTTCTTCGATTTCCGTTTTGTCGTAGTCGCGGCTGGAAAATTCGGTTTCCGTGCCGAGCAGAACGCTGCTCACATAAGCCGCGTCCAGAACCTGACAGACTTTGCCGACGTAAGGGCTGTCGCAAGCCTTTGTGCCTAATAAATCGACCTGGCTG
>DASVWG010000319.1:0-7246 GCA_036389695.1 Pyrinomonadaceae bacterium
CTTTTGGAACAGCTGAAAAACGACCCGAAAAACGCCAACAAGCCGGAAGATGTTTTGAACAAAATCATCGAAGGTCGCCTGAACAAATTCTATGAAGAATCGGTTTTGCTCGACCAGCCGTTCGTCAAAGACCCGGCGAAAACCGTCGGCGATTTGGTGACGGAAAAAGTTTCTTCAATCAAGGAAAACATTTCGATTCGCCGCTTTACGCGCTATAAAATGGGCGAAGGCATCGAAAAGAAACAGGACGATTTCGCCTCGGAAGTCGCTTCGATGGTCGGCGGAAATTAAACGTAAGTTCAAAGTTCAAGGTTTAAGGTTCAAAGTCGCAGGCGATTTTTGAATCTTAAACCTTGAACTTTGAACCTTGAACTTTGAACCAAATTTATGTCAACTTCGGCGGCTGAATCAACGAAACCGGCTTTTCAGAGAATTTTATTAAAGCTTTCGGGCGAAGCCTTGATGGGCGCACAAAGTTACGGCATCGACACGCTGGTTGCCGAATCGGTCGCGCGCGAAATCAAGGCGATTTACGATTTAGGCATCGAGATTGCGATTGTCGTCGGCGGCGGAAACATTTTTCGCGGCGTCTCGAAATCGGCGGGAAATATGGATAGAGGCAGCGCCGATTATATCGGAATGCTCGCCACGGTGATGAACGGCGTCGTGTTGCAGGACGCGCTCGAACGAATCGAAGTGCCGACGCGCGTGATGTCCGCCATCGATATTCCCGAGCTTGCCGAGCCGTTTATACGCCGCCGCGCCATGCGTCATCTGGAAAAAAACCGCGTCGTGATTTTCGCCGCCGGAACCGGAAATCCGTATTTTACGACCGATTCCGCCGCCGCTCTGCGCGCGCTGGAAATCAAGGCGGAAGTGATTTTTAAAGCGACGAAGGTTGACGGAATTTACACCGAAGACCCGTTTATCAATCCGAACGCGACGCGTTTCGAAACGATTTCTTACCAGGAAGTTTTGGAGAAGCAGCTGAAAGTGATGGATTCGTCGGCGATTTCGCTTTGTATGGATAATAAGCTGCCGATTATGGTTTTCAATATGAAGGAATCGGGCAATATTATCAAAGCCGTGAAAGGCGATTTGTCTATCGGCACTTTGGTCGGAGCGGGCGGTTAAGTTATAATCTTTATTACGTTTTACGAGGAAAATATGAGCGCAGAAAATGTAATCAAAGAAGCCAGACCGCGCATGGAAGCGGTTATCGAAGATTTTAAACGCAAGCTGGCAAACGTCCGCACCGGACGCGCGACGGTCGGCTTGCTCGACGGCATAATGGTCGATTATTACGGCACGCCGACGCCTCTGAACCAGATGGCTTCGGTCGCCGTTCCCGAACCGCAGATGCTGACCGTTCAGCCGTGGGATATGTCGCAGGTCAACGCGATTGAAAAAGCGATTATCGCCGCTAATTTAGGCTTTAATCCGTCGAACGACGGTAAAATCGTGCGCCTGCCGGTTCCGCCTTTAAACGAAGAACGCCGCCGACAGCTTGCCAGACAGGTTCACGAAATCGCCGAAGAACATCGCGTGGCGGTGCGCAACGTCCGCCACAGCGCCAACGACAATCTGAAAAGATTATTAAAAGATAAAGCGATTTCCGAAGACAGCGAGCGCGACGGTTTAGACCAGGTTCAGAAACTGACGAACACCTTCGTCAGCAAAATCGACGAGCTGGCGAAAACCAAAGAGCAAGAGATTATGCACGTCTGATTTTAGAGACAGACGCGGAGAAAGAGAGACGCGGGGACGCGGAGATAGTTTGCTAATCTCAAATTTGAGATTTAAAAAAAAAATTCGCCGCGTCCCCGCGTCTCCTTGTCTCCGTGTCGCAAATTACTTCGGCATCGCGAAAACGTCGTCCGCGATTTCGGAATTGACCAGAATGTCTTTCGCCTTAAAATTCGCGTAAAACGTGCCCTGCGACAGTTCCATCCGCTGCGAAAATTTTTCGTTGATTAAAACGCCGTCCACGTCGCGGTATTTATCGACCGCAACCGAAGTGGTCAGCGTGTCGCCGTTAACGTCGTAGCTGGATTCGTATTCTTTCACCTGATTCGTTTTTTCGTCAACGATAAAATCGGTGTAAAAGCCTTCGGGCGAAGTGATGCGAAAGCCCTTTTTCTTTTTCCATTTATCCGGCAGAGCCGAAACCGCGTAATCTTTGTCGCCCACTTTCCGCAAAAGCTCCATCCCGATTTTATCCAGCGGCATACTGAAACTGGAGATTGACGAGTAGCTTTGCTGACCGTCGTAAATCTGTTTGTAATTAAAAAACTGCGATTGAATATCGTAGCGATAACGCGCGCCGGAGATGGTTATGGCAAAGGCTGCGGGAATAGTCTGCGCCGAAGTTCCGGCGGAAAGCTCAGCCGTTCCGCGCACGACCAGGTTCTTGATTTTTATAAGCTTATCTCCGCCGTGCGCCGCTAATGTGGCTTTTGCCAAATCGAGCGAGGTCGTGTCGGCAGTTTTTACAGCGGACACGGGCGTGGTTGTTTTATCGGTTTTCGGCTCGGTTTTTTTCGGGTCCGTCTGGGCATTGACGCCGATGGCGGAAATTAAAACGAGCGGTAGAAGGTAGCGTTTCTTCATGTTGACTCCTTAGATTTTGTCGGGAAAAAATGTTGGCACTCTGCAATACGAAAAATAGAGCGTGAAAGTTTGATAATTTTCACGCTCTATTTTTTTAATCGATTTTAGCCGAAATTACCAGCTAAAGCGCGCCTGCAGCTCGACACGGCGATTACCGGAGCTCGAACCGCCGCCGCCGAAAAAGCCGAAAGCGCCGCCCGTGCTGACCGATTCGCCGAAGAATCTGGAATTCAGGCTGCCGACCGGAATACCGCGATTATTGCGGTTAAGCAGGTTGGTAAACTGTATTCCGAGCGTCAGGTTATACGGGCTGTCGCTCGCGCCGCCGAAACCTCTCTGACCGCCGCCGCCGCCGCGATTACCGCCGCGTCCGCCGCCGGCTCCGCCCAGACCGCCGCCGCGATTTCCACCGCCGCGCTGCCGGTCGTTTTGCTGAGTATTGGCTGCCGTTTGTTTCGAACCGCCGAAGCCGAACGTGCGGCTAACGTTCAGATTGACGTTAAACGAGCCGGGACCGCGACCGTAATTACGGGGAATAATCGCGTTCGGGTCGCGTCCGCTGATGTCGCAGAATGAATTCGTCAAACCGCGTTCCTGACAGCGAGCCGCCAGTTCGCCAAATGTCGGGCGCTCGGTTAATTGAAAATCGCGATTAATATCGACGCCGCGCGTGATGTTAAACGGCACGCCGGACGAAGCGATAATAAACGGACTCAGACGAACTTTCCAGGGCGCGGTAAAACTTCCGCCGATAAACAGGTTATGACGAACGCCGAGCACCGAGCGACCGTATTCATTGCTTAAATCGTAGCTGTAAGCCGGAAAGCTCACGCCGCCGCCGCCGAAGAAACCGCCGCCTTCGGCATCGCCTTTCGCCCAGCCGAGACGATAGTTGCCAAACAATGTGAAGCTCGGATTCAGACGCGAGTTGAAGTTGATAATCAACTGGCGCGCGTTTAAAGAGCCGCTCGATTCATATTGATAAATATTGCCTAATGCCGGGTTGGGACGCAGAGCCTGCACTGCCGCCGAACTTTCCGGGCAAGCATTCGTAAAACCGCAAACCGGCGCGTTGACGTTGCGCAGACGCAGCACATGAAGATTGCGCGAAGCGATGAAAAACGCGCTCAGGGTCGTCCGCATCGGCAGTTGACGCTCGACGCCGAGAGCCAATTGCATCGTATAAGGCGAGTGCAAATCCTCAGCCACGCGGCGAATCGTTCCCAACTGCGGCGCGACTGACGAAAGCTGCGAAGCGGTAATCGGATTCAGAACCTGTCCGTCCGCCGTAAAAGCCGGCTGCGCAAGAATCGGCGTATTATCCTGCACGTTGAATTGCAGCTGGCGCGAGCCGTTAAAACGCTCGGATTGCAGCGAATAGTTTTCGCTGAAACGGTCGTAGAAAACTCCGAAGCCGCCGCGAAAGACGGTTTTCGGCTGTTTGGCTCCGCCGGCGCCCGGCGACCACGCAAACGAGAAGCGCGGCGCGAAATTCATTTTGTCGCTGATGTTCGTCTGGTTTTCGTAGCGCAAACCGAAGCTTAAGGTCAAATCCGGTCTGACGCGCCAGTCGTCCGTGACGAACAAGCCGACGTCCACTTGCGAAATGTCCGCCAGCGGGTCGCCCGTCGTGATAATAAATTGGTCGGGATTGTAACGCGCTTCGGTTCGTCCCTGAACTTTACAGCGATATTGCTCGATGGACGAAACGAAATTGTCCGCGTCGATGTCGCAAGGGTCGCCCGCCGCCGCAAAACCGTTGAATAAGTATGTGCCGCCGAAACCGGATTCCGAGCGGTCTTTAATCGACACGCCGCGCAGGCGAATGCCGAATTTAACGGCGTGCGCGTTGTTTTTTCCTAAAGAAGTCGTCGTGTAATTCGACAATTCCCAGCGCTTGTCATCGGTAAAATTCTGACCGATTTGCGCGCCGCCGCCCGTAAAAGCGCCCCCGACATTGACGGTCGGAATCGTATTGTCGCCTAGCTGTTCGCGCTTGTTCCATTCGTATTGAAAGCGCGTTTCGTTGATTGTTTTCGGATTGACAATCATCGTTTCGGTCAGGCGAAACTCGTGCGAAGTGTTCGCCGTTTCAAACGCCCTCGACGGCAAGCTGAAACCGCTGATGCCCTGATTCTCCGATTTGGCGCGCGTAAAGCTGTAGCGCATGACCAGCGTATTGTTCGTATTTATCTGATAATCGAAACGCGGGCTGATGGAAAGTCGGCTCGTCGGCACGGTAAATTCCTGCCTGAACGGGACAATCGCCAGCGACGGGTCGAGAATCGTCGCGTTGACCAGCGCCGCGTTTCTGATATCGCGGTTGCTGATGTCGAGAAAGAACGAAGACTTCCCTTTCTGAATCGGACCCGAAACGTTTCCGCCGAAAAAGCGCGTCTGGCTCGCCGCGCGGTTGACCGCAAATGGGTTGCGCGAGTTCAGGCTTTCGTCGTTGAAGTTGAAAAACGCGCTGCCGCGCCATTTGTCCGAGCCGGGTTTAGTCAAAATCTCGATGCGACCGAAGCCGAGACGCTCGTATTCCGCCGAAAACGGATTTTGATTGATGCGGATTTCGCGAATCGCTTCTTTCGGCGGAAGACGCCCGCCGGTAAATCCGTCGATGTAAAACTGCCCGCCGTTCGGTCCCGAAGAAGGTCCGGCTAAAGCCTGCAAAGCCGCTTCCAGCTCGTCCGGGTCGTCCGGCAGAGCGTCCAAATCCTTGTCTTTCAGAACCGTCGCGCTCTGGTTAGTGTCCGCATCAGTGTTGAGCTGATTCGGATTTCCGACCTCGACCGTTTCCTCGATTCCGGCGGCGACTAAAGCGATAACCAGTTCCTGACGACCTGCCGCGATTTCGACTTCCGCATTTTCGTAAGTCTGAAAAGTCGGCGCGGTCGTGCGCACGGTGTATTTGCCCGGCGCGAGTCCGGTAATCGAATATTCGCCCTGACGATTGGTCACGACGGTTTTTTCTTTGCCGCCCGCGTCAATCGCCGTCACGCTCGCGCCGACCACGACCGCGCCGAGCGTATCGACGACCTGACCGTTAAGAGTTCCGGTCTGCTGCGCCAGCGCGCTCGAACTTATAAATAAAGTAAGAAGACCTATAAAAAAGAATGATAAAAAATGTTTCATATTAATTGCCCGTGTGTTTCTAAAATCCAGCAAATCGAAATCGCGCGCGTTATCGAAAGAATAAATAAAAGTAATAATATAACTCGCGCGACTTCTGAAAAAAATTTTTACGGACCGCCGATGCCGCCGTCCAAGCCCGGAATGTTCAGGCTCGGCGAGCTTTGCGTGTTGCCGCGCGGCGCTTGCGCTGCCGCCGCAAAGAAAGGCTCGACGCCTGAAAGAAGCTTAATCGCCGTGACGCGCCCGGGAGTTGCGCCCGTCGTGCTCGAAGCCGCGACCGCCGCGCCGATTTTCAAATCAGCCAGCGAAATATTCGGAAAACGCTCAATCATATCGTCAAATTCGCCGCGTCCGCCGCGCACCTGACCGTTACCGCCACCGCCCGGCGCAACCTGTTGATTTCCGCCTTGATTCGGCGGGCGAACCGTGACGTTTCCGCCGCCCTGACCGCCGCCCGGAGGCGTAATTCCGCCGCCCGTCATCCGCGCCGCCATCATTTTCGCCATCTCTTCCGGAAAATTTTTCAGAACCGAAGAATCGTTAATGGCGATGGTGACCGGCTTATTGGTTTGAATGTCTTTAATCGTGATTTCTTTTTTCTCGGCGTCGATGGCGGTAATCGTTCCGCCGACCATTTTAAACGAGCCGGAAACGATTTTTTCCGCTTCGAAGGTGGTTCCGTCCGCGCTGCGGTCGCCGAGCGCGCGAAGCTGGTCGCCGATGGAAAGCTCGCCGAACGTGCTGGCTTTGGCGTCGGAAAACTTGACCGAATCCGGCGCGTAACGTCGATATTCGATGACCTCTTTCGGCGTCACGGTAATATTTCTTTCGCCGCCGACGCCGCGCATCGCGACGACGACTTTTTTATTCGGCACGTCGATTGAAACGACGCGCCCCGATATTCCGCGCGTCTGCCAGGCGGTGCGCTCGGCTTCGTTTCGCCTGGAAATATCCGATTTCGTCATCAGATAAACCGTGCGCGCCGGAATGGATTTTTTGTCCGCCGGAACGATGCTCGAGACGATGACTTTATCGCCCGCGCCGATGTCGGCGAGCGTCGCGTCAACCGCGTCGGCAATCTTCGGCTTTTCGGGCGAGACTTTTTTATAAGCGGTCGTCGGCGTCAGCGTGATTTCCACCGCGCCGTCCTTAGTTTGCAAACCGAGCTTGCCGCCCGTGACCGAAACGACTTCGCCCTGAAAATAAGTCGGCTTCGCCGCGTCCTGCGCAAAAACTGCTGAATTCGCGCTGACAAACAAAATAAAAAAAGCTGTAAGTGCTAATGTCTTATACATTTCTGATTTTTTCTTCCTTGAACGGATAAAAGAATTATTACCGAAACTTATACGCTATTATAGTATTAAAGGTTGCCCTTTAATTTAAAGACGCATTTTACAAGCCGTTGGTTTCGCGGCTCGTGTAAAGTTTTGTAAATAATTGGTAGTGTTTTAATTTCGTAGTACCGAAGATTTCAAATAGCCACGTCGTTTACGGCGTGGTC
>DASVWG010000320.1:0-2331 GCA_036389695.1 Pyrinomonadaceae bacterium
AACCTTCCCCTTGTTCGTTCAGTGTAAAAAATTAACGATAGTAATAGTAGCGTCTTTGTTTCGGTCGGATTTTGTAAGTGTAAAGAGCCGAACCGCCTAAACCTGTGCCCGCGCCGATTAAAGCGCCTTTTTTGCCGCCGATAATGCCGCCGAGAATTGCGCCGGCTGCCGTTCCGATGCCCATGTTAATCACGTTGCGGTGACGACGATAGAAGCTCGGTCGGTTGTAAACGGTCGTGGTCGTCGTGCGATTTCTGTAATATCTGCGCGTCTGGGCGTTTGTTTCGGTTGACATCAACGGAATCATAATCGCCATCATTGCCATCATCACGAATGCTGTTAAAATTTTTTTCATTGCTTTGTCTTCCCCTTATAAAATTTTGAAGGTTTTTATCCTTCCGTCGCCATATCTATATTCAAGCGCCGTGCCACAGATGAAAATGTTTTATAATTCAATGATTTAGCCCGTTTCGAGGGTTTTTCAGCCGACGATTGCCGACACTATTTCGTTTACGTTTGACGTTTTGGGGTGTGTTTTATAAAAGGTTTGCGGGCAATGGAAAAAGCCGTGACAATTTTAAAATTGCTACGGCTTTTTCGAAACGATTGAATTTTGAAAATGCTTGAATTAGTAACGGCGGCGTTTCTTATTCAGCACATAAGTGTAAAGCGCGCCCGCGCCCAAACCGGTCAGCGCGCCGATGCCCGCGCCGCGTCTGCCGCCCGCAATCGCGCCGATTAAAGTTCCGCCGCCGGTCGCGATGCCCAGATTAATCAGGTTGCGGTGACGACGATAAAAGCTCGGTCGATTATACGAATAACCGGCAGTCCGGTAATTGCTGTATGTGCGATACGTGCGATAACGCGGAGTCTGACGGCGGTAATAATTACGGCTGACCGTCGAGCGGCTCGCCCGTCGATGACGCGGACAGCCGTTATGCGCCTCTGCCGACAGAGGCAAGCCAATCATCAAAACAAATAGAACTAACAATCCTGCGACAAACTTTTTCATAGATATATCTCCTCGCTTTAAAATTTATTTCATTCGGGAGAGTGAATGTGTTAAGTTTTTGGGAGAGCAGAATTTTTTTTGGCAAGAGCCTTTTTCAAAAATAGCTATACCCCAAATATAAACATTTGGGCGGGCAATGGCAACTAATTTTTTACGAGCTTAAAGGGAAATTTAACGCGATGAAGTTTATCCGCTATTCAAAATTTAAAGGTTTCGACGTGTTCAGCGTGAGTCTCGGCGATTTGATGCAGTCGCTTTCGGATTCGCTTCTCGATTCGGGCTATAACGATGATTACTGGTGGACGCGCCAGCGCAGCGAGATGGACGATTCGCTCGACGCTCTGCGGCAGGCGATTTTAAAAGCGCTTTTGGAGCAGGAAATTTTAACGCCGCACGACGTCAAACAGATGCTCGCCGAAAACGAAGGCAAATTCAAAGGCTCGCTGTTGGAAGAACTGATAAATCAGCTTATCGAAAGACTGGTTGACGAAGGCTATCTGAATCTCAAAGAAATCGAGCAGCCGCAGGCGCGACAGCAACAACAGCAAAACGGCGAAGGTCAGGGCGAAATCGGGCAAGCGATGCCGCGCAATATTCGATTTGAAGTCACCGAAAAAGGCTTGGATTTTCTCGGCTATAAAACTTTGCAGAAACTGCTCGGCTCGATGGGCAAATCCAGCATCGGCAGGCACGACACGCCGCATCTCGACACCGGAATCGAAGCCAGCCAGGCGGCGAAAGCCTATGAATTCGGCGACACGATAAATCTGGACGTCAACGCGACTTTGCTGTCGGCAATCGCGCGCGAAGGCTTAAAAGTTCCGCTCAATCTCGAATACAAGGATTTATACGTTCACCAGCAGGATTATCATTCGTCGTGCGCCACGGTCGTCATGCTCGACTGCTCGCATTCGATGATTCTTTACGGCGAAGACCGCTTCACGCCCGCCAAAAAAGTCGCGCTCGCGCTCGCGCATCTTATCCGCACGCAATATCCGGGCGACAGTTTAAAAATCGTCCTTTTCCACGACGGCGCGGAAGAATTGCCTTTAGCAAAACTGGCGACCACGCAAGTGGGACCTTATCACACGAACACGGCGGAAGGCTTAAAACTCGCCCGCCGCATTTTGACCGCGCAGCGCAAGGAAATGAAACAAATCGTGATGGTCACGGACGGCAAACCGACCGCCGCTTTCGTCGAGCCTTCAAACGCCGCATTTTTCTCGCACCGCAGATATTCGCACGCCGTCAAAGGCGAAAAACGTCTTTTGTATAAAAACTCGATGGGCACCGACCCGTTCGTCATGGCGGACACCTTC
>DASVWG010000321.1:0-5067 GCA_036389695.1 Pyrinomonadaceae bacterium
ATAGTCCAAAAATATTTTCTCGCTCCGAAGCAGCCGGAGCGCGTGCAGCCGACCGTCGGAACGAAAGTAAATCTGCCGGAGGTTAATTTATCCGCGCAGCCGAAAACTTTAATTCTGGTTCTCCAGAAAGATTGTCGCTTCTGCACGGAAAGCGCGGATTTTTATAAACGCATACAGGCAAGCACGCACGACAAAAACGTCAAACTCGTCGCGGTTCTGCCGAACACGCTCGAAGAAGGCAACGCTTATCTCAATAAGCTCGGCATTGCTAACCTGGAGGTGAAACAATCGCCGCTGAACAATCTTCAAACCAGCGGCACGCCGACCCTGATTTTAACCAACGACAAAGGCGAGGTGACGAATTTCTGGATTGGAAAGCTGCCCGCCGACAAGGAAGAAGAAGTCATCAGCCAACTTAGCTCCTGAAGGAAAGAAAATTAAGGCGAAAGCTCCGGCGATTTTTATTTAAGGAAAGCTCCGTTTCGGCGGGGCTTTTTATCTGGAAAAATTTATCAGACGTTCTTTGACAGCCTGCCATTCCGAATCGAGAATACTGAAAAAAACCGTATCGCGCAGGCGTCCGGTGTCGCAAATCATATGCTGGCGAAAAATTCCTTCCTGTTTCGCGCCGAGCCTGGAGATGGCGTTGCGGGATTTTTCGTTGAGCGCGTCGGTTTTCAGTTCCACGCGGATGCATTTCCACGTTTCAAAAGCGTGCGTCAGCATCAGAAGCTTCGCCCCGGAGTTGACGAAGGTGCGCTGCCACGCCGGATTTATCCACGTCCAGCCGATTTCCGCGCGAAGATTTTGCGCGTCGATATTGCCGAAACGCGTCGAGCCGACGATTTTATTCCGGCTTTTATCAATCGTCACAAACGGCAGCGAAACGCCGCGCGCGCTTTCCGCCAGCGCCGTTTCGACGTAGCCGCGCAAATCTTTCGCATTTTTTATTTTTTGCGGACTCCAAAGCCAGATTGACTCTTCCAAACCGACCGCGCAGAGCGCTTCCAAATGTTTAAATTCCAAAGGCTCGAGCCGCACGAGCTCGCTTTCCAATACGACAGGCTCAACTTTCATACGTCAATAATGCAAAACGTTCATAAATGCAAAATGCAAAATGCAAAGTGCAAAATAAAGAATTAATTTTATCCGAAATCATGAATATTAAATCCTAATATTTTGCATTTTGCACTTTGCGTTTTGCATTTTCGACGTTTTGCATTTTCGACGTTTTGCGTTCCTCGACTTTTTTCTTGAATCTTGCGGAAAAATCCATTAAACTTTTTATCACACTTTGTTGTGAATCCAAACAAACTTACCGGAGTTAAAACAGATGAAGAAATTTTTTGTGCTTTTCACCGTCGCCGTCTGCCTTTCGTTTGCCTCAATGCAAACTTTCGCTCAATTCAACACGCCGACGATTAACGGCGCGATTGCGCCGAACGAATACGGCGTTCACGTCGACGGGCAAAATCAAAAAAACACGAGTTCCGCGCAAACGTGGTATATGACGTGGGACGAGACGAATTTATACGTCGCCGTCACGAACGCGAATCTGGCGGAAGGCGCGGTCATCGCGATTGACCGCAATCCGGTTTCGCCGCCGAACGGCGGCAGCGACGCCGACGGCACTTTGAACGCGCTGAATTACGACAACACGGCAATCGGAACTTTGCCGTTTCGCGCCGATTTTCGCGCTTATTTCAAAGACGGCTACCGCGATTATCAAACCGCGAACGGCGCGAACGGATGGAATTTCGGCGCGTCGAATTTCGGCACATACGCTTCGGGCGCGGGCAACGTCCGCGAGCTTGCGATTCCGTGGTCGGCGATTACCGGCGGCGGGCGACCTTCTTCATTTCTTTTTCTTGGATACTTGAGTTCGAGCGGCGGCTACATTTACGGGCAGGTTCCGCAGGGCAACGCCGAAGGCACTTCGCCGGGCAATTATAATCGTTATTACGCCGTCGTCAACACGGAAAACGGCACTTCGACGAAGCCTTTCTCGCTCGACCAATCGGTCAGCAGCAACGACATTCAATATCTCGGCTTAAAGCACGACACTTTCGACAGCTATTACCGCTCGCCTTTCGGCGCGGTGACGACCAATTCCGTCGTCAACATCAAATTCCGCACGGATTTACTGGACGTCAGCGGCGTATTTATGAAAGTGTACAAATACAATCCGGCGACCAACACGACCGACGCGCCGGTCGAGTATCCTTTGACGTTTCTGGAAAACCGGACGGAAGGCTCGACGACTTACGACGTTTACAGCGTCAATTACACCGCGCCCGCGACGGCTTCGATTATTTATTACAAATTTCGCGTCGTTGACGGCGCGTCGCAGGCTTTCTACAGCGACGCGTACGGCGACGACCACGATAATCTCGGTCAGGGCGGCGACGGCGCGGCTTCGCCCGGCGAGCCTTTTCCGGCGTTTCAAATCACGGTTTACCCGGCGACTTTTACGACTCCATCATGGATTCACAACGCCGCCGTTTATCACATTTTTCCCGACCGTTTTCGCAACGGCGATATTACCAACGACTGGTGTCGCGGAAATCCGACCGGCTGTCCGTCGCTCTACGGCGCGCCGCCCGAATCGAACATCATTCATACAATCTGGAACGAAGCGATGGTTGACCCGCGCGCGACCGGCAACAACAACGCCTACGGCAGCCAGTTTTACGGCGGCGATTTGAAGGGCGTGCAGGATAAGCTCGATTACATCAAAAATATGGGTTTTGACACGATTTATCTGAACCCGATTTTCAAAGGACGCTCGAATCATCGCTACGACACCGACGACTTTTTAGGCATCGCGCCCGAGCTCGGCGGCGACGCGGCTTTTCAAAATTTAGTCAATGCCGCCAACGCGCGCGGAATGCGCATTATTCTCGACGGCGTTTTCAATCATATGTCGCAGGACAGCGAATATTTCGATTATTACAGCCGCTCGCCGGTCGTCGGCGCTTGCGAAAGCACCGGCTCGGTTTATCGAAGCTGGTTCAATTTCTTCAACTCGGACGCGCCGTGCGATTTTACGGATTACGAAGGCTGGTTCGGCTTCGGCGGACTTCCCGTTTTAAATGAAAACGACGCCGTCAAAGACTTTTTCTATCGCACGCCGACGACCAACGTGACGCAATACTGGTATGACCGCGGAGCTGGCGGCTGGCGCTTCGATGTCGCGACCGACATCTCGCATCAGTGGTGGAACGAATATCGAGGCTACGCCAAAACCTACAAGCCCGACGGCGTTCTCATCGGCGAAATTTTCCCCGACGCGAGCCAATATCTGGCGGGCGACCAGCTCGACGGCTCGATGAATTATCGTTTCCGCAAAAACGTTCTGGGATTCGCGCGCGGCTTCGACTGGGAAGACAACGACAACAACGGCTTAAACAAAATCGCCGGTTTAACGCCTTCGCAATTCAACCGCGCGATGATGGCGATTCGCGAAGATTATCCGCTGCCAGCGCAGCGCTCGATGCTCAATCTGCTCGATTCGCACGACACTAACCGCGCGCTTTACACGTTAACCGTTTCCGGCGACAGCGGCTTGACGCAAGCCAAAGAACGCTTAAAACTCGCCGCGATTTTCCAGTTTACGTATATCGGCGCGCCGATGGTTTACTACGGCGACGAAGCCGGGATGAACGCGCCCTCGCTCGGCACAAGCGGCGGCGGATTGCCCGAAGACGACCCGTATAACCGCGCGCCGTATCCGTGGGCGGACGAATCCGGCAATCCGAACGTCTACGGTCCCGCCGACAACAATTTGCTCAATTTCTACACTCTTTTGGGAAATTTCCGCCGCAATCATCCCGCTCTGCGCACCGGCTCGTTCAATGCTCTGCTGACGGGCGACACGACGGCGAGCGCGACCGACAACAACACTTTCGCCTTCGCCCGCGCCGAAAACAGCGACAAAATCGTCGTCGTGATGAACAACGGCTCAACCGCCAACACCGCGACGATTCCGGTCGGCGCATATTTCCCCGACGGCACGATTCTATCCGACGCGCTCGGCAGCAATGCGCCCGTCGCCGGCAGATTTGCGATGGCGAATTACACCGTCAGCGGCGGCGCAATCACCATTACGCTTCCCGCCCGCACCGGCGCGATTCTGGCTCCGCTCGTACCGACCGCCGCCTCGGTTTCCGTCAGCGGAAAAGTTTTGACCGGCAGCGGAAGCCCGATTTCCGCCGCGACGGTTTCCATCACCGACGCCCACGGCGAAACGCGCACCGCTATTACAAACGCTTTCGGCTTTTATCAATTCGAAGGCATTCCGGCGGGCGAAACTTATGTCTTAAACGTCCGCCACAAACGTCATCAATTCCCGGAACAGATAATTAATATCAACGAGGATTTGAGCGAGGTTAACGTCACGGCGCTGCCGTAACGTTAAAACGATGAACGCGGAACGATGAACGATGAATTAAAAATATGGCTTCTCGAATTCATCGTTCATCGTTCCTGCTTCATCGTTTATCTTTTACCCGTAAACGACCGCCGTATTTGAATAACCGCTTTCCGATTCGCCGCGTTTCGCCTTCACGCGATACTGCGCCGTCACGCCCGGCGTCTGATTTTTGTGCTTATAAGTCGAGCCGGTCACGGCGTCGATAATCGTCCAGTTTTTCGTCTCGCCGGTTCGCGCTTCGATAATAAAAGTCGTCCCCTGACGATTCCCGCTCCGGCTCCATTTCAGCGCATTCACGCCGTCCGAAGTCCCCGTCACGACCAAATCCGCCGGCGCGGAAGGCGGCGTAGTACCGACGCTGCCTTCGCTGACCTTCAATCCCAATTCTTCCAGCAGATTCGGCGGCAAGCCTTCGATTCCCTTCACCCCGTTGTTAATCAAACTGGCTTCCCTGTTCAAATCTTCGCGCAAATTCCTCACCAGCGTCGTCTGCGCCGTCGCCTCTTCCCTTTTCTGCTGTTTCAACGACAGATTTTCATTAAACGCGCTTAATTTTGCATTCAGCGCCGTCAATCTCTCTTCGGTTAATTTAAGTATTGTTTTGTTTATAGATGCCTTGTTCAAAAGAATCGCGA
>DASVWG010000322.1:0-11812 GCA_036389695.1 Pyrinomonadaceae bacterium
CGTCGTGGAAACCGGCGCGGACGAAGGCGTTTTCCGGGATTGGCAAACGGACGGCATAAGTTTTGAGAAAATTGAAACCGCCGCGGAAGAAGCCGAAATCGTTAATGAAGCGCCGGTTTCCGAATCTCAAAAATCCGGTTTGTTCGGGCAGTCAAGCGTCGTGCGCGTCGATTTGTCGCGGCTCGACGAATTGATGCTGATGGTCGGCGAGCTCGTCATCAGCCGCGCCAAGCTGGCTGAGCAAATCAAGCAAATCGAAAACAATCTGCCGAGCGGCGAATGGCGCGATTTGCAGGAGATTAATCACGCCATCGAGCGCCAGCTGCGCAATTTGCGCGACGGCGTGATGCGCGTGCGAATGATTCCGATTGGCGAGATTTTCGAGCGGATGCAGTTTGCCGTGCGCGATTTAGCCAGAGAAACCGGCAAAAAAATCCAGCTTGAGATAAAGGGCGAAAACACCGAAATCGACAAGCTTTTGGTCGAGAGAATGCTCGACCCGCTTTTGCATCTGGTCAGAAACGCCGTTTCGCACGGCATCGAAGACGCCGGAACGCGCCGGGCGAAAGGCAAATCGCCGGAAGGAAATATCTGTCTGCGCGCCGCGACGATTGGCGAAACGATTAGAATCGAAATCAGCGACGACGGGCGCGGAATCGACCGGACGGAAGTCGCGGCGCGAGCGCGAAAACGCGGATTATTAAACGCCAATGAAGATTTGGACGAAGCCGCTTTGCTCGAAATTCTCTGCGCGCCCGGCTTTTCGACTAAAGAAGAAGCGGATAAAACCAGCGGTCGCGGCGTCGGGATGGACGTCGTCCGGCGCACGGTTGACGAGCTCGGCGGCGTCATCAAGCTCGAAACCGAAAACGGCAGAGGAACGAAATTTCAGATACAATTACCGCTTACCTTAGCGATTGCCGACGCGCTGATTGTCGCCGTCGACCGCGAGCGGTTCGCCGTTCCGCAGTCGAACGTGCGCGAAGTCATCGAAATCGAGCCGGGCGCGGTTCGTAAGTTTGAAAACAACGAAGTTATCGAATATCGCGGCGCGGCGCTGCCGATTGTCCGGCTCGCGCATCTCTTTGCGCTCGAAGAAAGGGCGCGCGGCGCGTTTCACGCTTTTGTCGTCGGCGAGGGCAAACAGGCGGTCGGCATCGCCGTTGACCGCATTATCGGTCAGAGCGAAATCGTCATCCGGGCAATCAGCGACCCGCTCGCGCAAGTGCCGGGCATCAGCGGCGCGACCGAGCTCGGCGACGGGCGCGTCGTCCTGATTTTAGATGTTGTGGCGATAACGCACAGGCTGAAGCAAAAAGTATGAATGACGGTTATTTAAATGCAGATTCGTTTGTCCTGTTCGAGCTGGCGGGAACGACTTACGCCGTGCCGAGCCGCGACGTGCAGCAGCTTGAAATGATTGAATATATCACGCCCGTGCCGAACGCCGCCGAGGCGGTCGAAGGCGTCGTTTTTTCGCGCGGGCAGGTTATTCCGGCGATTAATCTGCGGACGCGGTTCGGGTTTCCGAAAATCGAATACGACGTGCGCTCGCGGCTGGTGGTCGTGAACGTCGGCGGACGAAATATCGGTTTAATCGTCGACGCGGCGCGCGAATTTAAACGTATTCCGCCGGAGGCGATAAATCCGCCGTCGGAAGCTTTGAGCAGGACGAGCGGCAAATATCTGGAAGCGATTGCGACCGTGGGCGACCGGCTGATTTTGCTTTTGAATTTAGCCGAAGTCGTCAAATCTGCGGAAGAAATCGAAACCGAGGTTGAAAACTAAAATATTATGGCGACCAAAACAACAAACAAAAAAGCGGAAAATTCCGGCAACGGCATCTCTCGCGTCAGGCGGCAGGCAAGCGACATTTCCGGTCGCGCCACTGAAATCAAGCGCATCGCCGACCAGGTGACCGAAGGCGCGGGCGAGCAAATCACGTCGCTTGACGTCGCGGTCAGCAGCGTCAACGAAATAGCGGCTTCGCTCAAGGAAACGGCGACGCAGACGGCGTCCGTCGCCAATTCAACCGAGCAGATGGTTTCGTCAATCAATGAAACCGCCGCTTCGATTGAGCAGGTGACGGCAAACACCGCGAGTCTCGCTTCTTCAATCGTGGAAACCTCGACCGCCATCGAGGAAATGGCGGCTTCGATTCAAAGCGTGACAACCTCGGCGCAGGAAATGGCGACTTCGGCGGAAGAAACGACCAGCGCGATGAATGAAATCGCGGCTTCAATCCGCAGCGTCAGCGACGACACCGAATCGCTGACGTCTTCAATCAACGAAACGGCGGCGACGATTGAAGAAATGTCGCGCTCGACTTCAGGTCTGGCAAACAGCGCCGACGATTTGAACGTGGCGGCGGAAGAAACTTCGGCGGCAATCAACGAAATGGCGGCTTCCATCGAAGAAGTCACCGCGATGAGCGAAAATCTGGCGGCGACGGTCGAGGAAGTGGCGACGGCAATCGAGGAAATGGCGCGCTCGGTGCAGAGCGTGGCGCAAAATTCCGAGCGCATTACCGAATCGGCGACCAACGCCGCGACGACGGCGAATCAGATGGATCGTTCGATTCGCTCGGTGGCGACGATGTCAAAAGACGCCAACGACATCACGGCTCGCCTCGCCCGCGAAACCGAAGAAGGCGGCTCGATGGCGCAAAAATCGATTCAGGGCATGACGCGCGTCCGCGATTCGATGCAGCAATCGGCGACCGTTATCAAGGAGATGGGCAAACGCTCGAACGAAATCGGCAGCATCGTCGATACGATTAACATTATCGCCGAGCGGACGAATATGCTCTCGCTCAACGCTTCGATTGAGGCGGCGCGCGCCGGAGACGCCGGGCGCGGTTTCGCCGTCGTCGCCGAAGAGATTCGCAATCTGGCGGAGCGTTCGGCGAAAGCTACCGCCGACATCGCGGCAATCATCCGCGCTTTGCAGGAATCGGTTTCGGATGCCGTTAATGCTTCAAACGAAGGAGTTAAAGTTGCCGACGAAGGCAATCGGCTGGCGGAAGAAGGCTTAAAAGGCTTGGAAAAAATATTATCCGGCGTGCGGGAGACGACGAATCTCGTCGGGCAGATTTCGCGCGCGACCGAAGAACAAATCGCCGCCGGTCAGGCGGTCGTTTCGTCGGTCGAATCGACGGCGAAACTATCGAAAGAAGTTTCGGCGGCGACCGGCGAGCAAGCCAAAACCGTGCAGTTAATCGTTCAATCGGCGACGCAGATGCGCAAAACGACGAAAGAAGTCGTGCAGGCGATGAACGAACAGGCGCGCGCCGCGCGGGAAATCATCAAAGCCGCGCAAAGCACGACGAATGTTGCCGGGCAGGTGCGCAAAGCCGCGTCCGAACAAGCCGTCGCCGCGGGGCAAATCGTGCAGGCGGTCGAATCCATGCGGCGCGGCGCGACGACGACGACCCGCGCGCTCGCCGAACAATCGACCGCGAGCGAACAGGTTTCGCACGAAGCACAGCGCTTGACGACGATGATTGCGGGCGTGACCAGAGCGATGGGCGAGCAGGCGACGGCGTCAAAACAAATCTCGACCGCCGCCGTCAGTATGCGCCAGCAGTCCGAACAGGTGACGAAAGCCTTAAATGAGCAAACCCGCGCGATGCGCGAAATGACTTCCGTCTCCAGCGATGTCGCCAGGCAAGTCAAATTAATAACGCGCGCTAATCTCGAACATTCGACGGGCGCGGACAATATGTTGCAGATGCTCTCGGACGTGCGCCGGATAACCGAACGCAACGCGCAGGGCGTGCACGCGACTTTAACCGAAACGACCGCCTTGCTTGATTCGGCAGAGGAGCTTTCAACGATTATGAGCGGGTTTGACCACGACGAAAGCAATACTGTGCCCGCTGCCGTCGCAGCTCAAAACGGCGAAAAACCGCGCGGGAGAAGAAAAAAGATAACGGCGGACGGCGGCAATAACGGCTCGGCGCAGAACGAATAAATTAAATGGATTTTGACTCCCAGAGAGAAAATTTAATCGGGATTTTTACGACCGACGCGGAATTTATCGTGCAGGTTTGGGATGACGCGCTCGAAAAAATGACCGGGATTTCAGCCGGTACGGCGCGCGGCAAAGCGGTCGTCGAAACTATTCCTAATCTCGAAGCGCGCGGACTGCTGGCGCGGTTCAGGCGCGTTTTAGAAGAAGGCACGGTCGAAATTCTCGCGCCCGCTTTTCACCGCTTTTTAATTCCGTGCCCGCCTCGCTTTTCCTCGCAGCATTTTGCCGAAATGCGCCAGCGCGTGACGATTGCGCCGCTCAGGGAAAACGAGAAAATTTGCGGCTTAATCGTGACGATTGAAGACGTTACGGCAAGAATCGAGCGCGAAATAGAATTAACCGGACAGCTTAAAAATTCCGATGAAACCGTGCGGCTGCAGGCGGCGAAGGCGATTGCAAATGAGCCGGAAAATCTCGCCGGAGAAAACGCCGCGCCGATAATCGACGCGCTCGGAGATAAAAACTGGCGCGTGCGCCGCGAGCTGGTCGAAAGCTTATCGCGTCGCGCCGCGCCCGATGCGATAGCCGCGCTTTTGCGCGCGATGCGCGAACAGCATTTCGATTTCGCCGTCCTGAACAGCGCGTTGCAGGTTTTGCAGGCGACATCGGTGAAAACGACCGAAACGCTCGTCGAATTCCTGCGCGGCGACGACGCCGATTTGCGGATGCAGGCTGCGCTGACGCTCGGCGAACAAAAAGACGCGCGGGCAATTCCCGCACTGCTCGCCGCGCTCGAAGATGAAAACACAAACGTTCGCTATCACGCCATCGAAGCGCTCGGAAAACTGAAAGCCAGTGAAGCCGTCGAGCCGCTTCTGAAAATTGCCGAAACGCGCGATTTCTTTTTGTCGTTCGTCGCGCTCGACGCTCTGCGGCAATGCGCCGGCGAAACCGCCGCGCCGCGCATACTTCCGCTTTTAAACGACGACTTTCTGCACGAAGCCGCCATCGCGACGCTCGGCGCGATTGGAAATGAGGAAGCCGCCGCGCCGCTCGTTAATTTATTAAACGAAAATAAATTTTCGGCGATTGCCGTCGCGCGTGCGCTCGCGTCGCTTTTCGAGCGTTTTAAAGACGATTCCGCGAAAAGCGAAAGCATCGTTGAGCGGGCGCGAAACGAAATTGATGCGAACGGGAAATTAAATCTGCTTGAAGCGCTGAATAATTCCAATGAAACAGATTTAACCGCGCTGATACGTCTCGGCGGCTGGCTCGACGATGCGCGAATCAGAGAAAAACTGGCTGAATTGATTGAAAATGAAAACGTGCGCGAAGAAGCCGCTCACGCGCTCGCGCGGCAGGGCGAAGCCGCCGTCGGTTTATTGATTGAAATGCTCGATGCGGATAACGCGGAAGCTCGCAAAATTGCCGCGCGCACGCTCGGAGAATTGAAAAACGAGCGCGCTTTTGAGCCGTTGATTGAGTTATTGAAAAACGGCGACGCGTCGTCTCGTCAAGCCGCCGCCGGCGCGCTGAAATCGCTGGCGCATCCCGAAACTGTTTCGAGCTTGTGTGATTTGCTGGCTGACGCGGACTCGAACGTTCGGGAAGCGGCAATTCGAG
Source organism: Pyrinomonadaceae bacterium (assembly GCA_036389695.1). Taxonomy (GTDB): domain Bacteria; phylum Acidobacteriota; class Blastocatellia; order Pyrinomonadales; family Pyrinomonadaceae; genus JALZHR01. The sequence goes on from DASVWG010000322.1 coordinate 5,596, forward strand.
TTGTCGGGCATTTCGGCGCGAAAGGCTGCGAACAGGCGATTTTTCAGTGCTGCGAAGACGCGGACGAGCGCATCCGCCGGGCGGCAATCGAACAGTTGGCAAACATTGAAGACGAACGCGCCGTCCCTGCGCTGATTCGTGTTTTGCAGGAAGGCTCGTCGCGCGAAAGAGAAGCGGCGGCGAAGGCTCTGGCGCGGGTTAAAAGCGATGAATCCGTTGCCGCTTTGCGCGAAGCTTTAGGCGACGAAAACGCCTGGACGCGATATTTTGCGGTTCGCGCGCTCGGCAGCTTGCGGGACGCGTCGAGCCGCGAAACATTAATTGAAATGGCGGAAAAAGACGCGGCGGAACAGGTTCGCGCGGCGGCAGGCGAAGTTTTAGACGAGCTGAAGGCATAATCGAGCATGGGGTTTAATTCGGATATTTCAGGTGTGCGCCGCGGGGCGGAAACGCTTCTGCGTGATTTGATTCACGACCGCGTCGGGCTTTTTTTCGACGATTCGAAAATCAATCTGCTCGCCGATAAGCTCGCTCCGCTCGTCATTGAGCGCGGTTTCGATTCGTTTCTCGATTATTTTTATTTGCTCAAATACGACGCCGATTCCGCCGACGAGTGGCGCGACGTCGTCAATGCGCTGACCGTGCAGGAAACATATTTCTGGCGCGAAATGGACCAGATTCACGGGCTGGCGGAAGAAGTTTTGCCGCAACTGCTTAAGGAAAATCCGCGCGCGCCGGTGCGCATCTGGAGCGCGGCTTGCGCGACGGGCGAAGAGCCTCTGACGATTGCGATGCGGCTGAATGAAAACGGCTGGTTCGAGCGCGCCGACATCCGAATTCACGCGTCGGACGCGAGCAGCGCGGCGCTCGAACGCGCGCAAAAAGGCAAATACCGGGAAAGGTCGTTTCGCGCGCTGCCGGCAAATCTGAAGGAAAAATATTTTACGCCCGACGGGAAAGAATGGCGCGTCGCGCCGGATTTGAGCAAAAAAATCAGTTGGGCGCAGGCTAATCTTTTGGAAACGGGCGAAACGCAGAGCCTCGCGAGCGTTTCCATTATTTTTTGCCGCAACGTTTTTATATATTTTTCGCCCGAAGCGGTGCGGCGCGTCGTCGCGTCGTTTGCGGAAAAAATGCTGGTTCCGGCGTTTCTGTTTGTCGGCGCGGCGGAATCGCTTTTAAAAGTGACCGACGATTTTGAGCTTGAAGAAATCAAAAGCGCTTTTGTTTATGTGAAACGAAAATAGATTGGCTTTATAAAATTCTATTTCGTATATTCAAAGTTACGTCGGTAGTTTCGAGGGAACCGGTTTGAACAGAATAATTCGAGTTTTGATTGTTGACGATTCCGCGTATGTGCGGAAAGTCGTGCGCGAAATGCTCTCCTACAGCCCGCATCTGGAGGTCGTCGGCGCGGCGCGTGACGGACGTGAAGCGCTCGAATTAATCGAAAAACTGCGCCCCGACGTGGTGACTTCGGATTTGATGATGCCGGAGCTGGACGGCATCGGCTTTGTCCGCGAGCAGATGCGGCGGCGCGCACTGCCGATTGTGATGATGAGCTCAATGGAAGAAAACAGCGCCGAAACGCTTGCCGCGCTCGATGCCGGAGCGATTGATTTCGTCCGGAAACCGACGGCGCTCGCCACCGAAAAGATTTTTGAAGTGCGCGGCGAGCTGATCGAAAAAATTAAAATGGCGGCAAGCGTGCAGGTTGATAACTTAAATATAGTGCCGGAGCTGAAACAATCAATTGAAACGATTAATGTTTCAGACGAGCCGCGCAAAAATCAATTTGATGCGATTGTTATCGGCATCTCGACGGGCGGTCCGCAGGCTCTGCGATTTTTGATTCCGCAGCTTCCGGCGGATTTCCCGGTGCCGATTGCGATTGTGCTGCATATGCCGGTCGGCTACACGTCGCTGTATGCCGAAAAATTAAACGAGATTTCCGCCATCGAAGTCCGCGAAGCCAAACAGGGCGACGAGATGCGCGCCGGTCTGGCGCTGCTCGCGCCTGCCGGAAAACATCTCAGTTTTAAGCGCCGGGCGGACGGAAAAGCGTTTAGTCATTTGAGCCTGCGACCGCTCGACACGCAGCATCGACCGGCGGTCGACGTCTTGTTTCAATCGGCGGCGGAAATCTTCGGCAGCCGCACGCTCGGCGTGGTGATGACCGGAATGGGCGCTGACGGCAGAAACGGCGCGGCGTGGATAAAAGCGCACAACGGGACGGTTTATGCCGAATCCGAAGAAACCTGCGTGGTTTACGGAATGCCGGGCGTTGTCGTCGAGGCGGGTTTAAGTGATAAAATCATCAGGCTTGACCGCATGGGACAAGCCTTAATGGAGGTCGCGTGAAAAAGAAAATCCTGGTTGTCGATGACTCCGCGATGTCGCGCAGAATGCTGCGTCGAATCGTGGAAAGCGCCGGATACGAAGTTGTCGAAGCCGACGAAGGCGCGGCTGGACTGGAGCAGTATTTTCTCGAAAAACCGGATTTGGTTTTTCTCGATTTGACGATGAAAGATATGTACGGGCTGGACGTTTTGAAGAAACTGCGCGAGCTTGACGCCGAGGCGCGCGTGATTATCGCCAGCGCGGACATTCAGGATTCGACCAGAGAAATGGTCGCGGCGGCGGGCGCGAACGCTTTTATCAATAAACCTCTGTCACCGGAAAAAGTTTTGCAGGCATTAAAATCTGTTACGGGCGAGGGAGAAACGGGATGATTTTAACTGAACGGCAAACTGACGCGCTCGGAGAGTTTATCAATATCGCTTTTTCGAGGACGGCTTCGTCGCTTTCCGAAATCACCGGTCAGCGCGTTTTGCTCGACGTGCCGCAGGTCGAGATTTATCCGATTGAAGAAGTCGGAGCAAAGCTGGCGCGTTTTTTGCCCGGCGACGTGGCTTCGATTCACCAGCCGTTTGACGGCGCGATTGCGGGCGACGCGTTTCTGATTTTGAATTATGAAGGCGCGGTCAGGTTGACGGATTTGCTGACCGACGGAAGCGCGACGCAGGCGGAGCTGGACGAATCGGCGCGCGAGGTTTTAACCGAAGTCGGCAATATTCTGCTCAATGCCTGTCTCGGAATGTTCGGCAACGTCCTGCACGTGCGGGTGAGCTTTTCCGTGCCCAATCTGCATCTGGAATCGCTGGACGAGCTGATGGATTCGGTCAGAAAAGAACACGACGGCTTGCGCTACGCGATTATCGTCTACACGTCGTTTCGCATTCGCGAAAGCGCCGTCACCGGTTATCTGGTTTTGGTTTTGAGCGTCGTTTCGCTGAATCGTCTGATTGAGGAAATCGAGCGCTGGGAGACCAGACAAGAGGAAGGAATTCATACGAGCCAGAATCCCGCGCAAACGGATTTGAACGTTTAATTTTTCTTAAAAAAACATTTGTGAGCGACAACGGCAGCAACAATTCAACACTCGATGCGGCGATGCTTCGCTGGATGTCGGAGTTTGCGGCGCAAGGTCTGCTGGTGACGGATGAAAAGCTGAACGTCTCCTCGTGCAATAAATGGTTTGAAAAACAAAGCGGGAAGTGGGAAAAGGATTTAATCGATAAAAATCTGCTGGAAATTTTTCCGGAACTGGCGTCGCGCGGTTTTGACCGCTATTACCGCGACGCGCTGAATGGACAAAGCCGGTTTTTATCGCATCGACTGCATAAATATCTCCTGCCGATGACGCCGAGCGCGGGCGTGACGGCTTTTGCCCAGATGCAGCAGAGCGCGCGAATTTCTCCGCTTTTTGACGGCGAAAAAGTCATAGGCACAATCACCGTTATCGAAGACGTCACCGAACGCGTCGCGCGCGAAATGGAATTAAACGTCCAGATTGAAGAACGCGGTCGCCTGCTGGCAAGCGAGCAATCCGCGCGGCAGCTGGCGGAAGAAAACAGCCGTCTGAAAGACGAATTTTTAGCCAGCGTCTCGCACGAAATCCGCACGCCGCTCAACGCCATTAACGGCTGGACGCAGATTCTTCTGAGCGATGATTCAAACGCGGAAAAATCCCGCCACGCGCTTGACACGATTCAAAGAAACGTCGGCTCGCAGACGCAAATAATCGACGATTTGCTCGACATCTCGCGCATCGTGACCGGACAGATGCGGCTCGATTTGCAGCCGGTTAATTTAGCCGAAAGCATCGAAACCGCGCTCGACAATTTGCGTCCGGCGATTAACGCCAGAGAAATAAAACTAATCAAAACCATCGAATCGGACGCGATTTTCGTGATGGGCGACGCCAGCCGCCTGCAGCAGATATTCTGGAATCTGCTTTCCAACGCGGTGAAATTTACGCCTTTGAAAGGGCAAATCGAAACGATTCTGCGCGAAGTCGATGCTTTTGCCGAAGTTATCATCCGGGATTCGGGGCAAGGCATCTCGAATGATTTTCTGCCGTTTGTTTTCGAGCGTTTCCGCCAGGCTGACGGCAGCTCGAAACGCAAGCACGGCGGTCTCGGTCTCGGTCTTTCGATTGTCAAAAATCTGGTCGAAATGCACGGCGGCACAATCACGGCGGAAAGCGCGGGCGAAGGCGCGGGCGCGACGTTTACCATGATGCTCCCGCTGCTTTTGCCGCAGAAAAGCGACGAAGATTTTAACCGTCCGACGAGTTTTTTTATCAAAGCCGCGAAAAACGATTTTACCGGAATCCGCATTCTGGTCGTTGACGACGACGCCGATTCGCGCGAGATGCTCAGGTACGTTCTGGAAGATACCAAAGCGCATATTATGACGGCGGGCAGCGCCAATGAAGCCTTAGCGCAATTTTCCGCGTTCGAGCCGCATATTTTAATCACCGATTTGGGAATGCCGGAGATAGACGGCTACGATTTAATCAGTCAAATCCGCGCCTTGCCGGCGGAAAGCGGCGGGCGCACGCCGGCGATTGCCCTGACCGGATACGTCGGCGCGGAGGAACAAAAACGGGTTCAGGCTTCGGGTTTCGATATTCACGTCGCCAAGCCGGTCGATTTTAGCCGGTTAATGAAAATAATTAATAATCTTTTACATAAACCCGGGATTTAAGGCGAGTTTGCCGCAAAACCGGTTTAATTATTGACCTTTTTCCGAAAACAGCATCTTGAACAGAATTAAAAACAATCCAATGTTTGTGACGGCGATAATTGACTGGCTCGCCCGGTCTTCCGCGCAAGGGCTGTTCGTGACCGACGACCGATTAAATATCTGTTTTTATAACGATTGGTTTCAAAAACAGTGCGGAAAATGCGAAAAGAATTTACGCGACCGTAACTTGCTCGAAGTGTTTCCCGAACTTACCGCGCGCGGTTTCGACCGTTATTACCAGAAGGCTTTAACAGGTCAGGGGCGAGTTTTATCGCACCGGTTTCACAAATATCTGCTCGAAATGCCGCCGACGGCAGCCTCAACGGAGCTTGCCCGGATGCAGCAGAGCGCGCAAATCTCGCCGCTTTTCGACGGCGAAAAAGTGATAGGCACAATCACCATTATCGAAGACGTCACCGAACGCGTCGCGCGCGAGATGCAGTTAAACTCGCAGATTGCAGAACGCGAAAGCCTTCTCGCCAGCGAGCGAATCGCCCGCCAGCTTGCCGAGGAAAACAGCCGCCTCAAAGATTCCAACGAATCGCTGCGTCTGGTGACGACAGAGCTTTTAGAGTCAGAGCAGGCGCGCGGTAAATTGCTGCACCAGATAATTTCGGCGCAGGAAGAAGAGCGAAAAAGAATTTCCCGAAACCTTCACGACCATCTCGGGCAGCAGCTGACGGCGCTGCGTTTGATTCTTTCGTCTTTGAAAGAACAATCGACTCCGTCCAGTCAATTGGATAAAGCATATTCGATTGCCGAAAGGATAGATTCCGAAGTCGATTTTCTGGCGTGGGAGCTCCGTCCGGCTTCTCTCGATGATTTAGGCTTGGTCAAAGCGCTCGAAAATTTTGTCAATGAATGGGCGCGGTATCTGAAAATTCCGGTGGGGTTTCACGCTAACGGATTAAAAAGCAAGCGTTTAGCGCCGGATATAGAAATCAATCTTTACCGGATAGTGCAGGAAGCCCTGAATAATGTCTCAAAACACGCCAAAGCCGGTCACGTCAGCGTGCTTCTGGAACGGCAGGGCAAAAGCGTCGTGCTGATTATCGAAGACGACGGCGTCGGTTTCGAAACGGGCGAAAACGAAAGATTAAACCTGCGCGATAAAAGAATGGGATTG
>DASVWG010000323.1:0-26388 GCA_036389695.1 Pyrinomonadaceae bacterium
AAGGGAAAGAAATCGCATCGGTCAGAACCGCCTGCGGTAGCGGGCGGTTGAACGCGAAAATTTCAAATTTCAGGTTTCAAGTTAAAACAATCGGTAAACATTTAAACCAGAAACCAGAAACTTGAAACGCTAAACTTAAACCGCCCGCTACCGCAGGCGGTTCTGACTAATCTTCAAACGGCAAATCGGTCTGTTTTCCTTTCTGGCTGACGGCGTAGACGCGCAAGCCGACGGAAATCATGACGACCGAAAGAAGAATCCAGATTAGAATCCACGCGACCGCCGGAAGTCCGGTGGCGTTTTGCATATTCATCGCGTCGGTTTGAATGTCGGAGCCGACAAACGGCGCGTTGAGAAAGAAAAGCGTTTTCAAATCCGAAAGCGCGTTTAAAACGAGCTGAACGGCGAGAAAAGCGACGGCGAAATTCGCCGTCTGCGGACCGGCAAAACGCGCAATCGCCAGCATCGCGGCAGCTAAGCCCGCGCCCGCCAGCGTCGTAAAGCCGATGCTCGCCAAAGTTACCTGACCGCCGAAGATATTAAAAAGCGGAACGATAAAGCCAAAAACCAGCGTCATCAAGGCGATAAATCCGCCCAAGCCGTATAAAACGACGCGCGCCGAAATGGCGCGGCGAATCAAAAACAGAAGCAGAACGCCGAAAAACGTCGTGCCGAGATAGCCCGCGCTCGAAGTCAAAAGAGCGGAAATCCAGCTTGACGAAGCCGACCAGACGACGCCTTCGCCGTTTGCCGAAACCGTCAGGCTATGCACCGAGCCGCCCGTCAAAAGCGCCATAAGGGCGTGACTGCCTTCGTGAATAAACGTCACAAACAATCGAACCGGATAAACCAGCCATTCGGCATAAGGAATAAACCACAAAGCGATAGTTATCGCCGTCGCGAGCAATAAAAGTTTTAATTGCGGCTTGGCATCTTCGGCTAATCTGTATCTCATTTAAAAACTCCTTTCTTCAATACAAATCATTTTACGCTTTTTCTGATGCAAAGTTCAAAGTAATTGTTTCTTTACAATTGCAAAATTGATGATTTTGGTCTTTGATTTTTGACCTTTGACCTTTGATTTTTTTAAATTACGGCTCGAATCGTCATTAGAATTCTCAAAGGTCAAAAGTCAAAAATCAAAGGTCATTTCTTTTAATTCGTAATTGTCCCGCTCTTTCCGCCTTCTTTTAATTGCAGACGAATTTCCGAGATTTGCATATCTTTCTGCACGGCTTTGCACATATCGTAGACGGTCAGCGCGGCGACGGAAACCGCCGTCAAAGCTTCCATTTCCACGCCGGTTTGCGCGTTTGTCACGGCTTCGGCTTCGAGATAAACGCCGTAATCTTTAAGCTCGGCTTTCACCTCGACTTTTGACAAAGGCAGTTGATGACACAGCGGAATCAGGTTCGCCGTCTGTTTTGCCGCCATAATTCCGGCGATTCGCGCGATTTCCAGCGGATTTCCTTTCGGATTCGCCTGCTCCCGAACGGCTTTAACGGTTTCCGCGTTCATCAAAACCTTGCCGGAAGCGACCGCGCGGCGTTTCGTCACGGCTTTCTCCGAAACGTCAACCATTCTGACCTCGCCTGTTTCGTCGTAATGACTTAATTTGGACATAACTGATAACTGATAACTGATAACTGATAACTGATAACTGATAGTGACAAACAAACTATCAACTATCAGTTATCAGTTATCAGTTATTAAGGTAAATAAGCAATTTGAGCAACGGTTCCGGCTTCCAAAATCGCGTCCTGCGGTACGAAAACCAGCGCGTCGGCGCGCGAAAAGGCGATAAAATTCGACGAGCCGCGAAAGCGCAGCGATTCGATAAACAGCCTTCCGTCTTCGCCTGTTTCGAGCGAAACCGGCAAAAACGAATCGCGCTCTTTCGCGCCTTTTATTTTTTCCGAAACAACGGCAAAGCCTTTTTTCAAACCGCATTCGCGCGCGCCCTGCATTTGCAAAAGCGCCGTTCGTACAAATAAATAAAACGTCACCGCCACGGAAACGGGATTTCCCGGCAGACCGAAAATTAATTTATCGTTTAATTTAGCGAAAACCGTCGGCTTGCCGGGCTTCAGGCGCACTTTCTCAAAAAAAATCTCCGCGCCGAGCTCGCGCAAAGCCGGTTTTGTAAAATCATAATCGCCGACCGAAACGCCGCCCGTGATAAGTAAAATTTTGGATTTTGGATTTTGGATTTTGGATTTGTTCGTTAATCCGACGGCTTCGGCGATTTGATTTTTCAGCGTCTCTAAATCGTCTTCCACCAAAGGCAAAATTTCACTTTGCGCGCCGAGCTTGCGCAGGAATGCGTCGAGCATTATCGAATTTGAATTGCGGATTTGGTCTTGTTTCGGCGTTTCGGAAATGTCGACAATCTCGCTGCCGGTCGCTAAAATCGAAACTTTCGGTCTTTGGGCGACCTTCACTTTCGCATAGCCGAAAGACGCCAGCGAAGCAATCATATTTTCCGTGATTATTTCGCCTTTGGAAAAAACCTCCGCGCCTTTTTCGATTTCTTCGGCGCGGCGAATAATATTTTGTTTTTCTTTGGTCGCTTCCAGAATCTCTATAAAACCATTGTTTTCTTTGGTCAGCTCGACTTTCTGAACCGCGTCCGCTCCGGCGGGAACGGGCGCGCCGGTCATTATCCGCACGGCTTCGCCTTTTTTGATTTCGCCCGTAAATCCTTTGCCTGCCACCGCTTCGCCGATGATTTTCAATTTAACGGGAGCGTTTTTCGTATCTTTCGCGCGCACGGCAAAACCGTCCATCTGCGAGCGGTCAAACGGCGGCAAATCCATATCCGCGCGAATTTCTTCCGCCAAAACTCGCCCGGTTGATTCTCTTAAATCAACCGTCTCAACTCCGAGCGCGAAAGTCTCGCGCTTGATAATTTCTAATGCTTCTAAAATCGGAATCATAATAATTTTAGCCGCGAAACTTCACAGAAAAACACAAAATAAAAAAAATATTTTCGTGCATTTTTCGTGTTCTTTCGCGGCTAATCTCTTTAACGAATCAAATAAAACTCCGTCTGGCGCGGGCGGAAAAATTCGTAGCCCTTGTCGGTCATAAAAGCGTCGTCTTCCTGCATAATAAAGACCATCTGATTGTTCCATTCGGGAACTTTGGTCGCCGTGTTCAGCTCAATCGAGGTGATGGAACCGAGACGCAGGCGCTCGTCGCTGGCGGTTGCGCGCCGGGCATCGATGTGCGCGCCGAGACCGTGACCGTGCGTGCCGAGCGGATGCGAGTAAATCAGCGCCTGAATGTTTTGTTTTTTCATTTCCGCCATCGTCGCCGCGTAAACTTCCTGTCCGGTCATTCCGGCGCGGGCGATGGAAAATAACGCGTCCTGAAGACGATTCGTATTTTTCAGAGCGTCTTTCAAACCCTGCGGCGCGTCCTTTTCGCCCTTTTTCAGAATATACGCGTGTTTCTGCCAGTCGGTCGAAAGCCCCATATAATTCAAGCCGAAATCGACGTGAATCAAATCGCCGCGTTCCAGAACGAGATTTTCCGACGAAACTTCGAGAAACTGCAATGGATTTTCGTTTCCTTTCGCTATTCTCTGAACGCGCAAATCGGGCTGAAACCAGGTCGTTAAACCGAGATTATTAATCTGCTGGTAAAGCCACCAGCGAACGTCGCCGACCGTCGTTTTGCCGGGCGTGACGACTTCATTTGAAAACGCGCGGCGCGTCAGAATATCGGTCAATAAAACCGCCTGGCGATAATGTTCCAGTTCTTCGGGCAGGCGCGTGTCGAGATAATCGGTGATAAATTTTCCGCCGGATATGAAGCGCGCTTCCGTTTCTTTGCCGAGCGTCTCGACTAAAAATTTGTATGCGTCGTGCGTGATGCCGTCGGATTGCCCGCGACCGCCGCCCATATTTAGGGCGATGGTTTTCGGGTTTCGCTCGGTGACGATTTGTTTCAAAGTTTCCGCGATTTTACTGCCCGGCGGATTCAGCATCGTGTAAAAATTTTTCAGGTGTTCTTCCGGATAGCGGATAATGGCGATTTTGTCGAGCGTCTGCCCGTTGTCGGCGAGAATAAAAAAATCGCGCCTGCCGACATACGGCAGCGGCGGCGCGATGTATTCCGTCACCGGATCGGCGTGAAATTCCTCGTTGACGACAATCCACATCGAAACGTTGTGCTTGCGCATCATCGGCAAAAGAACTGTGTCGAGACGCTTTTTCAGCCATTCTTCGCGCACTCTTAACTGCTCGCGCTGCGAAAGAAGCTTCGGCATCGGCGGCAGTTTTTCGCCGGATTTATTCTGCGCGAAAACAGGATTTGCGTTCAGCAGACTGGAAAACAGGAAGAAAGAAAACAGGATTTTACTAAATGATTTCATACCGGCACCTATTTATTTTATTTATGGCTTTTAGCGCAAATTTTGACAAAATGATACACTGAATTTTGCTTTCGACTGCCTTAATTTAACATAAAAAAATTTATTTGAGAGGAAAATTAGAGACTGTGATTGATTTTGAATTTACCGAAGAACATATCGCTTTGCAGCGCACGGTGCGCGAATTTTGCCGGCAGGAAGTCGCGCCCTTTATCAAGGAATGGGACGAAAAATCGTATTTCGAACGCTCTATCCTGGGCAAAATGGCTGATTTGGGAATTTTGGGCGTCTGCATTCCCGAACAATACGGCGGCGCGGGTTTCGATTATATTTCTTTGGGCTTGGTGTGCGAGGAGCTTGAAGCGTGCGATACATTCCTGCGCGTGATTATGTCGGTTCACGTCGGGCTGAACTCGATGAGCGTTTTCTCTTGGGGAACGGAAGAACAGAAGCAGAAATATCTCGCGCCGCAGGCGAAAGGCGAAAAGATTGCGACTTTCGGTTTGACCGAGCCGAACGCCGGTTCGGACGTTATCGGCTTGCGCTCGTCGGCGCGGCGCGACGGCGACGATTGGATTCTGAACGGCGAGAAAATGTGGATTTCTCTGGGCGACGTTGCCGACCATTTCCTGTTCTTCTGCTGGACGGACGAGGAAAAACGCAAAAAACGCGACCACACGGGAATGAGCTGTTTTATCGTCGAGCGCTCGATGCCGGGATTTTCTTCCGGCACAATTCACGGAAAATTGGGAATTAAAGCCGGAAATACGGGCTATTTTTCATTGCAGGACGTTCGCGTGCCGAAAGAAAATATGCTCGGCGAGGAAGGCGAAGGCTTTAAAATCGCGATGTTTTCACTGGAAAACGGTCGCTACACGGTCGCATCGGGCGCGACGGGCGTGATTCGCGCTTCGCGCGACGCTTCAATCGCGTATGCCAACACGCGCGAAACGGCGGGCGTCAAAATCGGCGAGCATCAATTAGTCAAACAAAAAATCGCCGAGATGGAAGCCGATTATCAAATGTCCCATCTTTTGTGGCTCAAAGCGGGTTATCTGAAAAATCAGGGCATGCCGTCGGCGAAAGCCGCATCGATGGCGAAATGGCAGGCGACCGTCCGCAGCGAAAAAGCGGCGTCGATGGCGATTGAAGTTCACGGCGCAAACGGTTATACGAACGATTATCCGGTCGAGCGCTATTTGCGAAACTGCAAAGCCGCCGTTATCTACGAAGGAACGCGTGACATTCACACGATTATGCAGGCGGATTGGGCTCTGGGCTTAAAACGCGAAAAACAAGCGCGCGTGACATTACCAGCTTATAAATCGAACGAAGCGAAAGACGCGACGGCGTAAGTGAGAAATGAAACGCTGATTTAAAGAGGCGAAAGCCCGCGCGTCAGCAAGGGCGGATTCAGATTTGGGATTGATTGTTAGCTAAAGTTCAAATCCGAAATCCGCATTCCGCAAGCCTAAATCGTAATGCGCCCTTACTGACGCGCGGGCTTCTGCCTTAATTGAAAAAGCCAGCCTGATTTTAAAATCAGGCTGGCTTTTCTTATTTTAATTAAATTTAAAACTACGATTACGGAGTCGGGCGAGTCGTCGTCGAGTTGTTCGTGGTCGAATTGCCGCTGCGATTCATGTTGCCGCTCGTCGAATTTCCGCTCGTCGTGTTTCCGCTGGTCGAGTTTCCGGTGGTCGAATTTCCGGTCGTCGAATTTCCGCTCGTCGAGTTGCCGGTCGTTGAATTTCCGCTCGTCGAGTTGCCGCCGGTCGAGTTGCCGCCGGTCGTGTTACCGCCGGTCGTGGTGCTGTTGTTCGTCGCGTTGCCGGCGCGGTTCATGTTGGTGTTGTTGGTGTTGTTTCCGGTCGTTTCACCGCCGCAAGCCGAGATGCCGACAGCCAGAGCCGCCACAGCCGAAATGGTCAAAACTTTCAATTTCATGGTTTTCTAATTTCCTCCAAAAGGTTTTTAATTATTATTTTGCGAAAAATTTCACTTTCTCACATTCAAATTGCAAATAGTAACAAAAATTAATTTTTTTGCAAGTGGAATTTGCAAAAAAGCGGCTTCGGACGGCAAAATTAATGAATTTGTAACGTCTAAACTGCTTTAATTTGATCAGCTTACAGGCTATTTCGCGGTGTTCGACGGCGAAGCCGATTTTTTCACGTCGTCAATGTCGGGACTTTGATTGGTCATTTTCCAATCGCCGTTTTCGCGCACGAATTTAAACGGCGTCCAGACGCCGTAACTGCCGCCTTTGATTTCCGCCACGCCCGTGTTGCCTTCGATTTTTTCGTTGCGGACTTCCATCGGCTTGTCAGGTATCACGTCGTTTTCGGTCAGAAAGGCAATCAGCGAAGATTTCTTATCCGTTTTCATGTCGGCTTCCCAGACTTTCAGCGTGTCCTGCGAAACGACTTTGCGCACGGCGGCTTCGTCTTTTTTCTTGAGCGCGTCGTAATAAGCCGTCACGACGGGCGCGAGCGTCGGCGCGTTGTTGGTCGTCTCGGCTTCCGGTTTTTTGTTGGTCTGAATTAAATTGTTTGAATTATTAGCGGCGACGGTATTAGCGTTCGCCGCGTTGTTATTAGCCGCATTGTTAACCGGCTGGACGCTATTGCCGCAGCCTGCAAAAATAATCGAAAAGCTTAAAATCGTAATAAAAAGTAAAAATTGATAACGCACAAATGTTCTCCTTAAATTGAACTTGAAAATAGAAAAGTATAAAACAAATAAACGAAAAGACAAGCACGCTATGCACCATCAACCGTTTTATCGCATCGAAATGCGCCGCGTTTTTCTCGTGCGCGAGCTGCCCGCGCCGCTCGTGCGCGCCAGCGCGCACCTGCAATTTTTCGATAATTATATCAGAGACACGCGCCTGCGCCTGCGCACGATTCGCTCGCCGCAGACGCGCGAGTGGAATTGGATTCTGCAGCAGCGCTTTCCGCTCGAGGCGGGCGATTTATCGCGCTGGCAGGTTTCGGAAATCCATCTCGACGAAGCCGAACACGCCGCTTTTGAAATTTTCGAAGGCAGGCAAATCACGAAAAACGAGCGCGTCGAAACCAACGAGCTTCGCTTCAATCGCTATTTTTACGATTTCAACGGCAAACAAATCGAAATCGACCTCTTTCTAAACCCGCTCTGGGGCTACAATCCGGCGAAAGTTTTTTTTGAAACGGAAGCGGAAATGAAAAATTTCGCGCCGCCCGGTTTCGCCATTGCCGAAATCACGCAGAACGAATTTTTTCTCGGTCAAAATCTGCTCGGAAAAACTTTCGAAGACGTAAGAAGCGAAGTTGCCGGAGCAAAATTGTAGGGGCACGCCCGCGTGCCTGCCCAATGAGCGAGAGCGAATATGCGTTTAAGAAATTAGCCGCGAAAAGACAGGAAAAACACGAAATAAATCATAAAGATATTTCGTGTCTTTTTCGTCTAGTTTCGTGGCTAATCTTTTTTCGCGCTGTCGCGCTCATAGGGCAGGCACAAGACCTGCCCCTACATTTATTTTACTCGCGGCGTCATCGGGACGTAGCGGTCGAGCGAGGCGTAAATCTGCAAATAAATTTTCGTTTCGCGCGGAATCAGGTTGCGCCAGCCGCTGCCGCCGCGTTTGATGTAACCGGCTAATTTCGCGGGATTTGAATTGTAGCCCGCCGCCATTAAATCCGGAGCCGTCGCCGTGCCGTCCGTCAGCGCGTTGTAGATGGTTTCGCTGGCAATCAAATCGTCCCAGGTCATTTTCATATAAAGCAGCATCGCCTGCGCCGCGTTCTGGTGGTTGCGCATTCCCTCGACAAAATCGGGCATCAGACCGACCGACGGGTAACGCGTCCGGATCATATAGTATGTCGCGGGAATCATTTGCACCATTCCGCCCGCGCCCGCCGAGCTGACCGAATAGCGATACGTCTGCCCTTCGTTCAGCGCGTAAAGCGTGAAAATGTCGTTGTAGATATTCGGATGATATTCGTTTTTGAAACGCAGGTGGTCGACGTGTTCGACGGTCGATAAACGCTCGGCGATGTCGGCAATCTGCGGCGAGATGACGATGCCCTTTTCGCTCAATTTCTGTCGCGCGACGTCAATCGTGTTGCGGACGTAGAGCTTTCCGGCGTTGACGACTTCGGGCGTGACGACGCCGGTGTGCGTCGAGGTGTAATAAGCCGTCTCCATATATTGCCCGCCGCGCTCGACCGGATACTGTACGACCAGCGGCGTGTGAATCTCGCCCGTCTGGTCAAAAATCGTGACGGGCGTGTTGACGCCGTTCGCGCGAACGACGCGGATGTTCATCTGTTTTCCGTTGGTGCTGATAAGCGAAAATTCCGCGTTTTTGGCAAGAAAAGCCGATTTAGTCATCACGACGAAATCGAGCCTTTGCGTTTTCCAGTCGTAAAAAGCCAGCCGCACGATGTCCATCGCCACCGCGCCGTCGGTCAAACCGGTCGGCATCGGGCGCGACTGCATCAGGCGTTTGGCTTCGGCGATTTTGCTTTTGATTTGACCGAGCGACAGAATCTTATAATTATTTTGCGGCACGGCGGGCGTCGGCAAAGGCGCGGGACGGTCAACCGGAATCGGGTTCGTCACCGGCGTGGCGATTGGTCTCGGCGTCGGCGTAGTTGTCACAACCACGAACTTTGCAGGCGTCGGCGTCGGAGCGCTAATCACGCGCGCGCGCGTCGGCATCGGCGTCGGTTGCGCAATCTGTGCCGGAAGATTAATTGTCAGAAATAATAGAAACGCAAAAACGGAAAAACTTTTTTTTGTCATCGGGATTGTTCCTGTTCGGATAACTTTTGCTTCGCGGGCGAGTTCGGGGATGAACCTGCTTTTTCTCAAGCGAAACACGTTTCCGAAAACGTGCGATAATAAAGATTCGCTCAAAAACCGAATGGTTGTCAAATATAATTTGGAAATTTTATGCGAACAACAATTTTTATTTATGGCGGAGATATTGTATTTTGGAAATTTAAATTTATTTGAGTTATAAAAGCATTTATTTTATGGAGAAATTATTCGGAACGGACGGAATTCGCGGGCTGGCGGGCGAGTTTCCGCTCGATGAAAAAACAATCGAAATTGCCGGACGCTCCTTAGCGCGGCAGATGACGGAAAAGCTCGGCAGACAGCCGCGTTTCATCACGGGGCGCGACACGCGCGAATCCGGCGAATGGATTGAGCGAGCCTTTCACACCGGCGCTCTGGCGGAAGGCGCGCACTGCGAATCGGCGGAAATTATCACGACGCCCGGCGTCGCTTTCGTCGCCAAAGCCTTCGATTTCGACGCCGGAATCGTCGTCAGCGCCTCGCATAACCCGTTTCACGACAACGGCATCAAGATTTTTTCGCCGAGCGGAAAAAAAATCGACGGCGCGACGGAAAGAGAAATCGAAAAAGACATTTACGACAATTCGAAATTCGAAATTCAAAATTCAAAATTTGAAAAAATCAATTCGTCGAATTCTGCAAAATATCAAAACGCTTATCTTGACTATCTCGCCGACGAATTTAAAAATCTGCGGCTCGAAAATTTTAAAATCGTCATTGATTGCGCTCACGGCGCGGCTTCAAATCTCGCGCCGCGTCTTTTGGAAAGATTCGGCGCGCGCGTCGTCGCGATAAATTGTCAGCCCGACGGTCGCAACATCAACGCCGACTGCGGCTCGCTTCATATCGAAGGCTTGCAGGCGCGAGTCGCGGCGGAAAAAGCTGATTTCGGCGCGGCTTTTGACGGCGATGCCGACCGCTCGCTGTTTGTTGACGAAAAGGGAAATATGGTTGACGGCGACGCCGTGCTCTGGGCGATGGCTGGACATCTCCGAAATCACGGCAAACTTAATCAGGATACGGTCGTCGCGACCGTGATGAGCAATCTCGGTCTGGAAGTCGCGCTTCGTTCGAGCGGCATCAAACTTTTGCGCACCGCCGTCGGCGACAAATACGTGCTCGAAGAGCTTCTGAAAACAAACGCCAGCATCGGCGGCGAGCAGTCCGGTCATATAATTTTCCCGTTTCGTTCCTTGGTCGGCGACGGAATGCTGACGATGCTTTTTCTGCTCGAAGCGATGCGGGAAAGCGGAAAAACTTTGTCGGAGCTGACCGCCGGATTCGTGCGTTTTCCGCAGATTCTGGTCAATGTGAAAGTCAAAGAAAAACGCCCGTTTTCCGATGTCGGCGAAATTTCGACGATTTCAAAACAGGTCGAAACCGAACTCGGTCAAAAGGGCAGACTTCTGCTTCGCTATTCCGGCACCGAAAATCTCGCCCGCGTCATGATTGAAGGCGAAAATCAAAACCAAATCGAATCGCAGGCGCATCGCCTGGCGGAAGTCATCAAAGCGAGTCTGGGCTGAAAAGTGAAAAGGTGAAAGAGTGAAAAAGTTTTATTGACTTTTGCTCAACCTGCTTTTTCACCTTTTCACCTTTTCACTTTTCCACTTTATAAAATTATGTTTGTCGTGCTTTATCGTTGGCGAATCAAGCCGGAACTGGAAACGCAGTTTGTCGAAGCGTGGTCGGAAGTTACATCGTATTACAGCCTGAACGAGCATTGGCGCGGCTCGCGCCTGCATCGCGGCGCGGACGGGATTTTTTATTCCTACGCGCAATGGACGTCGGACGAGCTGCGCCGGAAGACGTTTGAAAATCGCCCGAATATCGAAGCCGGAGCACGGATGCGCGAGGCAATCGAGGAAAGTTTTCCCGAAACGGTTCTGGAAATCGTCTCGGATTTTTTGATTTTTTCAGAAAAAAAATAAAATCCGCTTTTCTTCTTGCAATCGAAATAAAAATCGTTGTATAGTAACTTCAATCGAGACGGTTGGTGGAGCCTCCGTCTCTAGTGGTTGCTGGGGTGAGGACAGTAATCACGCATTGGCAGGCGCGGCGCACTTCCACGTTGCTTCGCCTGCTTACTCTTTTTCGAAGAGCCGCGAGTTTTTCAGCTTGCGGCTTTTTGATTTTGCTTCGCCGACGGATTTCGGTTTAATCTCAAAAAATGGATTTGGCTCAATATCGCCGCGAACTGAAAAATTATCACGCCGCCCGCGAGAAAAATCGTCTGGAAAAATATCTCGGCGCGGCAGAAACGATTCCAACCGCGGCGATTGCCGAACGCTACAGCGATTTATTTTCCGCGTCTTCCGTTTCCGACCTCGAAAAATCTTTGGCAAATGCGGACGAATTAACCGAAACCGAAACGAAAGCCCGCCGGAATTTATTGAATATCTCGCGGCTCGGTTTTCTGCAAAATCAAGCGAAAGAAATTTCAGACGAATACGAAAACTGCCGCCAATCGACGCGCGTTTCTTTTCAAAACGAAAACCTGAGCTTTCCCGAAGCGTTTTCTAAAATTCAAACGGAAGAAACCGCCATTTTGCGCCGCGAAATCTACGCGCGGCTTTCCGAAGCGCGAAATTCCTGCGCCGATTTGTTTCTGGAAAAATTTAAGATTTTTCACGAAAACGCAGGAAAAATCGGATTTGAAAATTACCGGAAATTGTTTGCAGAAATTACCGGAATCGATTTTGAAATTTTCGGGCAAACGGTCGAAAAGTTTCTCGCCGCAACCGATGAAACGTATTTCAAATCGCTCTCCGAAATTTTTCCCGACGAAAAATCACCGCATCTCGCCGATTTTTATTTCCGGCGAAAACAGCTTGAGCGAAACGAGATTTTCAACGGAAAAAAACTGCCCGTTTTTTATCGCCTGCTGCTCGAAAATTTCAATTTTCAACCGGAGAAAATTACAAACGCCAGGCTTTTGGAAACTTCTGCCGAAAAACAAACGAGCGTTTTTCGACCGGATTTCCCGTTGCCGGAAGTTTACTTTGCCTATCCTGCGCGCGGCGGAAGCGCGGCGTTTATCGAATTTTTAAAGGCTTTCGGCAAAGCTCAGCAAGCGGCGTGGACGTCAGCCGATTTAGCCAATCGTTTTCCCGAATTCGTTTTTTCGCCCGACGCGGTTTTGGGCGAGGCTTACGGTTTTTTATTTCAATCTCTGCTCGCGGACGAAAGCTTTCTGCGGCTAAATTTCGGCTTGTGGAATGAAAAGCTGACCGGAAAAATTGCGGCGGAAAATAAGTTTTTTTTGCTTTTTGAAATCCGCCGCAATGCGCTGCGTTTTCTTTTCGAGTTAAAATTTCACGTGTCTTTAAACGCGGAAATCGCACGCGAATTTGTCGAAGTCTGGACGCAAAATCTCGGTTTTCAGGCGAGCGAAACGAACGTTTTGTTTCAGCTTTCCGAAGATTTCGCGTCTTTAAAATCTCTGCGCGCGGCGCAGTTTGCTTTCGGGCTGAAAGAATATCTGCGCTCGCGATATGATTTCGATTGGTGGACGAAGCGCGCGGCGTTTGAAGAATTAATCGATTTCTGGAACACCGCCGAACGCTATAAAGCCGAAGAAATGGCGCGGATGATTGGCTTTGAAATGAGCTTCGATTTGATGAAGGAAATTAAATGAAACCACAGATTTACACAGATAAACGCAGATTTAGACAGGATGGACGGGATACATAGGATAATTTAAAACTATTAACGTTAAAGTTTCTTTTTTATCCTGTAAATCCTGCCCATCCTGTTAAAAATCCGCGTTTATCTGTGTAAATCTGTGGTTAATTTCTCTCTGTGTTCTCTGTGGCTAAAAAATGCAGAAAGTTAAAGTAAATTTAAGCGGGAACGCGCACCGGTACGAAATCGAAATCGGTCGCGATTTGCTGAAAACCTGCGGCGATTGGGCGAAAACTTGTCTTTCGGAAAAGGCTCGAAAAATTGTCGTCGTTTCAAATCCGAAAATTTTTCGGCTTTACGGCGAAGCGGTTAAAAACAGTTTGGAAAAAAGCGGTTTTGAAGTTTCGGTTTGGCTGATGAAAGACGGCGAGCGGCACAAAAATTTTCGTTCGCTGGAAACGGCGCTCAAATTTTTTAGCGAAATCAGGCTCAAACGAACCGACGCTGTCATTGCGCTCGGCGGCGGCGTGGTCGGCGATTTAGCCGGTTTTGCGGCGGCGGTTTATCTGCGCGGCGTGGCTTTTTTGCAGATTCCGACGACGCTGCTGGCGATGATTGATTCTTCGGTCGGCGGCAAAACCGCCGTTAATACCGCGTTCGGCAAAAATCTGGTCGGCGCGTTTCATCAGCCGCGCGGAGTTCTGATTGATGTCGATGTTTTAAAAACTTTGCCGCGCCGCGAATTGACCGCCGGTTTTTGCGAAGCGGTCAAACAAGGCGTCATCGCCGACGAAAAACTTTTCAAACAAACTGCGGAATTTCTGCGTAACTATTCGCCGCAAAAGTTTAAAAAATTCTTCTCAGACGAAAATTTTTCTAAAAATCTGCAAAATCTCATCGCCGCGCAGGTTGCTTTCAAAGCGGAAATCGTCAGCCAGGACGAAAGGGAAAGCGCGGACAGAATCGATGTAAAATCGCGTAAAATCCTCAATTTCGGTCACACCGTCGGGCACGCGCTCGAAAAAGTTACGGCTTATAAACGCTTCAAACACGGCGAGGCGGTCGGCTACGGAATTCTGGCGGCGGCGGAAATTTCAAAAGAGGTTGCAAAATTCGTTCAAGATGATATAAAATCGTTAAACGATGTTGTCAGATTGACGGGAAATCTGCCAAACGCTGACGACATCGCGATTGCAGACATTATAGAAGCGATTTCTTTCGATAAAAAATCAGTCGGCGAATCACTGCAATGGATTTTACTTGAAAAAATCGGCAAGCCGAAAATCATTTCCGACCGCGAAATCCCAAAAGCGGTCATCGAAAAATCTCTCAAAAAAATTTTCCAGACTTAATTTTCTAAATTCCGTATTTCGAGGAGTTTAAATAGGATGAACAAAGCAGAACTTTTCCGTAACAGGCGAGCGGAGCGCGGCGGCGCGGGCGTCAAATTCCTGCTCGTCGCGGTCGTTTTATTTTTAATCGGTCACGCGAGCTGCAACTATATTCCGGTTGCCTATCAGGGCGAAAGCTACAAACAGGAAATGCAGACGGCGGTTTTGCAGGGCACGGCGCTGCCGGCGAGCGGCAATCCGATCGGCGTCGTCAAACAGCGCCTGCAAAAGATTGCGAAAGAAAGCGATTTGCCGCCCGACACGCTGATTGACGTCAAACAAGTCAACAACGTCATTTCCGCGCACGTTCGATATTCAAAACACATCAATATACTGCCTTTCGGCATTTATTCAAAACAATACCTGTTTGACCAGACCGTGACGCCGAGCGGATTTATCTTGAAAGATAATTAGCGCAAATTCGGTCAGAGCTTTCAAAGAAAAATTTACAGGGATAACAGGATGAACAGGGATAGAAAGTATTTTTTATAATCCCTGTTCATCCTGTTATCCCTGTATTTCTCTTACTCTGTGGTAAAAATTGAATATTTAGATTGCTGCGAGCGCCGCTTGAACTTTCAGCGGTTGGATTTGAATCAGACTGCTCGGCGCATCAGCCAGCCACGTCGAAGGGCAAACGCCGCAGGTCGTGCATTTTTCGACCGCCGGGCAAGGTTTTGAGGACAGACTCGCCTGCGATTTTTCGTGTTCTTCTTTTAAAAATTCAAACGACAAGCCCGAATCGACGATTGACCACGGCAGAAATTCATCGTAGGAACGCTGGCGCGAAGTGTGAAATTTCGCGTCGATTCCCGTTTCGCGCAAGGCTTCGTTCAGATTTCCTTTCAAACGCGCCGCCGATTCGATGACTTTTGCAATGGTTCTATCACCGGACGAAAACAAAGCCTGTTCGTGCGCGATGCGCGCCGACATATAGCGGACTTCGACGTTCGGAATGCGCGAAAGATTTTTCGCCGCCCATTTCAGACGCATTTTCAATTCCTTCTCGTCGCAAATCGCGTCCCACTGCAAAGGCGTGTTCGGCTTCGGCACAAAACCGTTTAAGGACGGAATAATTTTTCCGGCTCGCCCGAAACGCTTTCCGGCTTCGAGCATACGATTTTTGATGCGCTCGACCAGAACAATCATTTCTTCCAAATCTTCCTGCGTTTCCGTCGGAAGTCCAACCATTAAATAGAGTTTGACGGTCAGCATTCCGCGGTCAAAAACCGAGCCGCAGATGTCCACGATTTCGTCGTTGGTCAGATTTTTATTGATGACACGGCGCAATCTATCCGAGCCGGTTTCGGGCGCGACGGCGATTTGCTGGTCTTTCGATTCGACTAAAGCGTCCAGAAGTTCGTCGGAAATCTGGTCTAATCTAAGGGACGAAACCGTAATGCGATAATCCATCGCGCGCAGCTCGCGCAGAATTGTAGAGATTTCGGGATGGTCGCAGACGGCGGTCGAAACCAAGCCGATTTTATTCGTTTTTCCGCGCCATTCGGCGGCTTTTGCCAGAATATCTTTCGCCGGAACGACGCGCGGCGGATAGTAATTATAGCCAGCCCAGCAGAAACGGCAGCCCTGCGAACAGCCGCGCGAGATTTCCACTAAAAGCCGGTCGCCCATTTCCGCGCCCGGCGACCAGACGGAAGTGGAAGGGCAGAAAACGTCCTGATTGATTAAAAATTCGGCAAGCTCTTTTTCGCCGCGTTTTAGAGCGCGTCTTAAAGTTCCTTCTTTCGGATTAATCGCCGATAGCGCGCGACCGACGCGGCGCGGAACGCCTTCTTCTTTCGGCACGTAATCGAAAACCGTGCCGTCGTCGTTGTAAATCACTTCATACAAACTCGGAACGTAAAATCCGCGTCCTGTTCGCGCCAGATTCAATAAAATATCTTCTTTATTGCCGTGTTCGACAATTGCGTCAACCAGTTGATAAACAAGAATTTCGCCTTCGCCGACGGCGATAACGTCGGTAAAATCGGCAATCGGTTCGGGATTCAGAAACGAAGCCGCGCCGCCCATCACAATCAATGGATGAAAAGACCCGCGGTCTTTCGCCCAGACGGGAATCTGCGACATTTGCAGCATTTTCGCCATGTTCAGATAATCCGTCTCGAACGAAATCGAAAAAGCGACGACGTCGAAATCTTTTAGAGGCGTTTGCGATTCGAGCGAAAGCAGAGGCGTGCGCGATTTTTCGTATTCGCGCATCTCGTCCGTGTCGGGCAGAAAAACCCGCTCGCAGGAAACTTCGGGAATTTTGTTGAAAAGCTCATACATCGTGTGCATTCCGAGATTCGCCATGCCGATGGCGTGCGTGTTCGGATAGCACAGAGCGATACGCAAAGACGCGCCGCGTTTCAGCTGCCAGCCTTCTTCGTGCGAGAGTTTCTTTTTATAGCTTTCGATTATTCGTTTATTCATAACTGCTTTATTTTACTAGAGGTTACACAGTATTTTTGAGTGATTTTGAGTGTTTCGCTTTCCCGTTCAAACACTCAGTATCACTTTATATTAGCAGGTAACAGATACATTTTCAGATACATTTTATTTCTCATCTTTTGGCGGTCTGCCGGGCTTGCGGTCTGCGTGCTTTAGCTTTTCAATCTCTGCGGCAGAAATAGCGTGAGATTTCCCGAACTGCTCGACATCGACAATTTGCCCGGCTTTCATCATTTGCCGGATTCTTCCCTCAGTCACGCCCAGCTCTGCGGCTGCTTCTTTTGTAGTCAATCTTTGTTTTACGGTTGCCATAAATAAATCTTAGCATCTAATAAACTATAACGCAAATCGTAGTTTATGGCTTGCTAAATACTACGATTTGCGTTACAGTTTTAATTGTAGTCAGCAATTAAATTTTCAATCGAGAGGATTAAAAATAATGTTCATACTTAAAGGAATCGAGCAACCTCAAAACGCAATCGATAAAGCCCGCAAAACTCGCCTGACAGTTAAGTTCCGCAGCTTTGGCAATTACTCAGTTCGCGGCTCGAAAGGTTGGTATACGGTGATTTGCCGCAAAGACGAGAAAGGCAACAAAACGGTTGCTTGTGAGTGCAAAGGCGCGGAGAAAGGGCTTGTTTGCTATCACAGCGCCGCCGCCCTCGCTGTTCACACGGGCATTGCCAAACAACGCCAGCAAACGGCATAAACACCAAAGGCTTTGGTAAACGCCAATTTACCAAAGCCTCTCTTTAATCCCTTTTGAAAAGGAAGCAATTCTCAATTAAAAAACTATTGACTATACATTTTGTTTCTACTACAATTAGGAATAACTAAGGAGCTTGTTATGGGAAAGAAATTTTTAGGTGAATTTGAAGAGCTGATTTTGCTCGCTATTTTAACACTGTCTGACAACGCTTACGGCGTTCCGATTGCCGAAACAATCGAGAAATTTTCCGGCAAACGTGTTTCAATCGGTGCGCTTTATACATCGCTCGGACGGCTGGAAGAAAAAGGTTTTATTCGGTCTTGGGTTGGTGAAGCGTCGGAAGCGCAGGGGGGACGAGCGAAGAAATATTACGCAGTGGAAGGGGCAGGGATGCAGGTGCTTAAGGATATTGAAGCAACAAGGTCAATTGTAGTCGCAAATTTAAATTGGGGAAGTGCGTAAGGAGTAAAATGTTAAAAGTATTTGTAAAAATTGAGTTTTATTTGGAACACGCAAAAGCAATGCAGAGTTCCGTTACTTTCTCCTCTGTTTTATTTATTAGTGGCTTACTTGATAGGGAGCGATTTAGAGAAATTTTAATAAAAAATAGTGGAGATGTTACGTGGTCAAATTCTTTTCTGAAGAATTATCTAATTTTAATTCGAGAAATATATAAAGAATCTTCCTTAAGAATTCATTCAAAAGTTACAGATGAGAAAACTATTATCACTAATAGAAAGAAACCTAATAAAAAGCCAAATAAATTTGCACTATTCTTTGCCGCAACATTACAAAAACCGGAAGACCGTGAATTTATCATTGATAATATTGAAGAAAGATATGCAAAGGATGTTAAAAAACACGGCGTCAAATGGGCGAAATATATGCTCTGGCGTGATAATCTCGTCGGTCTTTGGGCAGCAATCGGAGCTAAGGCAATTAAAGGGCTGAAATGGGTGAGCTTCGGTTATTTGATTGAAAAATTTCTCTTAAAATAATTAAAAAATCCTAAGTTATATTTATCAATAAAAAGATTATACTTGCCTGTGAAACGGCTTAATTACACTCTTCTTTGGTCGCCTCGCCTGACCATTTCAGCGGCATCCAGTAGATTGCATCTCTCGTATAAAGTGTCGCGCCTCTTTCCAATTCGTGATAAGCCGCCGCGCTGTTGGAATAGCCATCGCGCTGTTTTAATGCTCTGAATGATTCGCTGATGTCGCTTAAATCGAAAAGAGAGTGTGAAGCACAAACAGAAATCCGGTTCGATTCCTTTTGAAGTCTCATAATCTGTCCGGGCTGTGGCTCTGGTGGTTTCTCTGCCCTTTCGACGACATATTCCCGATGAGCTTCAAGCTTTCTGATAACCCCATCGCTAAACATAAAAGAAACACTAATAGAATTGCAGTTTGTAATTCTTCCAACAGTCTGCCAGCCATCACGCGAAAATCTGACGCGGTCGCCGGTGGCTAAATATTTGGCTTTTATTTTATTCATAAGAAAGCTGAAAATTCGTTGCGGTGATGACGATAAGTGTATTTTTCTGTTAAATTAAAATTTAACTGCCTGCGCCCAACATAAATAACGATGCGTAATGCGCTGACGAAAACCTGATGCGTTACGCCGTCCGAAGAGTCATTCAAAACAAATCTTCGTCGGTTTTAGAAAACAAAAACATTGTAGGTATATTCATACCTCAAAGCAAGCTTTCATTGGCTTTTCTTAATATCCATTGGCGGAGGTATGCCGATGGGTAAAGCAAATAGACCGCGACCGGAACGGCTTGCCGAAAAGCTTTTAACTATTCGCCAGAAGATTGACGGCGGGTTATCGCAAAATGAAATGCTCAGAAAACTTGGGCTGGAAGATGATTTGGAAAGAGACCGAGTTTCAAAATATGAGCGTGATACTTTAGAGCCGCCGCTTTATGTGCTGCTGCGATATGCAGAAGCCGCTAATGTTTATCTTGAGGCGATTGTGGACGACCGAATAGATTTACCAGAAACATTGCCAAGCCGGAAAAAGAGCGAAGGAATCAAACGACAAAAATAAAGCCCGAAAGATGTTTTACAGTGAATAAAGAATCATTCAAAAATTAACATCTATGACCTATTACCACACCGAAGATATTACGGAATCAAAAGAGTTTGATGCTAATGAGTTAGATAAAAAAATGACTTTATGCATCAATCGTATTATTGCTTCGTTTTACAAATTAGAAAAAACTCACGACCTAACATTTCTCTCTTTAATGGATGAGTTTTTCAAGGCTTTTTTATCAACTCACAAAACTATTCGATTACTTCTAAAAGAAGCTCATAAAGATTTGGATTATGCGGCTGATGCAAAATCGTTGGTTAGAGAACAAGTTGAGAAGGTTTTTGTTATATCGCTAATTCTTGATGACCCGGCTAAGTGGATGCCAATGTATTTCAAAGACGGATGGAGAAGACTTTATAAACACACGTTTTTAGTTGAAGCAGAAGAAACTAAAAACCTTCCTAGATATGCCGAGTGGAAAGCCGAAGCCGAGCAGAGACTTGAATCTTATCGAAAAATGTCCGGCGTAACATCCGAAGAAAAGGAACTTGTAGATTTCAAGTTTAATAACTACGGAGTAGCTACACCACCACATTTGAAAGGTGTTGCTATGCCGTATTTTCCAACTCCCGGACAAGCGAAAGAACTTGTAACCGATGCAAATACGAAAGTATTTCTAACAAGATGGTATCAAGAATACGAATTTTTGTGCGGTTACAGTCACATTGGCGAAGAAAAATTAATGATTAGCGCAATGAAAAAGACTCGCCTGAGTGAAGCTAATCGAAATGAGTATCTTCAAAGAGAAATTGTTATTTCAAGTGTTTCAATTAGCTATATTTCTGCCGCTTCTGTATGCACAGAGGCTTGGAAATTTTTAATTAAGTATGATGTCGATTTATCCAAATCAAGCGATTTTCTAAGCGCAATTTTAGATTTTTGGGGAGATGTTACTCAACAAGGACTGATGGGTAAACTTTTTTGGAATATTCACGCTAAGAATGTTTTTCCGCCTTTAATTGGGCAGTAAAACTAAATATGTGAGTTTTTTCGCCCCTCTCTAATTTCTTTTGCTTTTCTATCCAATCGCAAAAAATTTCTTCTCTCAAGCTTCCGCCCTGTGCTAACATTAGCGCCGATTTATTTATTTTACTTGGGTAATTTCCTTATGAAACGTCAACCTTCAAGTTCCGATTCACCAAATAAAAGTCGCGAAAAAAAAACAAAATCGCCTTCAAAATCAATCAATAAAAAATCTCTGTGTAGCTACCGATTGCAGGATTCAGATAGTTCAGAAGAATATCAATGTAGGCATGAATCAATTAGCGCCTATGAGCCGTTTTGTATTTTCCATATCAAGAAGCCTGATATAAATAGCTTGAATTTGTCTCTACAACCAAAAGCCGAAGAAATTGAAAATAAATTTAGAAACGGATTTTATAAAATCGTTTCAAAAGCTGAATTGGATGATTCGGAGTTTATTGATTTCAGAGGTTTTCAGTTTCCTAAAATAGAATTTGCTTTTGACAAATCCTTTCCTAAAAAAGTGGATTTTAGTTATGCAGTTTTCAACGAAGACGTAGATTTTGCAGTTGATATTCCAAATCCTACGCCAGAAGATGAATGGGACACATTCCGCGCTTTATTAATCAACAACGAAACTTATTTTATTGGAACAGTGTTTAAGGGAAATGCAGACTTTTCAAGGTGTGAAACAGGTAAAGAAACAATTGATTTTACCGATGCGGTTTTGAAAAGGACGCTTTGTTTGTTGGTTTTGACAATAGGGCTGAGACAATCTTTGATAATGCCGTTTTCAATGGAGATGCGAATTTTGAGTTTGCTCAATTTTGGAGTGTAAGATTTCACGACGTGGAATTTAAAAAAACACTGAATTTTTCGGAATTAAGTATAAGTAAAAGTGCCTCATTTACCGAAGCTATATTTTATCAGGAAGTTGATTTATATCGCTCGCAATTCGGAAATTCTAATCTAAACGATGCCAGCGAAGAAAATGAACGGATTGGGGATGAAGCTGAGAGTGAAGGGCGTGGCTACACTTCGTTTGATGGTGCGATTTTTCAGGAGAAAGTAACATTTTCAGAGGTTCATTTCTGGAATGAGTTGAGTTTCAATGGCGCAGTATTTAATAAACAAACAGAATTCATAGGTTTGAAATCTGATATGTTTGACGTAGTCTGTGATTTTGGGGCGCTTACTTTACCAGAAGATGGTGATTTTGTTTTTGAAAAAGTAAATTTAAGCAAAGTGAAATTTCACAACACCAATCTTGAGAAGATTGTTTTTCGAGATGTTCATTGGGGAACTGGTAAAACTAGATTGCAAAAATTCTTTCGAGGAAACTCTTATATATTATGGGATGAAATTCGCCCCTCAGAAGGTTGGAATGACTGGATTGACGATAGTAAAACTGCCGAAAACTACCGTCAGCTAGTTCTTAATTACGAAAGTAAAAGAGACTTTGCAACTGCTGAATATTTTCATATAGGTGAAATGGAAATGCTTCGTAAAAAGGTAGGAGATTTGGTTAATTATAATGATTATAAAGAACCTTCTAAATTTAGAGCTTTCTTGAATAGAAAATTAAAATTTCATTATATATCCAATCTTTGGTGTAAAATAAGAAA
The DNA here is from genome assembly GCA_036389695.1 of Pyrinomonadaceae bacterium. Taxonomy (GTDB): domain Bacteria; phylum Acidobacteriota; class Blastocatellia; order Pyrinomonadales; family Pyrinomonadaceae; genus JALZHR01. The sequence continues at coordinate 22,084 of DASVWG010000323.1, forward strand.
ATATTTGAATAGTTATGGTCTATATTGGCTTTCAAGTAGATATGGTACAAGTTTTGTTCAGGCACTAATTGTGCTTGTTTTACTGGTATGTTCTTTCTCCTTTCTCTTCCTTTTAACAGGCTTTAAATCAAGCAAGGAAAATACTGTAGAGCCGAATCGTGTAGTTGAATATAATTTATTGCCCGACTCAAATCACGTTGTTCCGACATTTTCGCGATTTATCTCTGACTTTATCGAATCAGTTTCTTATACTCTTTCAATCGTGACTTTTCAAAAAGAACGGTTTTATGAACCACTCGGCTGGCAATCAAGGTTTTTATTATATTTAGCTGTATTTACATTGACTGCCCAAGCCGCACTAGTGCTTTTGGCGATTCGCAGGCGATTTAAACGATAAATTATTTTCAATCCGCTCACGCAAGGCTCAAATGAGCCTCTTTTTTATTATCTATCAAAACTTCAAACGCTTATTTGAATTGAAATTAATGCCCTTATTAAAAACCCTTTTGTGCTAATTCTTTCTCCGTCTCTGCTATTTTTTTATTTAAATCGGCAACGTTTTCTGCCGATGAATTTGCTTTTTGTTGAATAGCTTTTTGGGTATAAAGGCTAGCCAAAAAATAACTCATTAAAAACCATTCAAATACTTTCTTCGTTGACTCAACTTCCTTATCCGTAACTTCTAAATCAGAAGTGGTCTTTGGATGCATCAATCGGTCTCGCACTTTTACCGCTGCTGTGAGATTGAGCCATCCAGACCTGCCATAATCAATATTGAAAGATGAACCGAAACTCTTGGAATATGCAGTAAATACAAACTTAAAATTATTTAAGAATTTAGGGTAAACCGTCTTTGAAAGAATTTCTCCTTTATCATTTACTTCAAAGGATACCTGACTTAAAGCAACTAATTCTCCGATAGAAAGAGTTGCAGCTGCCTCGCCAAAGTGTCGGGCGGTTTCTTTCATTCGATATAGGATGCCTTCAATAAACGCAAAGACGGAACGCACGAAAGCCCTTCGATGAAATTGACTGTCATTGTTTTGAATCGCTGTTCTGTGTTCCACACAATCTTGACCTAAAATTCTAGCCATTTCTCGCAGTTCCGCTAAATTAGCCATTAATTCGGGAACGATTTCCACAGTCAACATTGAAGTCACCACCTGATTTTTAACAGAAATAATATTTATAGTTATCGGAATTGAAAATATTAAACCTGCTTTGACAATAATTCAATCACTCTTTTAATCTAATCAACAGAGATTAAAGCGCGTTTAATTGACAGGCAGGCACTAATCGCCAATTTTTGTTTACTGAAATATTCGCGCTTTAATCGCTCAAAGATTCTTGGAAATTCCAAGAATCTTTTTTATTTTCACAAAACCGTTGACAAGCTCACGGAAATAAACTACATTGATTTCAATTTTCAGTTCGTAAACCGACGATTTATTAAATCTATTCGGCATTTTGGGGAAGATGCTGATGAACTAAAGAATTGTTAAAAGCGGATGCGCTTTCAATGCTTCTTTAAATAGGTTTATTTCGTCGGTTTTTATTTTTAACTTTTGAAGTGTCTTAACAGGAGATTCAAAAATGTTTAAATTAAATTTTCAAAATTTCACTAATCTAAAGGAAATTAATCTAATAAGTTCTTACAAGTTCCGTAAGATAACTTTCAACTTCGTGCTTATTGTTTTCTTCCAATTAATAATGTTGTTATCTGAGACAAATGCACAAGATACAATTAAAGCAATATACGATGAATATTCGCCAACAGATAAAGTGCAAATTCGGATTCCGGCTTCTAACGACTCGATTGACCAATTAAAGATTACAAGTGCGGGCGATAAGGAAGTACAAGCAAAATACGATTTTTATAAAGCAGCCGATTCCTTTATTATTTCTTTGACTCTCAATAATGTAACTCCTGAAAACTCCGACAATCAATTTATAATTCTTGCGTTTAAGAAAGGTAAGTTTGTTGGAACGAAAGTTATTGAAATAAAGTATTTAGTTCCTACGCAATCTAATAATGTTGTAAAAAATGATGAAACTAAGGATACAAAGATTAAAAAACCCACTGAAGGCAAAAAAGACGATGACAATCCCAATGATTCGGAATCCGCAGAATATAAGGAAAATCGTAATATTAGATTATTAGTAGGATTAGAACAGGCAGGAGCTAATTCAGCGCAAAGTGAAACTCAACCTTTCATTGATTTATTTGTCAATGTGCCTTTAGGAAAAAGGAACGCCCTGCCACAAGCATCACTCTTTACAAATTTTCGATTAGCATCTTCTCCTAAACAGGAGGTTGCTAACTTGGCTCTCCCGTCATCACTTGGAGCGTTTCTTCCTGGCGGTAATCAATTTAACAATGTCAATAATTTGGTTAAGTCATTTCAAGTCAAAGTTGGGTTGGAAAGGGCATTTATATACGGTGAAAACCTAACAATATCCGGTATGTTTGGAGTAGGCGCTACCAGTTCTCTTTCTTCACAAAACAGCGCCCAAGTTTTTAAAATTCCGCGTTTGGCTAATGGCGAAGTTACGCCTGAGTTCAAGGCAGCTTTTCCAGATATAACGGATTTTACCGGAAAGCAAAATATTATTTTAGTTTCCGGTGAAAGGGATAGATTCCTTCGCAACTGGTTTGTGGGGGCGCGCGTAAAATATAATTTTTTTGCTGATACATATCCGGCAAATTTGGATTTAACCTTCGGTCAAGATGAAGTTATAACGAGTAAACTTAAAGGTATTGTTTTCAAAATGGAAGGTTTTATGCCTATTCCTGTGAAAAAATGGAAATACGTTTTTATTGGCGCGAGCTTTAACTCAAGATTGACAAGAAGGGTAAATATCTTTACTCCACAATTGTTTCTTGAACCGGTAGCAAACTTTAATCTTTTTGATAACTCGAATATAATTCGGAATGTATCTGACACTCCGTTTGCTACTTCAAATCGTGACAATTACAGTCTTCGAATAGGTTTTGACCTAGCTTATTTCTTAAATAAGAAAGACAATGAAGACCAAAAAGAAGACAAAGATAAGCCGAAAAAATAACAATATTAATATTTTTAACCTTTATTTTTCACACCTACGAGGCTTGAAACGAGCCTCTTTTTTATTGTCGAATCAACGCACAAAACACAAAATATATTGTCAGCTTCAATAATTCTCTTTTAATCTAACGACAATAGGTTTATTTGTCTAAAAATCTAAGTTACATTTTTATCGTTTCCTCACATTTTTCCAGCATTGTGTTATAAACTCAAATTCTCAGGTTTTAGACGAATCTTGCAAAACCTTATTTGCCAGAGCCGCGCTTTGCGCCCGTTTGTTCAAAGCCTGTTCGTCTCGAAAGTTTGCTTCGGCTAAAAGTTTCTTGACCTTTGCTAAGGCTTCACAAGCGCGTGTAAATCGCTTTTCCGCGCCGTCGAGTAACTTTTCAAGATATAAACCATCTTTAATCGAATGGCTTTCCCGCGTCTTTGCGCGATGAACGGTTTGAGTAAAATTCAGCCGCAGCCAATTTAAACAGACTTGCTCAATTAAAATCTTTTCCATTTCGCTGGCGGTCTGCCAGCCTAAACCGTCGCGCATTGCGGCGAGCTTGCGGCGGTAACTTTCTTGCACAAGAAACGAATCGGCGGCGGAATCTGCTATGATTTTTTCTTGAATCCGCCCGGCAAAATCGCCGATGTGCTGCCAAGCCTTCGGGAATTCGTCAAAATGTTTGACTAATGCTTTTTTATCTTCTTTGCTTGGCTCTGGTTTATTATTCGCCTTGAGCAAAAGCATATATTCGTCGGCTTTGGTTTCGTTATCTTTGACTTTCATTTCGCTTTTAATCACCTTTTACCGTTTTGTCGGCTTCGACTAAATTCTTGAACATTTCCGCGCCTTTGGCTTGCGTTGCGGCAATCAGCTTGCGAACTCTAGCAAGTGTTTCCATAGACTTTAAAAACCGTTTATGCGCCATTTCAAGCCGCCGGTCGTAATACATTCCTTTGGCGAAAGTATGCGATTGATAAGTTTCGTTTTTATGCTGCGATTCCATAACTTGCAGCCGAAGGTAGCGCATGGCGATTTCGTCAATTAACATCTGCTCGACAAAAGTTGATGTTTCATAGCCGAGCTTTGTTTTCATTTCGGCGATGTGCTTTTTCACGGCTTCGCGGAAAAATGCCGTGTGACTAAATGCTATGTTGATTATGTCATTAAATATTTGCTTCTGTATGTTTCCATTTGTTTGGTAAAGCGCCGGAACAAGGTTAAAGGCTTCTTCCAGCAATTCTAAAT
>DASVWG010000324.1:0-19593 GCA_036389695.1 Pyrinomonadaceae bacterium
GAGTACTGAGTACTGAGTACTGAGTGTTGGATTGCCCTTTAAAATTCAAAATTCAAAACTCAGCACTCAGCACTCAGTACTCAGCACTTTACGTTTGCTTTTGCAAACGTAAACGCTTACATTTATGTTTTAAATTTTAAAACTCTTAAAGGCAGTATTATGATTAAAAAACTTACATTTACGCTTTTCCTTTTCGCCGGTGCCTTTCTCGCGCAGGCAAACGCTCAAACGGGCGTCGCGCTCGAAAAACAAGCCGCGATAAAAGAACTGGTCGCCATCGTTTACGCCGACGATGACGTCGAAGAATTGATGAAGATTGTCTCCTCGCAGGTACAGGCGACGAGCAAGACAATCTTTAAAACGCTGCTCGACGAGCGAACCGATTTAACTCCGGCGGAAAGAAAGCTGCTCGAAGATTCTTTTGCCGCCAGCCAGGGCGAAGCAGCCAAACGTTATCAGGAAAAGTTTGTGCAAAAGCTAAACTTCAATGCCATGATTGCAGAAATCTCAATCGCCATCTACGACAAGCATTACACGCTCGAAGAAATCCGCGATTTGATAGCTTTCTACAAAACGCCGACCGGACAAAAATCACTCAAGCTGACGACCACTATAATGACCGATTCATTTCAGGCAATACAGGAAAAGCTTCTGCCGAGAATGCCGGTTATCATCAAGGAAATCGAAGAAGAAATCCGCAAGGACGCCGAAGAAAAAATAAACGCCAAAAAACCGCGCCCGAAAAAACCCGCCGCCGAATAATCGAGCGCGCAACGAGCGGCGAAACATTTCTTCCCGCTTTCATCTTCCAAAAATCCCGAAAAAGCCGAACTGCTTGCACCGTTCGGCTTTTTCTTTTATCTTCTATCTACTGTTAAGGAAAAAGACAAATGACCGCACTTTCCGACTACTTTAAAGATTTACGCGACATCTACAATACAGGCTCGGCAGTCAGAGAGACTTCTTATTACAGCACGTTTGAAACAATGACGAATGCTTACGGAAAAGAACTTAAGCCGCGCGTTCGATGCGTTATCAATTTGCAAAACAAAGGCGCGGGAATTCCCGACGCAGGTTTCTTTACCGCTTCTCAATTTCAGCGCGGGGAGAACGAGCCAAGAGCCGGACAATTGCCCGAACGCGGCTGCGCGGAAATCAAATCCACGCGCGAAGATGTTTTGAAAATTGCCGCGTCCGAACAAGTCGCTAAATATCTTGAGTTTTACGGCGCGGTTCTAGTGACAAATTACCGCGATTTCCTTTTAATCGGCAAAGACGCTCACGGCAAAGCCGAACATCTCGAACGCTTTCCCTTTGCCGAAAGCGAAGCGGAATTCTGGAAAGAAGTTCGCGCCGACGCTTCCGCTTTTGCCGCGAAATTTGAAACGTCTTTCGCTGAATTTATCAAGCGCGTTTTTCTTCACGCGGTGCCTTTGACCAAGCCGGAAGACGTCGCATGGTTTCTGGCTTCGTATGCCAGAGAAGCGAAAGAGCAAGTCGAGCGAGCGAAGGATTTACCTTCTCTACAGGCGCTTCGCAAAACATTGGAAGAAGCATTAGGAATGACTTTTCGCGGCGAAGAAGGCGAGCATTTCTTTCGTTCTACATTGATTCAGACGCTTTTTTACGGTGTTTTCTCGGCGTGGGTTCTGTGGTCAAAGAAAAATGAGGCGGATGAAAAGTTTGATTGGCGCACGGCAAGCCATGAATTAAAAGTTCCAATGATTGCCGCGCTTTATTATCAGGTTGCCGAACCGACTCAGCTTAAAAAATTAGGTCTTGTCGAGCTGCTTAACCAATCAAATAAAGTTCTTAACCGCATCGTCAAACAGGAATTTTTCCGGAAGTTTTCGGAATCGCACGCCGTGCAGTATTTACACTTTAGAAACGGTTTGAATTTTAAACATTTCTCGGTAATTATCAATCGAATGTTGTTAGTATAAAATAATTCAATGTTAGGAAGTGAAGAAAAACAGATAACGTGCGATGAATTAACAGACGAATCGAAATATATAATGGAGAATCAAAGCGATAAAAATCTAATCACGACGCTCGAAGGTTTAGGCTATTTGCCGAACGGCTTTCAAGGCGACTTTTTGTTTAATCTGCTCGAACATAAGAATCCAAAAGTCCGATTTTTAGCCGCAAAGAATATCGCCAAACTTAATCAAACAAAAAGCCTCGAACCGCTCTGGAACGCCTTTAAGCAGGAAACCGATACTACGACGCGTCGCGAGATAGTTTCAGCTATCGGCAGACTACGCAAGCCCCAGAACAAGCCGTATTTGTTTGAAATTCTGCAAGATGAAGACCCGAAAGTAGTTTGTCAGGCGATTCGTGGTTTGCTCGTCTATGATGATGACGTTCTTGTCGAGCGAAAGTTAAAACCTTTGCTCAATCACGAAAACGAAACGATTAGAACTGTTATTTACAAAGAGTATTTTGCAGAAAAGACGAAAACGGAAAATGAATTGCCGCACCCAGAAACTTACAATTATCTTAAAAACGTCGTCGTCAATGCTGATGTTCGAGAAGCCTTGCTTAATGTTCCAAACGAGAGTGTTCATTTAACCTTTACCTCACCTCCGTATTACAATGCTAGAGACTATACGATTTACCCTAGTTATGAGGCTTATCTAAAGTTCTTAGCGGGTGTTTTTCAAGAGACGCATCGCATAACAAAGGAAGGTAGATTTTTAATTGTTAATACTTCACCAATTATAGTTCCACGTGTAAGCCGCGCTCATTCGAGTAAGCGTTATCCGATTCCGTTTGATTTACATCATTACTTAGTTAAAATGGGGTGGGAATTTATTGACGATATTATCTGGCTAAAGCCTGAATACAGCGTTAAGAATCGCGTCGGCGGATTTCATCAACATCGCAAACCGCTAGGCTATAAACCGAATTCGATTACAGAGTATTTAATGGTTTATCGAAAGGAAACAACAAGGCTTTTAGATTGGAATATGCGAAGTTACCCGCAAAACATCGTCGAAGAAAGCAAAGTTAAAGACAAATACGAAACAACGAACGTATGGAGAATTGACCCGAAGTTCGATAAGGTTCATTCGGCAATCTTCCCCGTCGAATTATGTAAAAGAGTAATTCAGTATTATTCATATAAAGGCGATTTAATCTTCGACCCGTTCGGCGGGAGCGGAACAGTAGGCAGAACGGCGAAAAGTTTAGGTCGAAGTTTCTTTTTAACAGAGAAAGAAAAGGAATACTTCGACTATATGCAAAGCAAAGCACAAAAAGATGTATCACTATTTGCTGAAAGTTACACAAAATTTTTAACCTTAGAACAATTTGTAGAATCAACTAAAAACAATGACATTAACCGACCAGGTAACTAAGAACATTATTAAACGTCTTCTCAAAGGCGAGGATTATCGTATTGAGGTCGTTGCGCTTATCAATGCAGAATTCCTACAATTCGCCATTGAATTCTTTAAGAAAGTTGCACAAGCTAAGTTTGACAGCATTGAGATTGATGGCGATTGGTATAAAAACGCATTTTTAAATGAATCCTTACCTTCAGATGAAATAGCAATCAATTCGGGATTGAACAAAAAGACAATTACCAATATGTATAACTCTGCTAACAAGCAAGTTGTTATTGATGCTTCAAATGAACATTACGATACGCTTTACAACGCAATAAGTGATTTGATTCAAAACCAAAGTGAAATTGATTTGATGCTAACGATAAAATTCAAACAAGTAAGTATCGAGTTGAATATCAACGAAAGTCTGTTAGTAATCAATACACTTGCCGTTAAACGTGCAGCTTTGCGGGGCGGTTTGTGGTCAACGGCTGGCAAAAAGGTTGAAAAGCCTTTAATGTTGACGTTATGTAAATTGTATCAGGTTGATGAAAACAATTACGCCGTGAAACTTAAGGGCACGAACAAAGAAGTTGACGAAACGACTTTTGAGCGTGAAATAGATTTTTATTTAAACGAGGGCAATAAGCAATATAAATGTGAAGTTAAGCTAATGGGCAAAGGTAATCCTGAAAGCGCCGATGCCGTCATCGCCAGAGACAGTCGCGTTTTTGTCGCCGATAAACTTTCCGATATGAACAAGCGGCAGTTAAATAGCTTGAATGTTGATTGGGTTGAATTACGAAGCGAAAACGGCTTTCAGAAGTTTGCCGAAGTTTTAGATGCTTTGAAGATTCCTCACGGCGAAATGTTGGAAGTTTCAGAAGAAAATTTGGAGATTATTTTTGATGAAATTATGAAATAGAATTCAGATTTAAAACCTCTCATTTTTTGCTAAAGTATTACGCCTTTTGCTTCAATCGGCGCATTGGCTCACGCCGAAGGCTTACAGTTGGCGAAAGAAGATTTCGCCGTTACCGCCGGTTGGGGGCACGCGGGCAAAGGCGGCGTGACAATGCCTGCGAAAGGCAAGTTAATTGACCGCGAATACAGCGAACCCGAAACGGAAGCTTTAACCCGCGCCGCCGAACGGCTCGGCTTGACGCTTGAAGAAATCAAAGAAACGCTCGGCACGACCACTTTCGACGTTTATCTCAATAATTCGGCGTTCTGGCGCAATATTCCGCGCAATGTCTGGGAATATACTATCGGCGGTTATCAGGTGATTAAGAAATGGCTCAGCTATCGCGAAGCCGAACTGCTCGGGCGCGGCTTGGAATTAGCCGAAGCCAACGAAGTCCGCGATATGTCGCGCCGCATCACCGCAATTCTGCTCTTATCCGCCGAATTAGATAAAAATTATTTGGTGGCTAAAGCGTCAAATATCGTTACGGATAAGACGGAATAATTAAGTTTCGCCTTAGAATCTCAAAATTCCGCATTCCGTATTAAAAAACTTAAATCTCGTATCGCATAACTTAAGCGTCGTATTACAAAACTAAAGTCAAGTTTTATAAAACTAAAATCGGGTTATGCAATACGAAAGCAAAGTTTTATCCAACCGAAGTAAAGTTTTACGATACGAAAGCCGCGTTACACGATACGGGAGACAAATTATCTGATACGAAAGGCAAAATGTGCGATACGAAAAGCTCGTCTTAAAAAATCTCGCTTCAATTTATTAATCCGAAAGAGCAATTTTTATAAAGATAAACGTCGTTTGAAAAAAAATGTTGACAAGAAATGTCAGCATGTTGGAAAATCTTGGCGTGAACAGACAGCGACGGCATATCTAACCTTTGCGAGACACTCTGTTTTCCGTCGTTTGCCTGCGTCACGCGCCTTGTAGTATCCGTTAAGGCTCAGCTCCACAGTCCACATAATTGCTCGCAAACCTTATGAGGTAAGTATATGCCAGACAGTCCCAAAGTAATCGAAGAAAGATATAACCGTATCTTGAATGCGTGGAGAACTCTCGCGCCGGACAAGAGTTTCGGCGGTATGACGCTCGCGCAGTTTGAAGCACAGGTTGAAAAAAGCAATATTCCGCGTGCCCGGCTCATCGCTTTAGAAGACGAAATCAAACAGGAACAAACAAACCGCGAAACAAATGACGCGGTCACGATAAAAACCTGCGACTTCGTCGTCAAAAGCGTCGTCGCCGACCCTGAGTTTGGCGACGACTCCGCGCTTTACGAAGCGATGGGCTATGTTCGCAAGAGCGAGCGCAAATCCGGCTTGACGCGCAAGAAATCCGACTTGAAACCGAAGCCGTCTTCTTAAAACTCAATCGGAATTAAAAGTGAACCGCAAAGATGCGTTGTCAAAGGCGTGTTTTTGCGGTTATTATTTGGAGCGCATCCGTTTTGACTTTTCCGGCGAATTGCTGTGGTGAAATAATCCGTTTCAGCTTTAAAGCGATTCGGCGCTTGATTTATAAATTTCGTCTTGATTTTGATTATTTCCGGTTGAGAAAACCGAAGAACTGAGAAAAATAAAGGAGACTGAGAATATGAAGGTTAAATTTACGTTTACGCTGCTGTTCGTTTTATGTCTGGCGTTGTCCGCTTTCGGGCAGAACACGACGAAGAAGGACGATAAATCGTCGTCGAAGATGTCGACCGACCAGATGTTGATGAATAACGAGCGGGCAGCCTGGAAGGCGCTTGAGGATAAGCGCTGGGACGATTTCGGCAAGATGTTTACCGACGATTACCAGGGCTTTTACAGCGACGGGATTCACGATAAGGCTTGGGAAATCAACGGAGTGAAACAAGCGATGATAAACAACGTCACGCTTTCGGATATAAAAGTCAGCTGGATAGATAAAGACGCGGCGATTGTCACGGCGGTCGTCAAAGGCAACGGTATGGGAGCGGGCGGGAAGATGGAAGATTTTACTTCGCGCACGACCAGCATCTGGAAGAAAAGCGGAAAAAACTGGATGGTCGTTTATCATTCGGACATCCCGGCGAAGCCGATGTAAAAGAAAACGCGGAATGCGAAGCGCGGAACGCGGAAGGGCGAGAAAAAGAATAAACCGCCAGGTAACGCCGGGCGACACGGGAAAAATTTAATAAATCCGTGTCGCTTCGCGTTATTTAGCGGTTTCGTCTTATTTCGTCGCCGAAATCTTCGGACGGGAAAAGTTAATATTTGCTGCCGGAAATGCCCGTTTTCAGATTCATAATGCTGGCGGATGCGGCGTGGAAATCGAGCGAGTCGAAATCTTCCTGAACCGAGAACGTGCGAATCGCTTCGGTAAAGGCGTAACGCTTGCTTCTGACTTCGAAAAGATAGACTTCTCCGACCGTGACGCCTTCGAAGCGGTAATAGCCGAACGCATTCGAGATTGCCGTGCGGACGCCGCCCGTATTGTCATACATCAAGACCTGAGTATTCGCGAGCGGCGTGCCCGAAGGCGAATAAACGCGCCCGCCGACGTTTGCGCCGGCGGCAGTCGGTCCGAAAGGTCCGAGAACAATGCTGTTGACGCCGATCCATTCGTCGGGCGTGCTGGTTCCATCGGTCGCGGCGGCATTGGTCGTGATGATTCTGACCTGCACCTGCGGCTGATTGTTGACTGCCGCCGGAAGCGTCACGCTGCGTGACGTCGTTCTGCCGCCGAGATTCGGTCCGTCGGTCGCGTCCGTGATAAATCCGGCGGGAACATTCACGAAATTGCCGGTCGTACCGACCCGGTATTGCAGAGCGACGGGCGAAACCGAGTCGTTGCTGCCGGTGTCGATGTCCTGCACGCGATAACTCATAATGATATTCGAGTAGCCGGTCGTGTTGATGTAAAACACCATATACGGATTTGCCTGCACGTTGCCCTGAAAGCCGAAAGCCAGGTAAGTTCCCGTGTCGAACTCGGTCAAGCCGCCCGCGTTGAAGGCGCTCGGGTTGCCTTTGTTGGCGTTAACCTGCGTGCTGCTGCCGGAAGGCAGCGCGTTGGAAGCGAATTCCGTTCCGAGAATCGTCTGCGGGTCAACTCCGTGCGTCGCGCTCAGGTTTTTGCCGTCATAACCTTCGACCGAAGAGACACCGCTCCAATCGTCGTTGGTCGTAATCATATTCGTCGACGTGGACGTCAGGTCGAGCGAAAGATTACCGCTCGTAAAATGGTAATAAATATTGTTTGCCGCGACGGGCGCGACCAAAGACAAACTCAGCGAATTTGCTTTGCCGTCATTCATAAACGGAATCGGCAGCGTAAAGCCGAAAAATAAAACGAAAACCAGGCACGAAGCGACAAAAAAGCTTGCCGCACGACGCGCAAAAATAGATTTGTTCGATAAAGTCATGTGTATATTCTTATCCTCTGTAGAAATTGAAATAAAAGAAGAGTGATTGAAAGAGGAAATCGGATTGCTGTTCAGCAACTGGAAAACACTCCGGAAACCGAGTGTCCTGAATGGCGTGGAAGTATATGGATTTTAGTTGGAATAAAAGAAATTCAGCTTTTGAAATCCGTTTGAAGCTGGTTTGTCATCGGAAAACAAAAGCTATCGCCGTAAATATATTGGCAGAAATTTATTTTAAATACAAGAGGATTGTTAAAAAATATTAAAACAAACAGCACGAATGTTGAAATAAAAAGCAAAACCGGCGGAAATCGATAGCCCGCAAAGCGGAATTTAAAAAGGAAAAGCAGCGAAAAGGGAAATTAAATCGCATCGTAATTTGTATTACCGATAACCACGTCGTTTACGGCGTGGTATGGACAAACGCAGCAAATACAGGGCGTTTTAACGTCCTTTTTCTCTGGCTTAAGCCGGAAACTTGTCTGAGAAGGACGTTAAAACGCCCTTTGTATTGTTATTAATCTCTCGACCACGCCGTAAACGACGTGGTTATTTTATATTTCGCGCAACACAAATCAGGATATTCCGCAAAATCGAATGTAAATCCGCAAAATCAATTTTCAAACTCGATTTACAGAACAAATAATTTGCGTTTCGCGTAGTAAGGCAGAGAGTTTGTCTCGCACAAAACTGAAATATGCTGGAAACGGTTAATCTTTATAAAACTTATACGAGCGACGGCGCGGATTACGAGGTTTTGAAAAACATAAACCTGCGCATCGCGGACGGCGAATGCGTGGCGATTATCGGCAAATCCGGGAGCGGCAAATCGACTTTGATGCATCTTCTGGCGTGTCTCGACGCGCCGACTTCCGGCTCGGTTCTGCTGGACGGCGCTGACGTGTCCATGCTCGCGGAAAAGGAAAAAGATGCTTTGCGCAATCAGAAATTCGGCTTCGTCTTTCAGCAATTCTTTCTGAACGGGCGCGACACGGTGCTGGAAAACGTCATTTTGCCGATGCGCATTCGCGGCGCGACGCAGTACCGGATGATAAAAGACGCGATGGACGCGCTCGAAGCGGTCGGGCTGAAAGACAAGGAAGACAAGCGCGCGAAAGACCTTTCGGGCGGCGAAAAACAACGCGTCTGCATCGCGCGGGCGCTGGTCGGCAATCCGCAAATCGTCTTTGCCGACGAGCCGACGGGAAATCTCGACTCGCAGACGAGCGAGAACGTCGAAAATATGCTTTTCGAGCTCAACCGCCAGAAGCGAATCACGCTCGTCGTCGTCACCCACGACGGCGATTTGGCGCGAAAATGCCAACGGGTGATTGAGCTGAAAGATGGAGAGGTGATAACTGATAACTGATAACTGATAGTTGATAGTTTTGCTTTTCACTATCAGTTATCAGTTATCAGTTATCAGTTATCAGTTATTATGAAACTCTGGGAATTAATCAAGATTGCCAACCGGAATCTTTTCCGCAATAAGCTGCGCACTTTTTTGACGATTATGGCGATTTTTATCGGCTCGTTTACGCTCGTTTTGACGAACGGCTTGGGCGACGGCTTGCGCGATTACATCGAGAATCAGGTGAAGAATCTCGAAGCCAGCAACATCGTTTTTATCCGCAAAAAGTTTGAAAGCGAGGACAAGGAAGCCAAAGTCGGCTCGCCGACAGAATACAGGGAAAGCGCGCCGGACGAAAGCGGAAATCTGCTCGACCCGAATTCGATGAACATTTCTCAGGCGCAAATCGAAACGGCTTTAAAGGAAATCGGCGAAGTCCGCAGCATCACGCCGCATTACGAGACCGACGGCGAATACATCACGCTCGACGGCGCGAAAAAATACCAGCTCGCGCTCGGAATGCTGTCCGAAGGCTTGACGCAGAAAACCGAAGCGGGCAAAACGATTGACGGCGCAAACCAGATTCTGCTGCCGCTCGGCTTGGCGAGAGCCTTCAGCGAAAACATCGAAGTCTTAATCGGCAAAACGGCGACCATCGCTTACAAGGACGCGGGCGGAATGATGAAAACTCTCTCGCTGCAAATCGTCGGCGTCGCGACGAAAGGCTTTATCTCAAACTACAATTGCTTCGTCGACGCGCAAACCGCGAAGCGAATTTACGAAGACCAGACGCGCGGGCAAAGCGAGTTCAACAAATTTCGCAGCTTTACCGTGCAGCTAAACACGAATAGTGAAAAAAGAGTCGAAGAAATCAAAAAGAAGCTCGGCGAGAAAGGCTTTTCCGCCGAAACCTACGCCGACCAGAAAAAAAGAACTTACGACGCCATCGGCGTTTTGCAAATCGGCTTGAACCTTTTCGCGTTTATCGCCCTGCTGGCGGCGTCTTTCGGCATCATCAATACGCTCGTCATCGCCGTCCTGGAAAGAACAAAGGAAATCGGTTTGCAGAAAGCGCTGGGCATGGGACGCGGAAAAGTGTTTTTGTTATTCTCGCTCGAATCCGTTCTGATTGGTTTCTGGGGCGCGCTGCTCGGCATCGCCGGCGGTCTTCTAATCGGCATCGCGGCAAACGGTTTTCTCGCGCGGACGTATCTCGAATCGTTTGAAGGCTACAGCTTGTTCGTCTTCAGACTGCCGTCGATGCTGTTCGTCATAATTTTAGTCTGCGCGATTGCCTTCATCGCCGGAGTTTTGCCCGCCTTCCGCGCGAGCCGCCTGAATCCGATTGAGGCGTTAAGATATGAATGATAAGAAAGAGAATTAACCACAGAGACACGGAGACACAGAGATTTTTCAAAGGGGAATTTACAGGGATGACGGGATTTACAAGGATAAGAAAATGTTTTCTATTTTAATCATCCCTGTTTATCCTGCCATCCCTGTAAATTTCTTTCTCTGTGCGTCTGTGTCTCTGTCGTAAAAAACAAATAATAAGGAGAAATATGATAGTTACAACCGGAAACGAAGTGGAAATGGGCAGAATCGTGCAGTATTTAGGCGTCGTGCGCGGCATCGTGGTGCGGGCGACCGGCATCGGCGCGGGGTTTATCGGCGGGCTGAAATCAATCGGCGGCGGCAATATCGAAGAATTTTCGCGCGTCTGCGAGGCGGCGCGAATGGAAGCTTTTAATCGTATGCTGAAACACGCTCAGGAAATCGGCGCGGACGCAGTTATCGCCATGCGCTACGACGCGACCGAGTTCGGTCAAGGCTCGACCGAAGTTCTCGCTTACGGCACGGCGGTTAAATTGGCGAATAAAGAAAAGTAAGATGACAGGAAACGAATGTAGGGGCAGGTCTTGTGCCTGCCCAATGAGCGCAAAGCGCGAAAAAACGATTAGCCACGAAAGAACACGAAAAAGACAGGAAAATTATTTATTTCTTTTTCGTGTTCTTTCGAGAAATTTCGCGGCTAATTTCTTATACGTTTATTCGCTGCGCTCATTGGGCAGGCACAAGACCTGCCCCTACATTTCCTGCGGCGATTTCAGCTAAGGCAGAAACGAGCCTTTGCCGTGGCGTCCGATGCGCATGTCGGTCAGCCAGTCGAGCCAGCGGAATTTTAAGGCTTTCGGCGCGAGATGCTCGGTGATGGCGAAGGCTTCGTGGCGCGAGCCGTCGGGACATTTTATTTCCGTCTCGCTCAGGAAACGCAGGTAAAAGAAGCTCGCGTCGATTAATTTGGTTTGCCGGACGGAAAACTTGATGTCTCCGGCGGTCGAAAAATTCAGCGTTTTCGGATATTTCATGCCGAAGATGTTGCGCGCGAAATCCGCTTCTTCGCACGTGGCGTCGCTCGCTTTTAATTCACCGTTTTTAACCAGAAAAAGCTTGGTCACAGGCTGCGCGCCCGTTTCCCGGTAACGATAAAAAACCGCCGTCGCGTCGGTAAAATGCGCGCGTCCCCATTGCCAGTCCTGCACGGTTTCCGCCAGCCAGCGCGCGTCCGTATTGTGGTCGTGATAACCCGTGCCGCGAAAATGATGAACGTCTTTCAGCTTGCCGCTCTGCCCGAAAACCTCGATTTTTCCGGTCACGTCCGAACGCGGCGCGACCAGATTCCAGTGGTGCGAACTCGTCCCGACCGCCACATCTTTTTCCGGCAGAAAATCGCTCTCAATCGAAAGCCATTCGAGCTTCGCTTTTAATTTGTAATTTTTGCGCAGCGTCGCATTGACGGTTAAAAGATAGCCCGAACCGTAAGGCGCGGTTTCAAATTTGAATTCGTTTTCGCCCAATCTACACGCGGGAATTTTCTCATCGCCGAAAAATTGTTCGGGCGCAAACTCGTTAATCGCGCGATAAAGCGGCTTGCCGTCCTTGTAATAAATAAAAACCAGCGCCGGGCATCTTTGCGAGTCGAGAGTCGAAGCCTGAGAGTCAGAAGCGGTTTCCGTCTGACTTTGGACTTTGGACTTTGGACTTTGGACTTTGGACTTCGGACTTTGGACTTGACGATTGTAGCGCGGCGAAAAGATGAAATTATCGAGAAAAATCACGACAATCGCTTCGCGCCCGTCGTCGGAAAGCGCGTCGAAATACCACCATTCATAACCGCGCGCGTCCTGTTTCGGATGCCAGACGTCCGCCGCGATGCTTGACGAATAGGAAAACTTTTCCGGTAAAACCTTTTCGGTCGTTGCCGTCGTCATCTGATTTTTATACGGTTCGGGAAAATTTGAAAAACAAAAGCCTCAAACGAAAGTTAACCGCAAACCGGCGCAAAGTCAAAATTTTTTTAATGACCGAGCCAGAAGCCCGCGCGTCGGGCAAGGGCGGAGAAAGATTGAAGATTGAAGATTGAAGATTTATGATTGGTCGTTTGATAACGGCAAATCTAAAATCTAAAATCTAAAATCTAAAATCCTTTCCGCCCTTGCTCGACGCGCGGGCTTCTGTCTTTTCTCAAATAATGGCAAACTTTTATTTAATAAGGCGAATCTTTAGAGTATTCGAGCAAGTCTCTCCCGATTCTTTTGAGAAGGAAAATAAAAAAATGAAAATGGGAACAAAAGCGTTTTTGTTGATTCTGGTTCTGGCAATCGGGCTTTTCGCGGCGGGCTTGGCGAAGCGCGTCAGCATCGGCGAGATTGAAGCGAATTCTTCGCGATATCTCGGCAAGAAAGTCACCGTCGCCGGAACGGTCGAAAACGGTTACGGCATTTCGCTGCCGCAGATTTTAATCCGCAACGGTTCGGGCGGCACTTATAAAATCGACGACGGCACGGGCGAAATCTGGGTCGTCACGCAGCGCGGCGTGCCGCAAAAAGGCGCGCGGCTCAAAGTGAAAGGCAAAATTCAAAACGGCGTGACGATTGACGGCAAAAATTACGGCTTGGTTTTATACGAAGACGACCGCGATTTCGAGAAAAGATAAAGCGCGAGCGCGCTTGAATGACAAACGGCGAGCGGCAAGGTTAAAATCCTTGTCGTTCGCTTTGCTTTGTCAGAACCATCTGCGGTAGCGGATGGTTGAACGCTGATAGTTTCAAGTTTCAAGTTTCAGAATTTTCCTGTTAAAACAATCGGCAAGCTTGAAATCTGAAACTTAAAACTCGAAACTTTAAAGTTCAACCGCCCGCTACCGCAGGCGGTTCTGACTTTTATGAAAACTTTAATCGAATCTTTCGACCGGCAATTCGTTTTGCTCGACGCGCGCGCGCGGGAAATTATCGGCAAAACTCCGGCGGAAAAATTATACTGGCAGCCGCGCGAGCGTGAAGCGTTGTTTCCGGTCAATTCCTGCGGCGAATATATCCTGCGCTCGGCGGGCGCGGTCGAGCAGACTTTCGGCGGCATCACGACGCGCCTCTGGGACGACCCGTTTGAATGGACTCTGCCGGAAGAGCTTTCGACCAACGATTTGATTTTAAATTATTTAACGGAAGTCGAAGCGACGCGAAAAAGAGGTTTCGCGCTGTTTCAAACGGACGAAGATTTGCGCCGCGCGCTTCCCGCGCCGGAAAAACTGAAAACGATTTTCGCGCTGCTTCTGGAAACAATCACGCGCGCCGAAAATTTTCAGGGTCGCGCCATCGCCGTTTTCCGAGAGTTTTCCGAAGAGAAAATTCAAACGGGATGGACGAGATAATGCGGAACGCGGAATGCGGAGTGCGGAATGAAGAATTACAGGTTCCGCACTCCGCATTCCGCGTTCCGCATTCATCAGCGCTTTTGGCAAATCGAACTTTTTTATGCGAAAATTCGTTAGCCGTAAAGACTATCTGAGATTGCCCTGATTTGGAGAAAAAAATGCACTGTCCCCGCTGCGGTCAACAACAAGTTTCCGAAGACACGCGCTTTTGCTCGCGCTGTGGTTTTCCGCTCGGACTCGTGTCGGAGATTCTCGCGCACGGCGGCGTTTTGCCGCAATTAGCCGATTTAAACCAGAAAAAGAAAAAATTCTGGACGCGCAAGAATGGTTTGAAAATCGCTCTGCTCTGGTTTCTGATTCTGACTTTTTTGCTGACTCCGCTGGCGGCAATCGCCGATGCTGAAGACGGCGCGGGAGTATTTGCCATTCTCGGTTTTAGCGGCGGCTTGCTGATGATGCTTCTTTCGTTTATGTTTCTGGAAAACGAGCCGAAGTTCGCGCAGCTTGAATCGCCTTATCAAACCGCCAATTATTTAAGCGGAAAGGGTGCGTCGCAAAACGCTCTGCCGCCGCAGCAAAGCCAGCCCGTGCAGGATTTCGTGCCGCCCGCGGCGGGCGCGTGGAAAGCGCCGAATACGGGCGAGCTGGTTCCGCACAGCGTGACCGACGGCACGACCAAACTGCTTCAGAAAGACGAGTAAAAGGAGAAAAAAATGTTTTGTCCAACCTGCGGTCAGCGGCAAATCAGCGAAGACACGAGCTTCTGCTCCAAGTGCGGCTTTTTACTGACCGGCGTGACGCAATTAATAATGAACGGCGGCGCTTTGCCGCAGGTTTTTCAGCCGTCGAAGGGAAAAAAAGATTCGCCGCGCAGAAAAGGCTTGAAGCAGGGCTTGTTTGTTTTTCTGCTGGCGTTTCTGGTCGTTCCGCTTACCGCGATATTAACGATTGCGACCAATACCAGAGAGCCTTTCGCGGTCGCTATCGCGGCGATTTTGCTGACCGTCGGCGGCTTGCTGCGAATGGCTTACGCTTTGATGTTTGAATCGAACGAGCCTTACGGGATGACTCTGGAAGAAAATGCTCTCAACGCGGCGCAAAACTTTTTAGGCAAAAACAAATCAGCCGCCGCGCTGCCGCCGCAGCAATCTATTCCGACCTCGACTTATGTTCCGCCGACCGCCGGCAACTGGCGCGACACCAACGATTTAAACGCGACGCCGAACGTCACCGAAAACACGACGAAATTCCTGGACGAAAAATGAAGCAGAAGCCCGCGCGTCGGGCAAGGGCGGAAAAACTTAGAGAAAATAGGACGCTGATTTTTTAGGATTATTTAAGATTGATTAGGATTGATTTAAACAAAATCCTAATTCATCCTAATCAATCCTAAAAAATCAGCGTCCTATTTTCGCCAAGCTATTCCGCCCTTGCTTACGCGCGGGCTTCTGCTTCAAAGCGCCGGTTGCGGCGATGCGCCTTTCGTGCCTTGAAATTCGTAAGTGATATACAGATTCAGAGCGCCGTCCTTGATGTCCGAGCGAACGTCTTTGACGCGCGCGGTTAAATTTCCGTCGGTCGCGGCAATCGGCAGATTCAGGGCGATTTGCTGACCGCGCAGGATGACAATCGGATTGACGCGCTGATTTAAAACATTCTGCACCAGCGGCGTGACAAAGCCGCTGACAAACGCGTTGACGCCGTCCAGATTAACCGTCTCGACATTGATTTGACCGAAAACCGTCTGTTGCGATTCGTCAAACCTGAGCGCCATATTTGCCTGCGCCCAGCCGGAAAATTGAATGCACTGACCGAAAACCGAGGTGCTGCCGCTAAAGGCGAGCGGCGCTAAGATTTGACCGTTTTCCAAACGGACTTCGGTTTTGACGCCGCTTCCTTCGGGCTTGAGGATGATTTTTCCGTCGCAAACGGGCGCGGCGTCCTGAAAAGCGATTCTTTCCGGCTGTCCGTTTTGCTCCGCTTCACGCGAATTTTCGGCGAGCTTTAACGGAAAAGACGGCGCGTTCATATCGCGAAAAATCGTTCCCAGAACCGTGTCGAAAAATTGCTGGTTTAAGACGACGCTCGCCGTGCCGGGCGCGACGCCGCTGGCATCGGGCGCCTGAATCGGTCTGCCCGGCGGCGGGGCGGCGGCTCGCGGAACGCCGACGAAAAAATAAAAAATCACCGCGCCGCCGACTATTAAACCCAACAACGCGCCAAGCAGAAAAGTGATTGTTTTGCTCATATAAATTCCCCCGGAAAACGTCGAAAATGAAAAGTGAAGAAGACAGAAGTCAGAAGACAGTAGACAGAAGGTAAATTTCTACTGTCTTCTGACTTCCGGTTTCTGTCTTCTTTATTCCTAGTTATTCGGCTTCGGCGTCACCGGCATTGCCTGATTTGCCGGTGTCTGCGGTGTCATGTCTCCCGTCGGCGCCGGTTGTGCCGAACGCATCATTTGCGCGGCGATTGCCGCCACGGCGTTGAAGACGAGATTAACCTGTTGTTTGACTTCTTCGGGCGCGACTTTTTTGTAATCGGTCGGCTCGGCGAAAAGGCTCGCGTCGGCGGTGGTCGTAATATTGCTCATTTCAGTGCCGACTTTGATTCCGCTCATGCCCTGCACGTTTCCGCTCGATTGCGAGACGGTCTCGGAGCGCAGCGGCAGGCTCGTTTCCTTATCGACGTAGACGAACGATTCGGTGTTGACCTGTCCGGCTTGCGTTCCCGTGTTGGAGGTCGCGCCGTAGCGATATTTGATGACGGTGCGCCCGCTCATCTGTTCTTCGCCGACGCGCTCGACGCCTTTAATATTTTTTACCTGATTGACGATTTCGCCCGGCATCAGCATTCTTCGCACTTCAAAACCGAGCGCTTCCTTCGTCAGTTCCGCATACTGCTTGCGGTTCGGCGAAATGACGAATTGTTTGCCGCCTTTATCCAGATAGATAAGCTTTTCGCCGCCCGGCAGCGAAAATTCCATCCGCCGGTCTTCGCCGCTGCGCGCGACGTTTGCCTGCAACATCGGCAGAGGCATTTTCTGGTCGCCCAGCGTCTCGAATTTCAAAGTGACCGTCGCCGTATAAACGTCAGGCTCTTTCGCATCGACTCCGGACGTGCCGGTCGTATTGACGTTGGTGTTCGTCGAATTGGCGTTTGAATTGATATTGATGTTCAGATTGGAATTGTTTGAAATCGTCGTATTGGAATTACCGTTCGGCGTCGGCGCGCCGCAGCCGAGCCCCAGTCCGGCGACGACCGCCAAAATCAGAAAAGACAAATTTTTCATAAACCCTCCCGTTTTCTATTTATTTATTTAGAATAACGTCTTTATCGGTTTTTCAGCAAGATAATTTAATAAGTACTGAGTACTGAGTGCTGAGTACTGAGTTTTGTTTTGTACTCAGTACTCAGCACTTTCCACTCAGTACTTATTAATAGCCTATCGCTTCGCCGTCGGCGCGCGAATCGATTGCGCCGAGCCGGACATTGGTTTTTTCTTCAATCGCAATCGCCGTCATCGAAGCGATGTTGGCGGGTTTTCCGGCAAACGCGTGCCCGAAGCTTTCCAGAACTTTCAGCGTGTCCGAGCTCATTCCGGTCGGCTCGTAGAGCAGCTCGTCGGGCAGCCATTGATGATGCACGCGCGGCGCGTCAATCGCCTGCTGGATGTTCATCTCGTGGTCAATCACATTGACGACCGCCTGCAAAACCGCCGTGATAATTCGCGGTCCGCCGCGCGCGCCCAGGGCAAACCAGAGCGAGCCGTCTTTGCGCAAAACAATCGTCGGCGTCATCGAAGAAAGCGGGCGTTTTCCCGGCTCGACCTTATTGCGCTCGCCCTGAATCAAGCCGAACATATTCGGCTTGCCCGGTCGCGCCGCGAAATCGTCCATTTCGTCGTTGAGCAAAACGCCGGTGCCTTTCGCCGTGACCGCCGAGCCGTATAAATCGTTGATTGTATAGGTATTTGTCACGACGTTCCCTTGCGTGTCGACGACCGTGAAATGCGTCGTTTCGGTCGGTTCTTTTCTGGCGAGCATTCCGGCGCGGATTTCGGCGCTCGGCGTCGCTCTGGTCAGGCTAATCGAATTCGAACGCGCCAGAGCGTATTTCTTATCAATCAGTTGCCCGACCGGAACTTCGACAAAATCCGGGTCAGCCATATATTCGGCGCGGTCGGCGAAAGCGCGGCGCATGACTTCGGTCAAAAGATGATATTTTTCCGACGAAGCCCAGTTCATTTTTTTTACGTCGTATCTTTCGAGCATATTCAAGGTTTGGAGCAAAACGATTCCGCCCGAAGACGGCGGCGGCATCGTGATGACTTCGTAGCCGCGATAAGTGCCGCGAATCGGCGTTCGCTCTTTCGCCCGGTAATTTTTCAAATCTTCCAGCGTTATCAAGCCTTTATTCGCTCGCATATCGGCGGCAATCAGCCGCGCCGTCTCGCCTTCGTAAAAATCTTTCGCGCCCGATTTTTGAATTCGCGCCAGCGTCTGCGCCAGTTCCGGCTGCCTGAGGCGGTCGCCTTCGCGAAACAGATTTCCGTTGTTCAGGAAAATCTTTTTGCTGTCGGCGTATTTCGAGAGATTTTTTTCGTAGGATGCAAAAAGATTCGCCAGCCGGTTCGACAAAACGAAGCCGTCCTGCGCCAGCTTTCGGGAAGGCTCGATTAAATCTGCCCATTTTATCTTGCCCGAGCCGTATTTTTTAAAAGCCATCTCCAGTCCAGCCGGTGTGCCGGGCACGCCGGAAGCGCGATAGCCGACGGTCGAGGAGCCTTCGCCTTTGATAAGCTCGCCGTTTTTGTCGACGAAAATATCGCGCGCCGCCGCTTTGGGAGCCATTTCGCGGTAATCAATCGAAGTCGCGCGCCCGTCGCGAAAACGAATCAGCATAAATCCGCCGCCGCCCAGATTTCCGGCTTCCGGGTAAGTTACGGCGAGCGCAATCGCGACGGCGACCGCCGCATCGACCGCGTTGCCGCCGCGTTTGATTACGTCGATGCCGATTCGGGACGCCAAATCGCTCTGCGAAGCGACCATCGCGCGCTTTCCGCGCACAGGCTCGCGCCACGCCGCTCTGACCTGAAGCTGCGCAGGCAGACCGGCAAGCAGAAAACTAAAAATCAGACAGAAAACAAACGGTTTTTTTATTGATTTCATAATTTTAGGTTTTTTTCGATAATACAACACAGAACTGATAGTTGATAATTGATAACTGATAGTGAAAGGAACAAACTATCAGTTATCAACTATCAGTTATCAGTTAGAACGCCGTTTTTGAAGATTAAAGCTGATTAAATCTTTAGCAGGTAGTATAGAGTCTTGGCAAATAGTGTAAAATAGAGTAAATTGAAGTGTTTCGGTCTGAAGCATCTCCACATTTTATAGAAGTCCGCCTACAATCTCCGGAGCTTAAAAAATCAGTTTTGGAACGAGGTCAAAGCAAGTAGTATGAAAAAGATTATTTCAACGATTATTATCACCATCCTTTGTTTTTCGTTTGTGCTTCCCGCACCGGCACAGAAAAAATCCGGTTTAGCGGCACCGAGTCCGACTTCACAGCGCTCTGAATTATTCGCTTCGGCGGCGGCTTTTACGGACGGCGGCGGCGTCTGGCTCGAATGGCAGACGGGAATCGAGAAACAGATTGCGGGCTTTCACGCTTACCGCGTCGAAAACGGCGCAAAACAGCTTGTCAGCCCGGTTTTGATTCCGGGCGGCAATCTCTCGGGCGACGGGAGCGCGTCGGGCAGAAACTATAACTTCTTTGACCCGCAGGGCAGCTATCGCACGGCTTATGTGATTGAAAGCATCGACGTAA
>DASVWG010000325.1:0-42237 GCA_036389695.1 Pyrinomonadaceae bacterium
CGCGAAAAAAACTAAAGGATTGTGCCGGTCAGAGAAGTAACAATTGAAGAGTTGGATAAAGTTTCAGAAATTGACGAAGACGCTTTTCCGGAGATGTCGTATCCTCTTTTTGTCCTGCGCCAGTTTTTTGATATCTGCAAAGGTTATTTTCTGGTCGCAGCTGACGAAAACGGCGATTTGGATGGTTATACTCTCGGAAATTTAGACTTAAATTATAAAAAGGGCTGGGTGCTGTCTCTCGCCGTTCGAAAAAACCGGCGGAGCGGCGGCATCGGTTTTCAACTGACAAGCTCTTTAATTGAAAAGTTGGAGAAAAAAGGCGCGCGGGAAATTTTTTTAACCGTTGCGCCGCAGAATAAAAGCGCAGCCGGGCTTTATAAAAAACTTGGATTTCAGGAAATTGGTATTGATTCGAATTACTACCGTGACGGTGAGGACAGAGTCTTGATGAAAAAAACTTCGTCCGGAACAAATTAAAAATAAAAACTATGGCAAATATTCCCGAAAATTTACGATACAGCAAAGACCACGAATGGGTTTCGGTTGACGGCGAGACGGCGACAATCGGAATTACGGATTACGCGCAGCACCAGCTCGGCGACGTCGTTTACGTCGAACTGCCGAAGGCGGGCGAGACCTTCACCGAGCACGAAGCTTTCGGCTCGGTCGAATCGGTCAAAGCCGTTTCCGAAATATTTACGCCCATCAGCGGCGAAGTCACCGAAGTCAACGACGGTTTGAACGACACGCCCGAAGTCGTCAATGCCGACCCGTATGACGGCGGCTGGATGGTCAGGCTGAAAATGAGCAACGCCGGCGAAGTCGACGCGCTTTTGTCCGCCGCCGAATACGAAGAATATTTAAACGCGACTGCGTAATTTTAGATTTTGGATTTTGGATTTTAGATTGGAAAGCCGTTAATGGCGGCGCGAAATTTGAGATACGAACAATCCAAAATCTAAAATCGCAAATCTAAAATCGAAATGAGATACATCCCAAATTCACCCGAAGAGCGCGAAGAGATGCTCGGCGTGGTCGGCTTAAATTCGGCGGAAGAGCTTTTTCGCTCGATTCCGAACGAAGTCAAGCTGAATCGCGCGCTGGACATCACCGAGCCGCTCGCCGAGCCGGAAGTCATCGGCGCGATGGAAAATCTGGCGGATAAAAACACGGCGGCGCGCAAAACTTCTTTTTTAGGCGCGGGCGTCTATTCGCATTTTTCGCCGACGATTGTCGACCATCTGATTCAGCGCTCGGAATTTTTCACCTCTTACACGCCGTATCAGCCGGAAGTTTCCCAAGGCACGCTGCAATATATTTTCGAGTTTCAGACGCTCGTCTGCCAGCTGACCGGAATGGACGTGGCAAACGCTTCGATGTACGACGGCTCGACCTCGATGGCGGAAGCTTTCCTGATGGCGCAGCGCGTCACGCGCCGCGATAAAGTCGTCATCGCCGAAACCGTCCACCCGGAATATCTGGCGGTGGCGAAAACTTACACGCAGCACGGTCATCTAGCGATTGAAACGGTTCATTTCAATAAGGAAACCGGACGCATTTTAGCGGATGATTTAAACAAGCTCGACGATAAAACCGCCGCGCTCGTCATTCAATCGCCGAATTTTTTCGGCTGCATCGAAGATTTGCAAAGCTTGGCTGAAAAAGCGCACGCCGTCGGCGCGCTTTTGATTGTCGTCGTCACGGAAGCGATTTCTTTCGGCTTGCTGAAAACGCCGGGCGCGTGCGGCGCGGATATCGTCGTCGCCGAAGGTCAGAGCTTCGGCATTCCGATGAGCTTCGGCGGACCGCACGTCGGGCTTTTCGCCTGCAAAGATAAATACGTGCGCCAGATGCCGGGCAGGCTCGCCGGCATCGCCTACGACAAAAACGGCAATCGCGGTTTCGTGCTGACCTTAGCGACGCGCGAACAGCACATTCGACGCGACAAAGCGACCTCGAACATCTGCACGAATCAAGGCTTGATTGCGCTCGCCGCGACGATTTATATGGAAGCGATGGGCAAAAAAGGCTTGCAGGAAGTCGCCGTGCAGAACGCGCAGAAAGCCGCCTACGCGAAAAGGAAAATCGCGGAAATCGAAGGCTTTTCGCTTCCCTTTTCGTCGCCGACTTTCAACGAATTCATCGTCCGCGCGCCGAAAGCGGCGAATGAAATTCTAGAGAAGCTGCGCACCGGAAATAATATTATCGGCGGCTTGGCGCTGTCGCGTTATTACGCGGAAAATCCGAACGATTTTCTCGTCTGCGTGACGGAAACGAACACGAAACAGCAGATTGATAATCTGGTTGAAAGCTTAAGCAAAGTCGCTTAGAGATTTAACCTGATTTTACTTTTTAGCGGGAGCGAAAATGACAATCGAAAAAGCGTTCGCTCAGGATTTCAGCCGGAGAAGATTTCTGTCTTCGGTCGGCAAAGGCTTCGGCGTGATGGCGATGTCGTCGGCGACGGTTGCCGCGCTGTTTGAAAATCTGCAAGCCGCCGCGGGGCGCGTCGCGCATCTTTCGCCCGAACAGGCGGCGACGGACGAAGATTTCTGGGCGGTAATTCAGCAGTCTTTTTCGGTCACGCGCGGAATAATTAATTTGAATAACGGCGGCGTTTCGCCAAGCCCTCGAATAGTGACGGAAGCGTTCGTCCGCTACACGTGGCAGCAGGAAGACGCGACCGCTTACACGATGTGGCAGATTCTGGAACCGCAGTCGGAAACAATCCGCGCGGGCTTGGCGGAAATTTTCGGCTGCGACGCCGAAGAAATCGCCATTACGCGCAACGCTTCGGAATCGCTGGAAATTCTTTTGATGGGCTTGGATTTAAAATCCGGCGACGAGATTCTGACGACGACGCAGGATTATGCGCGAATGTTGACGACCTTAAGACAGCGCGAACTGCGCGAAGGATTAAAATTAAATTTAATCAAAATTCCCATCGCGCCGAAAGACGCGAACGACATCGCGCAGGCTTTTGAAAGAGCCGTCACGCCGCGCACGAAATTGATTCTGGTTTCGCACCAAATCAATCTGACGGGGCAAATCAATCCGGTCAGACGTGTTTGCGAAATGGCGCGGGCGCGAGGCATCGAGACAATCGTCGACGGAGCGCATTCGTTCGCTCAGTTCGATTTCAAACGCGACGATTTACAGTGCGATTATTTCGGCACGTCGCTTCACAAATGGCTTTACGCGCCGAAAGGCACGGGAATGCTTTACGTCCGGCGCGAAAAAATCCCGAAAGTCTGGGCGCTGATGGCTTCGGAAAAACGGCTGTCTTCCGACATTCGCAAATTTGAAGAAATCGGCACGCATTCCGCCGCGATGCGCCTGGCAATCGGCGAAGCGGTTTTGTTTCATCACGCTCTGGGCGCGCGGCGGAAAGAAGCGCGTTTGAGATTTTTGGCGCGCTACTGGATGAACAATTTGAAAGCCGTTCCGAAAATCGGATTTAACACCTCGTTTGACGAAAGGCAATCCTGCGCCATCGCAAATTTTAAAATCGAAGGCGTCAACCCGACCGAACTCGGCAATTATTTGATGGCGAAACACAAGATTTTTACGGTGCCGATTATTCACGATGAATTTACAGGCATTCGCATTACGCCGAACGTTTACACGACGCTCTGGGAGCTGGACCGCTTTTGCGAGGTAATCGAAAAAATCGCGCGCAATGGTTTGCCGAAATTGTAGAAATGGGAAATATCTTTGAAAAAACATTTCACGTCGGCTGGGGAAACGTCGATTTTAACGGGCATCTGGGAAACACTTCGTATCTGGATTTGGCGGTCGACGTGCGAATGTTTTATTTTGCCGAAAACGGTTTTCCGGTAAAGGAATTTCAGCGGCTCGGTTTTGGTCCGGTCGTTTTGAAAGACGAAATCGAGTATTACAAGGAATTGTATATGCTCGATAAAGTCAGGATTACATTTCAGGGCGCCGGGCTTAGCGAAGACGCTTCGCGCTTTAAAATCCGCAACGAATTTTTTCGCGAAGACGGTAAGATGTCCGCGCGCCTGACGACGACCGGCGGCTGGATTGATTTTCAAAAGCGAAAGCTCATCGTGCCGCCGCCGGGATTGGCTGACGTGATGAGAAAATTGAGCCGGACGGAAGATTTTGAAGTTTTTGAATCGAGTATTAAAAGCTAATTTATGAGCATTAAAAAAGTTACACAGCATCCGACACAAAACGAATCGTTGATTTTCGAGCGCTCGCAGGGCGGGCGCGTCGGCTATCGTCTGCCGAAACTGGACGTCGAAGAAACGAATCTGGACGAGATTCTGCCCGCCGAGCTGCGCCGCGAAGACGACCTCGAAGGCGTGCCGGAAGTTTCGGAAGTCGACGTGATTCGGCATTTTACGCGCATCTCGACGTGGAATTACTCGATTGATTTGGGAATGTATCCGCTCGGTTCGTGCACGATGAAATACAATTCGCGTTTGAACGAAAAAGTCGCGCGCATCAATGGGTTTGCGAATCTGCACCCGCTCGCGCCGGAAGCCGAATCGCAGGGCGCGCTCGAATTGATTTATAAATTGCAGGAAGATTTGGCGGAAATCACCGGACTTCCGGGCGTATCTTTGCAGCCTGCCGCCGGAGCGCACGGCGAAATGACGGGCGTGATGCTGATTCGCGCTTTTCTGGACAAACGCGACGGCGAAGAATCTCGAAATCGACGCGTGATGCTCATTCCCGATTCCGCGCACGGCACGAATCCCGCGTCAGCCGCGCTCGCCGGATTTACGGTCAAAACCGTGAAATCGACGGGTGAAGGCTTGACCGATTTGGAACATCTCCGCCAGCTTTGCGGCGAAGGCGGCGTTGCGGGTTTGATGCTGACGAATCCGAACACGGTCGGAATTTTTGAGACGAATATTCGCGAAGTCTGCGACATTATTCACGAAGCGGGCGGCTTGGTTTATATGGACGGCGCGAATATGAACGCCCTTGTCGGCGTCGCGCGCCCGGGCGACATGGGCGTGGACGTGATTCACTTAAATTTACATAAAACTTTTTCGACGCCGCACGGCGGCGGCGGTCCCGGCTGCGGACCTTGCTGCTGCACGGCGGAACTGGAACCGTTTCTGCCGACGCCGCGCATCGTGAAAGACGGCGAAAATTACCGGCTGGATTTCAATCGCCCCGAATCAATCGGGCGCGTCAAGGCGTTTTACGGCAACTTCGGAATGATGATTCGCGCGCTTTCCTATATCTACACGCACGGCGCGAGCGGTTTGAAAGAAGCGACCGAAACCGCCGTGCTGAACGCGCGTTATCTTTCGCATTTTTTGCAGGAAGATTACGAAAAGCCTTTCGCGGGCGACCCGATGCACGAAGTTATTTTTTCGCATAAGAAACAATCGCGCAAAGGCGTCCACACGCTGGACATCGCCAAGCGTCTGATTGATTACGGCTTTCACCCGATGACGATTTATTTTCCTTTAATCGTCGAGGGCGCGATGCTGATTGAGCCGACCGAATCCGTCGGCAGACAGGATTTGGACGCGTTTATCGAAGCGATGAAAGATATAAATCAAGAAGCGCAGGAAAATCCGCAGCTCGTCATCGACGCGCCGCACACAACGCGCATCGGACGTCTGGATGAAGCGACGGCGGCGCGAAAACCTGTTCTGCGCTGGAAGCCGGATATGGAAGCAACCGCCAAAACGGCTTAAATTTTTACGCTTCCCTGCAAAGAATTCACGACGGCAAAGAAACACGAAAGCAAACGAAATGTCTTCGTGTTTCTTTGCCGTCGCTCGATTTAACTTATTCCTCAAACCAATTTTTATTGACTTCTGTTAAAACAAGACCGTAGAATGTTAGCCAATTTAAAGACGCTAATAATTTTGTCGCTCAACACGGCGCAGAAAATTCATTTCTCGGAGCAGAAGCACAAATGGCAATCATTTTCATCAATTATCGTCGCAGTGACAGCAGCGGTTGGACCAGAGGCTTACACGAACGTCTCGCCGACGGCTTTGGGGCTCATTCGATTTTTTACGACGTCGACGACATCACAATCGGCGAAAACTTTGTTGCGTCCGTCATCCAAAATCTCAGCAATTGCCGCATTATGCTGACAGTAATCGGTCCGAACTGGCTGAATGCGACTAACGCCGACGGCACTCGCCGGCTCGACCATCCGGACGACCATGTGCGCCGCGAGATAGAAATGGCAATGCAGAGAAATTTAATGATTATCCCGGTTCTGGTCGGCGGAGCCGCGATGCCAAGCCCGCGCCAGCTTCCGCCTTCGATTGCCGCTCTTTCCACCCGCAATGCGCTCAGCGTTTCTGATTCGCGTTTTTCCGACGATATGGAAAGACTCATTCGCGTAATTCAAAGCGTCTGCGGCACCGCACCGAGACCGCAGCAGCAGCAATTTACCGCTCCGCCCAGGAAAAAAGGCTTTTCAGGTAAGTCTTTTATTCTTGGCAGCGCCGTCGCTCTCATTATCGGCATTTTGGGTGTTATCTTCATTATCGCATTCTTCGTCTCTCTGGCAGGTGAAAATGGAAATCAAAATTCCGGGGAAAGTAACTCTGTATCGGCGCAAGTATATTGTGACGCGTTTAATGAGGGAGTGAACACGCAGATGATGTACGGCATGGTCAACCCGCCGCCGTGCGTCCCGCCCGAAGATTTGTCGGTTTACAACAATCAACAAATCATATGCGGCGGCTTGGTCAACGGGAGGGTCGAAACGGCTCGGCTTCAGGGCGACTCGCCTACACAAGTGCAAATCAACAATTTAAGACAGGCATGTTTAGCTAAAAGCAAGTAAACCTGCGAGACGAGCTTTTTCTTCAGACAGCCTGAATTCAAGCGCGGCGGGCTTTAATCGGCTAATTTCCGAATCCGCCGATTTGTTTGAATTTCCGCCGGAAATTTTCATCGTGTCCCGACATCAGGCGCTGACGGCACAGCCACGCGTGAGTCATCTCGTGTTTTAAGAGATTGACAAGCTGTTTGCGGTTGGCTTTTTGATAAAAGATTTTTTTAACAAAGATAGTCGGACGCTCATGACCGTAGCAATGCGTGTATGCCGCGCCGGTTTCCGTATTGGTGCCTGTTTTGAGCATCGGCTCGTCCTTCAGATAGACGGGAACCGGCGGCATCGCGTCGAATAAAGACAATAAAGCGTCGCTCTCAGCCTGAAGATTATTATCGCGTTCAAATTCCTCGACCGAAACCGGCGCTTCGACGCTGAACGGCGCGAGCAGCGGCGACGGATTCGACAATATAAACAGCAACGGCAGCGCCCTTAAAGCAATGCCGGTAAAATGTATTATTGTAGAAATCGGTTTGAACATTTTCGGGACAAAATAACTATAGCACCGGCGCCGCTCCTGCGGGGTAGCGCCGGTCTCTGATTTGTGGTAATTTGATGGCTAAATGGTTCATCACTCAACGCCGATGCAGTCGTTTCCTTTCATCAGTGCCCGGCTTAAGCTGCGGTTAGTGAAAAGCGTCGGAACGGCGCGAAGCGGGCTTATAGCCGCCGCCGCTCTAATATGTTTTTTCGCGCTGCCGGTCTGCGCGCAGCAGGTTGATTCCAGGACGCCGCCCGTCGTGGTGCAGCCGGGCGCGCCGGGTCAGCCGACCAGAATACTGCCGCCGTCAACGAGGGCGACGCTGCCGCCGCGCTCGCCGAAAGACGTGGAGTTTATGCAGGGGATGATTATGCACCACGCGCAGGCGGTCGAGATGACGGCGCTCATCGAGTCGCGGACGCAGAACAAGGAGCTCCGCCTGCTCGGAGCGCGCATCAGCCAATCGCAATCAGACGAAATGAAGTTTATGAAACGCTGGCTCCAAGTCCGGGGCGAGCCGATTTCGGCGCCGATGCCGGAAATGGAGGGCATGGATATGTCGAGCCATCAGCATCACATGCTCATGCCCGGAATGCTGACCGCAAAGCAGATGGACGCCTTAAGAAAAGCAAAGGGCGCGGAGTTCGATCAACTGTTTTTGAACGGGATGATTCAGCACCACAAAGGCGCACTGGTGATGGTCAAGGAATTGTTTGAAACAACCGGCGCGGGGCAGGATGCCGAGCTGTTCAATTTCGCCACGGATGTCGACAGCGGTCAACGCGCCGAGATTAAGATTATGCAGACTATGCTGGGTGAAAACCCGTAGAGGAGAAACGATGATTCGAATATACGCTATCATTTTCCGTTTATTAATAGCTTCCCTGGTTTTAGGCTCATTTTTGACAATCGCGACGCTGGCGCAAACGCCGACGCCCGAACCGAAGAAGACGCCGGAATCCAAGCCCGCCGAGCAGGACGGTCAGCAAAATCCGTTTGCTCCCGAACCCGCGCCGCCGCTGCCGGCGGGGATGACCGGTTCGGACGTCAGCGACCCGCGCGCCAGACTGTCGCCGGGATTATACGACGCGAGCGAAGCCGCGACGGGCATAAAGCACCTGATGCTGTTCAAAAAGCCGGACGCTTTTCAGCTCGGCTCCGACGATCCGGCGAATCCGAAGGTGCAGAAGGCTCTGGGACTCATCGGCATCGGCGATTCTTCGCAGATACCGAAGCCGCTCCAACTGGTTCTGGCTCAACTCGCTTTTGCCAACTCAGACCTGGCGTTTCAGGGCAACTACCTGTTTCAGGGAAACTTTTACGGCGTCAGCATCTATGACATCTCCAATCCGGCGCAGACCAGATTGTTGACTTCGATGGTCTGTCCGGGCGGGCAGGGCGACGTGTCCGTTTACAAAAACCTGCTCTTTATGTCGGTGGAGATGCCGAACGGACGGCTGGATTGCAGCCCGCTCGGTTTTCCGCCCGTGATGCCGGCGGCAGGACAGGAAAACAAGCCGGATGTGCAAAAAGAGCGTTTTCGCGGCGTAAGAATTTTCGATATTACCGACATCAGGAATCCGAAGCAGGTCGGAGCAGTACAAACCTGTCGCGGCTCGCACACGCATACTCTGGTAGTCGACCCGAATGACAAAAACAACGTCTACATCTATGTCTCCGGAACATCTTTTGTCCGCCCCAGCGAAGAACTGGCTGGCTGCACGGATGGCTCGCCGGACAAGGACCCGAATACCGCGCGTTTTCGCATAGACGTGATTAAAGTGCCGTTAGCAACGCCGCAAAATGCCCGGATAGTGTCGAGTCCACGCGTGTTTATAGATCCGAGAACGGGCGCTCTGAGCGGCTTGAGCAGCGCCGGGACGCACGGAAAGGAAAAGCCGTCTCCTACCGACCAGTGCCACGATATTACCGTATATTCGGCGATGGGACTCGCGGCAGGCGCCTGCTCGGGAAATGGAATTCTGCTGGACATCAAAGACCCGGCGAATCCGAAGCGCATCGACGCGGTAAACGACCCGAACTATGCGTATTGGCACTCAGCCTCGTTTTCGAACGACGGAAAAAAGGTCGTGTTTACTGATGAATGGGGCGGCGGACTGGGCGCGCGCTGCCGGGCGAACGACCCGAACAAATGGGGCGCGGATGCGATTTTCAACTTGACGGATAACAAGCTGAAATTCGCCAGTTACTACAAGATGCCGGCGGCGCAGGGCGACAGCGAGAACTGTGTCGCGCACAACGGCTCGCTCATTCCCATTCCGGGGCGCGACGTCGTGGTGCAAGCCTGGTATCAGGGCGGCATCTCCGTGATGGACTTCACCGATGCGGGCAATCCGGTTGAGATTGCCTATTTCGACCGGGGCGCGATTGACCCGAATATGCTCGTGCTCGGCGGTCACTGGTCGGCTTACTGGTATAACGGACACATTTACGCGTCGGAAATCGCGCGCGGACTGGACATTTTTGAGCTGACGCCGAACAAGTTCCTGACGCAGAACGAGATAGACGCCGCGAAATCGATTCGCGTAGCTGAACTGAATGTGCAGAACCAGGAGAAAATCGAATATCCCAAACGTCTCGTCGTGGCAAAGGCGTATGTCGACCAACTGGAGCGCTCGCAAGCTCTGCCTTCCAGCCAAATCGCCGACCTGCGACAGGCAATTCAAAGTGCGGAGAGTTCACAGCTGAATCAAAAAGAGAGCGGAAAACTGAAAAGCCTCGCGCCGTCGCTGGAGAAAAGCGCCCGCATGGCGAAAAACGGAGCGGATTCAGCCCGGTTGCGAGCCCTGGCTGAAATCCTGAGGCAGCCCGCGCTTTAATCGTTTCAAGCTCTGATTTGAGACAAACTGAATGATAAATAAAAAGGCTTCCTTCAATTTCGGGGAAGCCTTTTTATTGGTCATAAACGGAGTTTTATCTGACGAAAGCATTCGGCGTCGGAACGTCATTGTCGATGCCGAACTGAATGCCGGTAAAGCCTGCCTGGCTACGGAGCAGATACCACGTTCCCGCCGGTGGTCTGAAGACCGCCAAATCCGCGCGTCCGTCGCCGTCGAAATCAACCTAGCGCGAAGCCGTCGTGGTCGTCGTGTTGATATAACGAGCCAGAGCAAAATCGTGATAACTTCCGCCCGGTTCCGCCGCGTATCCGGCAAGGACGGGTTTGCCGTCCGGCTGGAGCGCGAGCGCAAAGGCTTCGTCCAGAGCTCCGGTGGTGATGTTGGTCAAAACAAATCCGCTGCTGCCGAAAGTCGGGTCTAAAAATCCGTCCGGAGTGTAACGCGACAGCGCAAAAACACACTCTCCGGTTCCGGTATAAGAAACGCTGCCGCCCGCAAACAGCTTTCCGTCCGCCTGTCGGGCGATGCCGTATAAATACCCGTTGCCGCCGCCGAATCCGCCGG
This sequence comes from Pyrinomonadaceae bacterium, assembly GCA_036389695.1. Taxonomy (GTDB): domain Bacteria; phylum Acidobacteriota; class Blastocatellia; order Pyrinomonadales; family Pyrinomonadaceae; genus JALZHR01. The sequence continues at coordinate 10,751 of DASVWG010000325.1, forward strand.
AGATTCTGCCGCCGCTGCCGAATGTCTGGTCGGTTCTGCCGTCGGGATTATATCTGCCGAGCACGAATCCGCCGCCGCCGACCACGATTTTTCCGTCGGGTTGTATCAAAATGCGGCTGGTCACCGCGCCGAAATTCGGCGTCAAAACCGAACCGTCGAGTCCAAAGCCGGTATCGACGCTGCCGTTTGGATTGTAGCGAATCAGCACGGCTGAGATTCCCGTCACAAAACCCGTCGCCACGATTTTGCCGTCCGGCTGCAAAGCCGCCGCTAATGCCTGGTCGCCGCTGTTTCGACCGGAAGTAAATGAAGTCTGCACGCGCCCGCCGCTGCCGAAGGTTGAGTCGGGGCTGCCGTTCGTATTGAAACGGGCGAGAAGAAAATCGCTGCCGTTCCGATAAATCGGAAGGTAGCCGACCAGCACGATTTTCCCGTCCGGCTGCAAAACAACGCCGAGCGCGTTGCCCGCACCGTTGACGGCATAACCGCCGTTGCCGAACGTCTGGTCTAAACTGCCGTCCGCGTTGTAGCGCACCACCGCGAAATCCAAAGTGATGCCTAAAACAGCCGTCGCTCCGGCGGTGACAATCTTGCCGTCAGGCTGGATAACCAGCGCGGGCAGGTGAAGCTGTCCGGAATTGATAATCCTGCCGCCGCTGCCGAACGTCGGGTCAAGGCTTCCGTCCGCGTTCAGCCGCATTAAAACCGAGCGATTCGTGTTCAGCGAAAAATCTCCGAGCTCGCCGCCGACCACGATTTTTCCGTCCGGCTGAACGGCGACCGTCTTGGCAAAATCCCTCTGCCCGGCGGCGACCTGCACAATTTGCGTGCCGCCCGCGCCAAACGTCGGGTCAAGGTCGCCGTCCGCCGCCCGCGCCGTCCGGCAAATTCCCGACAGCATAAAAACCGCCGCCAAAAGTAAAGCGCCGCAGGTCAAATCGTCGCGAAAATTTACTAATATGTTTTTCGGAAAAAACCGCCGCGTCATATATTTATCAAATACCGTCATACTCACCTCCTTGAACCTTCCCCTCGCCAAAATAATTTATAAAAAGGCGCAGGAAATTTCTCCGCCTTTCCGCTCGTCTACCTGATAAACGCCGCCGGAACGGGAATATCATCCTGAATGCCGAATTGCTGCGCCGTATAATCCTGCGTCCGGCTGCGCTGAATCCACCAGACGCCGCCGCGATAAACCGTCAAATCCGTTTTCCCGTCGCCGTCGTAATCCGCCGGCGCGGGCACGTCCGCCGCGATGCCAAACTGCGCGGCGCTAAATCCCGCCCGGCTTCCAAGTAAATACCAAACGCCGTCCGAAGGTCGCCAGACGGCGATGTCGGATTTTCCGTCGCCGTCGTAATCGGCGGTCACCGGCTTATCGCTGCCGAGTCCGAATTGCACGCCGGTAAATCCGCCCGTGCTTTTCAGCACATACCAGGTGCCGTCGCGATAAACGGCGATGTCGGTTTTCCCGTCGCCGTCGTAATCCGCCGGAACGGGTTTATCGGTCGAGATGCCGAACTGCGCGGCTAAAAAACCGGCTTGCGAGCGTTGAATATACCAGACTCCGCCGCGATAGACGGCGTAATCCGCTTTGCCGTCGCCGTCGTAATCAGCCACGACCGGAACGTCGCCGTCCGCGCCGAAATGAGCTTCCGAATACGTGTCGCTGCGGCTGTTTAAGCAATACCAATCGCCTTCGTCCTGCCGGAAAACGGCGATGTCCGTCTTGCCGTCGCCGTCGTAATCGGCAGGCACGATTTGGTCTGTATTTAAGCCGAACCGGGAACTTGAAAATCCCGCGCCGGAACGCTCCAGATACCACATTCCGCTTCGAAAAACGGAAACGTCAGCTTTCCCGTCGCCATCAAAATCAAACGGCGTCGGGCGCAAAGCAGACGGCGACGAAAGATAACGCACCAGCGCGAAATCGCTCGATTGAAATAAAGGCGTGAAACCGGCGGCGACGATTTTCGCGTCCGGCTGGACGAGCAGCGACGAAGTAAACGCCGCGTTTGTGCCAAACGGCGTGCGCACGATTCCGGCGCTGCCGAAGCTTGTGTCGCGCGTGCCGTCGGGGTTAAAGCGCAAAAGCAAAAAGCCGGAATTGTTCGCCGAATTCGAATCGCCGAGCGCGAGAATTTTCCCGTCCGGTTGGACGGCGACAGCGGTTAATTCTTCGTCGCGCAGGCTTTCCAAGCCGAAAACGACCTTTCCGCCCGTGCCGAACGTCCGGTCGAGCGTGCCGTTCGCGTTATATCGAATTAGCGAAAAATCCAAATCGAAGCTGTTCGGCAAAGCCGCGCCGACCGAAACGATTTTGCCGTCAGCCTGCAAAGCGGCGGCTGACGCGCCGTCCTGATAACCGTTGCCCAAATCGGTTTTCGTTCTGCCGCCTGTGCCGAACGAGGTGTCGAGCGAGCCGTCCGGATTGTAGCGGGCAATTAAAAAATCGTAGTAGCCCGCGCCGTCCGAGTCGCCGACGAGAACGATTTTCCCGCCGGCGAGAATAATAATATCCGCCGCGTCGTCGGCAAAATAATCGGCAGCCGGTCCGAAATCGGAAATCGTTCTGCCGCCCTCGCCGAATGAAGTATCGAGCGAGCCGTCCGCGTTATAGCGCACCAGCGCGATGTCGCTGTTTCTTTCTTCGCCCGGCGGTCGAAAAATTCCTTTTTCTCCGGCGACGACGATTTTGCCGTCCGGCTGCACGGCGACGGCGGACGCCGTATCGCGATTGTCGGCGATGTCGGTCGTCACGATACCGCCCGCGCCGAATGATGCGTCGAGCGAGCCGTTCGCGTTATAACGGACGAGCAGAAAAGAAGTGTCGACAACGCCCGGCGACGTCACGCTTCCGGCGACGATTATCCTGCCGTCCGGCTGAATCACGACGGCATTTGCCGAGTCGCCGAAATTGCTGACCGTCGTCGCCACTTTGCCGCCCGTGCCGAAAGTTAAATCCGGCGTGCCGTCCGGATTATAGCGGGCAAGCTCGATATGCGAATTGCCGTTCGTCAAACGATAATTTCCCGCCGCGACGATTTTTCCGTCCGGCTGGAGCGCGATTTCGCTCAGATTGTCCACGCCGCCGCTCAAATCCGTTAAGACTTTACCGGCATTGCCGAACGTGAAATCCAAGTCGCCGTCCGCCGCCCGCATCGTCGACATAGCTCCGGCAACCGCGACGATTGCCAGCGATAAAACGCATCGTCTGAAATTGCCGCGCCGCTTTGCCCGCGCCGAAATTATCTGTTCGGCTGAATTTTTTCGTGCCGGTATTTTCATAAAACTCCTTGAAACTGCGCCTGTCTTTTGCTTTAAACTTCCGACAAGTTCGGGGCTTCGTCCCCTCGTCAAAGCCCCGAACCGAGGCTTCGCGCAAAATTCATTTACCGACGCCGGAGGTCGATTAAATGAGCCGCGTCGAAACAATAAAACGGCTTTTGCGCAAAGACCGAACCGCTGAATTTTAATGTGCAAACGCCGCGGCGATTGGCGCGTCGCCGCTCATTCCCCAATGCGTGACGCTTTCTTGATTGCCGAAGGAATTCAGCAAATGCCAATCGCCTTCCGCCGGACGGAAAACCGCCAAATCGGCGCGGCTGTCGCCGTCATAATCGGCGGGAACCGGCACGTCGTCGCTCAAGCCGTAGCGCACGACCGTCAATTGATTGTTTTCGCTGTTTTCGATATACCAGACGCCGCCGCGATAAAACGCCAAATCCGTTTTCCCGTCGCCGTCGTAATCAGACGCCGCCGGAATGTCGCCCGACGTTCCGAACTGACGGGCGAAAAATTGATTGTCGCGGCTGTTGATGCGATACCAGACGCCTTCATTCGGTCGCCAGACGGCGATGTCGTTTTTGCCGTCGCCGTCATAATCGCCAGGCGTAGGCGTATCGCCGCCCGCGCCGAAATGCGTGATTTGCGTCTGCCCGTCGGCGCTGCGCAAGATATACCAGTTCCCTTCGGACGGGCGATAAACGGCGAGGTCGGCGCGATTGTCGCCGTCGTAATCCGCCGGCAGCGGAACGTCTTCCGCCAAGCCGAACGGCAAAATCGACATTTGATTGTCCGCGCTTTTCAAAATAGACCAGCTCCCGCCGCGATAAACGCCCAAATCGGTTTTGCCGTCGCCGTCAAAATCGGCGGGCGCGAGTTTATCGCCGCTCAATCCGAATTGAACGGCGGAAGACTCGCCGGAAGAATTCGACAGATACCAAGTGCCCTCGCCCGGTCTGAAAACCGCGATGTCGGCGCGTCCGTCGGCGTCAAAATCAAACTGCGACGGGCGCGGAGCGACGAATCGCGCCGTGAAAAAATTACCGTCCGAAACCCCGGCGACCAGCGTTTTGCCGTCCGGCAAAGTAATAATGGACGAAGCGGCGGTGTTCGAGCCGAGCTGAATCAGCACTTCGCCTTCGCCGTCCAGCGTGCGGTCAATCGCGCCGAAGCGCGTGCAGCGGGCGAGCAGAAAGAAATCTCTCTGCGCGGCATTTTCGGTCGGCGCGGCAACGGAAAGCATTTTCCCGTCACGCTCGACGGTCACGGCGCTGAAGATGATGGAAGACGTGATGCCCGGATAATCCATCACCACTTTGCCGCCGTCGCTGCCGAAGGTTTCGTCGAGCCTGCCGCTCTGGCTGTAACGCGCCATCGCCATTCCTTCGCCGGTCGGGGTGTAGCCGCCGACGACGACCATTTTGCCGTCCGATTGCGCGACGAGATTTTGAATTTGCGCGAGATTCTGCCTGCCGAACTGCGCGGTCGAAAGTCCGCCGCCGTCGCCGAAGCCCGCGTCGAGCATGCCGCTTGAGGTGTAACCCGCCAGCGCGAAATCCTTGCGCTGCGCCGCGCCGAAGCCTCTGCCCGAAACGGTGGCGAAGCCCGCCGCGACGATTCTGCCGTCCGGTTTGACGACCACGCTCGAAATGCGGTCGTCGCCCTCGTAAAAATCGGTGCGCGCCAAACCGTTCGTGCCAAAAGTCGAATCGACGCTTCCGCCCGCGTCGAAACGCTGCAAAAGAAAATCGTCGCGAGCGGCATCGAAAGCCGCGTAACCGGCGACGATGATTTTTCCGTCCGGCTGAAGCGCGAAGGCTTTCGCCGCGCCCGCCGCGCCGACGGCGTAACCGTTCGCGCCGAAAGTCGAATCGAGCGTTCCGTCGGCGTTGTAACGTGTTGCCGCAAATCGCAGTTCGCCGCCGCTCAGGACGCTTCCGGCAATGACGATTTTCCCGTCGTCGAGCCGCGTCAAGCCGCATAAATTGACGAGCGTCGTGTTGATTATTTTTCCGTTATCGCCGAACGTATGGTCGAGCGTGCCGTCCGCGTTGACGCGCAGCAGTATCGAGCTTCCAGCATTCTGCATCGGCAAAAAATTCGACACGCCGCCGAGCAGCATCTTTCCGTCGGCGAGCAAAATCGGCTTGCCGACCGAATAAGCCGTGCGCCCGTCAACGCGAATGATGCTGATGCCGTCGCTGCCGTAGCTTCGGTCGAGGTCGCCATCCGCCGCGCTTGCGCCGCCGAACGTCGTCAAAATCACGCTCGTCAATAGAAAAACGCGCACTTTCCGGCGTGCGCGTTTCCTCAGCTTTCCCAAAGTCGCCTGCATTAACAATTGTTGAAGCGCGTAATCTAAAAAACCTTCCACTGCCTTCCCTCCTCGCCGGGTTTTATGCTTGATTTTACTCCTTGCCCGTGCCTCTCACGATAATGCAGGCGCGTCAATCGAAACGTTTTTTAAGCTCGATTGAAACTAAGAGTAAATTTTGCGTTGAATGGAAGTCCTTTAGAAAAATGAAGAAATCTTAAAATTTCTAAAAGCTCGGCAGCTTGAGGCGGCGGAAAAGCTCCGCGTATTCCGCGTCCGAGCGAAGCGCGTCGGCTCGCGGGTCGATGTTCAGCAGAATGTGGTCGATTGATTTGCGTTCGAGCGAGCGCGGCAAAAACGCCAAAGCCCGCTCTCGCAGCCCGAGCGCGAGATAAAGATAAAAAGTTTCAAACGGCACGTTGGCGGATTTTTCCAGGCGGCGCAAAATTTTTTGCGCTTCCCGTTTATCGCCGCAGCGGGCGTGCGCCGCGCCGAGCAGCGCGGAAATTTCCAGGCTCGGCTCCAGCGCGTAAGCTCGCCGGATTTCCCGCAAGGAACCGGCGAAATCTTCGCGCATCATCCGGCATGCCGACAGAAAAACGTAATTGACGAACAAATTCGGATGCAGCTCCGCCTGCTCGCGGAAATGCGCTTCGGCTTCGTCGTAGCGTTTCTCGTAAAACAAAAACGCGCCGAGCATCTGATTTAAAATCGGCGACAGCGGGTCGAGCTCCAGCGCTTTATTCAATTGTCGCCACGCTTCTTCGAATTGCCGCGTGTGCTTCAGAAAATTGGCGTAGGAATATCGCGCCAGAATGCTGTTCGGGTCGAGCCGGACGGCGCGGCGAAATTCCTGTTCGGCGGCTTGCCAGTCCCATTCGTGAACGAATTTGATGTAGCCGCTCAAAGTGTGCGCTTCCGCCAAATCGGGCGCGAGGCGAACGGCGCGGCTGAGATTTTCTTTCACGAGCGGCAGCGCTTCGTCCTGCGGCAAAATGGAAAAATCGTTGAGCAGCCGGTAGCTTTGCGCAATCCAGACGTAGCCGAGCGCGAAATCGGCGTCCAGCTCGACGGCGCGTTTGAAATAGCGCAGACCTTTTTCGATTGATTCTTTCGTGCGCTTGCCGTTCAAATGCAAGCCTTTCAAAAAAGCGCGATACGCTTCGTCGTTCGGCGTGACGCGTTTTTTCAGCGTGCCTTTATCGGCTTCGCTGAGCTGCGGCAGAAGCGTCTCGGTAATCGCCAGCGCGATTTCTTCCGGCACGCGAAAAATGTCGGTCAGCGGCTGATGATACTGCGCGCCCCAGAGCTGTCGCGCGTCCGCCGCGTTGACCAGCTCGGTAGCGACCAGAAGCTGCTCGCCGACCTGACGCACGCTGCCGGTTAAAACGGTTTTCGCGCCGAGCGTTTTGCCGATTTCCGCCGCGTCGCGGTCGCTTTGTTTGTAACGAAAAATCGTGCTCGAAGCGAAAACTTTGAGCGAATTGATTTTCGACAGCGAATTTATCAGGCTTTCCGTGATGCCGTCGGCGAGATATTCGATTTCGTCGTCGCTCGAAAGATGTCGAAACGGCAGAACCGCGAGCGAACGATTCGCGAACGATTCCGGTTTAGGCGCGTCTTCGGCGCGTTCTTCAATTTCCCGCACGCGCGCGACGAAACAATATCCGCGCCGCGAGACGGTCGCGATAAATCTGGCTTCGCCGAGCGTGTCGCCGAGCGTTTTGCGCAGCGCCGTGATGTGAACCGTCAAGTTGCCGTCCTCGACGAACTGGTCGCGCCAGACTTCGCGCAGCAATTCTTCGCGCTCGACGACCGCGCCGCGCCGCTCGACCAGATACAGCAAAACGTCAAACGCCTTCGCCGAAAGTCTGAGCGGCTGGTCGTCGCACCACAGGCGGCGCGCTTCGGCTTCCAGACGAAAGCAATCGAATTGATAAATTTTGTGAGTCGAGTTTTCGCTCATCTTTTGACGCTCGTCAGCTTATTCTACGCCAAAAAAGAGATTGGTAAAAGCATATTTTAATTTTAAACGGCGTCGGCGCGGAAATATAAAATCTAAAAAATCCGGCTCGAAAAATTTGCCGCTTCCGCCTGCGATGTATTTACAAACAAAAAAGATATTCTTCTTTACAAGAACGGCTCTTGCTGCACACCGGCGCAGCAGCTTCCCAGAGCGGCTCTGTTAAATACCACTTTGCTTGCGCTTATGTTCGCGGAGAATGGAGTGCAGCGACTCTGAGGCTAAGCCGTGCAGCAGCAGGCGATAACCCGCGCCGGTCGTCGGGAGCGGAACGAGCGGATGTTTGTTGTTTAAAAGTCCCAGATATTGATTATTGCCGAGCAGGCGCGAAACATAGAGACCGACGGTTTCGTCAAGCTGCAAAGAATTTGCCGCCCGCCAAAAATCGCGACCGGGCAAAAACAGCTGGTAAATCGGCGTGTATAATTCTATCGCCGTCTGCACGTCGAGAAAATTCGTCCAGCGTTTCGGGAAAGGCTCGATGGCAAATTGCCCGTCCGTGATGCATTCGAAATTCAACCGTCCGGGCGTTTCAATCTGGCGGTTCTGACGGCGCAATTCCGTATTCAGATTAATAATGAAATTGAACAGATTAAGGTCGTGCTGGAGAAAAATCTCGCCCAGAACGTCTTCGAGCTTGGCGGGCTTGAGCGGGTTCAGCTTTATTTCAACTTCCGGAATGTTGGACGCGATAAAGGCGAGAATTTCCGAGCCGACGTGAAAATGCCGCAGAATTATAAAATTCGCTTCGGGGCTGACGAAATATTTCAGACCCAAATAAATCAGGCGGTGCAGCAGCTTCGACGACGCGAACAATCTCGGCGCGATGATTCTGATGAGCGTAAATAAATGCAGCATCAGCCAGATAAACGGCTTGAGCAGCGGAAATAGAATCTCTCTGGATTTCGAGCGCATCGAAATCAGCAGCGCGGCTTTGGCTTCGTCGTCGATTTGAATCGAGCGGTCGAGATAGAGCGCCGCCCACGGGTCGGGGTCAGCCGCGTTGAATTCGTTAAGCTCGAAGCGGTCGGCGTATTTTTCAGGCAGCATCGGTTTGTCCTTTTTCCGGCGTGATTAATTTCGCTTGAATTTGTTCCGCCGTCGGAACTCTAATCTCATTCGCCATTCCAAAGCGTTTGAGCAAACAAATAATTTCCCAGACGCCGTCAAATTGATTCGGCAACAGCCCGTGACGCGCGCTGCCCGGAAAAACGTGATGATTGGCGTGCCAGCCTTCGCCGAGCGTTAAAATTCCGAGCAGACGGTTGTTGCGCGCCAAATGCGTCGCCTCAAACGGGCGTTCGCCGTAGAGATGAGCGATGCTGTCGATGGCATCGCCGAGATTGTAAATAATTACCGCCGTAATCCAAAGGGCAGCGAAGCCGCCCGCGCCCCATATAAAATATGCCGCCCCGAAAAAAAGCGCGACGTGCAGCCAGCAGGCAATCATAAACGGCTTCGGGCGGCTCAGGAAACGATAATAATCGTCTTTCGCCACGTCGGCGGCTAAATGATTATGCTGCTGGTTGGTGCGCGGGCGATTCCAGCCGTCGTAAATCGTCCTTAAAGGTCCGGCGATTGAATAAAGAAAACAGATTAGCGGACGCCTGGTTCCGATATACCAGCCGACGTGAGCGTGCCAGAATCCGCCGCGCGCGGGCGAATGCGGGTCTTGTCCTTCATCCGCGTGCCCGTGATGAAAGCGGTGATTGCCAGCCCATTGAACCGGCGTTCCGGCGGGCAGACCGAGCGTGACGAAAAATCTCTCCAGCGGCTTCCATAATTGAAACGAGCGATGACTCAAACAGCGATGATAAGCGACGTTGACGGCAAGCCCGGCAAACAGATAATAACCGAAACAATAAATTGCCAGAGTTAAATAATAAAAATAATTGGACGCGTCAGTTGTCAACACGAATTGACTTTCTCCTTTTAAACGTTTCCCAATTCTTCGAGTTGCAGCGCGTAGAGCCGTGCCGTAACCTTCGCCGTTTTCACGATTTGCGCCGCTATCTTCGGGGTTAATAAATCGCTCGCCAGAATTTGTTCCAGTTTTTCCAGGTGATTTTCGTCATTCGCGCCGTGATAGAGCAAAAACGAAACCTGTTCGGCGCGCAGATTCAACTGCTCGCGAATCCGGCTGCCCCATTTGTTTGCCATGCGCTGTCCGAGTCCTTCGATAATAAACATCGCGCCGAGCAGGTCGAAAGGATTTTCACGGCTCGCGCGATGAAACATCCACGCCGATAAAGCTTCCGAACCGATGTTTTTCTCCGCCGTTTGAATTTCTTCCAAGCTTCCGCCGACGGAAACGAAATCGCGTTCAAGCATCTGAAAGTCGCGATGTTCCTCTTTCGCATGACCGATAAAAACGGAACGCAGCGGAAACGCTTCCGCAGAGATATTTGAAGCGGCGCGCGAAATCCAGCGCGCGCCTTCGACGACCTGCTGCCGCAGATTCAACAGCAGCAGGCGATAATCTTCAACGCGCAGCTTGCCGCGATTCAGACGTTCGATGACCGGGATTTGATTAAGGCGACTCTCGAAATCAATCCAGACGTTTGTCAGTTTTCTCCACAGCGCGCCCTGCAAATCGTCACGATTATTTTTATCCTCGCGGGCGAAAACGGCTGCCGGTTTTTCCGCTTCGACGACAGGTAAAATCTTGTCCGGAGATTCGGCTTCGACGACGGTCAACATCATAAACGAGACGACAAATCTTCCGCTTTCCGGCACCATGCAGAGGATTTTCTGACCCGGCTGCAAATTTCCCGAATGGAATAGCTCTTCGAGCATTATAAAAACCGATGCCGCGCCGGTATTTCCTTTCGTGTAAAGATTAGTAAACCAGCGCTCTTCGGGAATCATCCCTTTTCCCTTTTCCAACAGCTCGATGATTTGCGAGCGAAAAACGTGAGACGAATAATGACAGACAAACCAATCTATGTCTTTTGCGTTGAGACGTCCCTGTTCTATCAACTCAAAATAACGGTTGACGCCGAGCTTCACCACGTTTCCCAAAATTCTGACGTCCTGTTTCAGCAGAATCGCCCCGTCGCTTGCCGCCGCCGCGAAATTCGGGTAATCGTACCACGACTTTTCGAGCGTCCCGTCAGCTTGTTTGTTCGCGCCCGAATACATACACACGTCGAAACGGTCGGCGTAAGACATTAAATCAATCCATTCGATTTTCAATGAAAGCCCTTTTGCATTCGGGCGATTTTCGAGCACCGCCGCGCCCGCTCCGTCCGACAACATCCAGCGCAGAAATTCGGCATCGAAAGGCAGCTTGCCGTTTTCTTTAAAGTCGGCGGTTTCCTCAAACAATCCGGGACGAAAAAAGCGGCTCGTAAATTCGCTGGCGCAAACCACGGAATTTTTTCTCACGCCCGCTAAAATGCCGGTGTAAGCCGCCTGCAAAGCCATCATGCCGCCCGCGCAGACGCTCTGAAAACTGGCGATTTCGCACGGCGGCAAGCCGCTCGCGCCGTGAACCTGACTGGCAAATCCGGGCGCAAGAAGGTCGCTCTGCGACGTTGCCGTCGCCATAAACTCGATGTTTTGAGAATTCAGCTCCGAGCGCGAAAGCGCGTCTTTCAAGGCATTTGCCGCCAGCTCGTAGTTCCACGTTTGCGCCTTCCCGCCCGGCTCAAGCGCGTAATGCCTCGATGTAATTCCGTTTTGTTTCAAAATACGTGATTTCAGACGCGAAGGCTTGCCGCCGATGAAGCCCAGATAATCTTCCATCTCGTCGTTTGCAACCGGCTTGCCCGGCAGAAATTTTCCGAGCGATGTAATATAAACCGAATTTTCGAAGCTCATTTCTTTTTATCTCCTTGTTTGCCGCGTTTGGCGGGCGGCTGATTGACCACGCCGCGCAGAAATATGTTCGTCACTTCACGCGCCCGCTGAGGCGAAAGAAAATCGGGCGCGTGCTCCATTTCGAGAAAAGACATTATATTGACGGCGATAATTCCCTGCAGCGCCAGCGCGGCTGACCCGGTATCCGAACAATATAATTCGCCCGCGTCGATGCCCTTTTCAATCAGGTCGTAGAAAAATTCGTAGTCGCGCAGATGTTTCGTTTTGACGTCAATCCCGTGTTCTTCCGGCACGGCGAAAGTCATAGATAAGACAAAGCGCAAAAGCTCCGGCTGGCTTAGACAGAAATTGAAGTCGGCATTCACGACCTGATAAATTTTTTCCGCCGTCGTCGCGTTTTCATCGACTTCCCGCGAGCGATGTTCGTAACAGCGGTCATAGGCTTCTTCGACCAATGCGGCGAAAAGTCCTTCCTTGTTTTTAAAATGATAATAAACCGTCGGCTTGGTCACATCGGCGGCGTCGACAATCGTGTTTATCGAGGTCGCGGCGTAACCTTTTTTAAAAAACTGCTCGCGCGCGATTTCCAGAATGTGCGCCTTGGTCTCTTCGATACTTCTCGTTTGCATAAGCTTTACCTACCAGTAGGTATATAAGAAATATATGAAGATTGCAAGACGTATTTCAGAAAAATTCCGTAAAATCTTCTAATGGAAGAGAAAAATTTTTGGAGAGTAAGCTTTACCGGCTTATTATTCGGCTTTCACAAAATAACAAAGACTGCATTTTTCTTGCATGCAAGTTTATAATGCCCGGTCGTTCCGTATAATTAAAGAGGCAAAGTCATGAAACTTTATATTCTGAGCGCTTTCTTTCTGACCGTTTTATTATCCGCGCCGAATTTTTCCATCGCTTCGTGTATGGCTAAACGTTCGGTCAAAAAAGAAGCCGAGGCATCAGCCTTGATTTTCATCGGGCGCGCCACCAAAATCACTCCTGCCCGGATAGCCGAAGGGCGGCGGGCAAGCGGCAAAAATCTTAAATGGGAAAAGTATTTTAGAAATACCGACCTTGTGACTTTCACGGTTATCGAGGCATTTAAAGGCGTTTCGACCGAAACGATTGAAATCCCGACCAGCGCCGAGGGAGACGCCGGTTATAAATTTGAAGGCGGAACCTGGCTCAGGGAAGGACAAACTTATCTTATTTATGCTTCTAAAATAATACCTGCCGGAACGGTCGATGAAGATTTAAAGGATGATAATTACAGCGCGGCGGTCAGGGCGGAATTTCGTAAAATTCAAAAATCGTTTCCCAAAAATCTTGCCGCCGAAATCAATGAGTTTAACGCCAGGTTCAGCCCGTATTACGCGAGCGTTTGCGGACGGACTAATAACATCGAACAGGCAGCCGAAGACCTTCCGCAGCTTCGCGAAATGTTTCCCGAAGCAAAGAAGTTCAACGGCTCGACAATTCTTATAGAAAATGCGCCGCCGGTTTCGCTCTGGCAGCAGATAATTAATTTCTTTGGACTCGCTTAAGATATATCCGCTTTATTGTGACAATTAATTTACGCTTATAATTTCAAATTAGCTCTCAATTGTAAAAATTCCACTGAATTTTACTTAATCAAGTCTTCCAGAAACTTTAAAACTTCCGGGTCGCGGCTGGTTCTGAGCGAGTAAATCGCTTCCAGCCGCAGCTTATCGGATTTATCGTTTCGGGCGATGTCGAGCAGTTTTCGGGTGGCGCGGCTTTGTTTAAATTCGATTAGCGCGCGAATGATTGCGAGCTTGAATTCCTCGTCGCTCTCCGCATCGTAAAGATTGTTTACAACGTCAAACGCCTGCTCGCTCGCCGACCAGTTCGGCAAGCGGCGCAGGTTGGAAAACGCCAGCCGCCGCAGTTCCGAATCCTGCTCGGCGCGGACGATTTCCAGCAAAATATTCAGCTCGCCCTTTCGCGTTTGTTCGCGCCGCGCGTCCGGCTCGGCTTTTTGCTTTGGCGAGACGCCCGGATAAGACGGATAAAACATATTCGCCGAATTGCCGAGCGAATTGATAATCGCTTTCTTTACTTCGCGGTCGGCTTCGGCGTCGTATAATTTTTTGAGGTCATCAATCGCCTGCGCGTCGGCGAAGCTCGCCAGCGTGTAGATTATTTCCTTGCGGATTTTGAGGTTGGTTTCATTCTGAAAGCTTTTGAACAGCGTTTCGCGCAGCAGCGCCGCCAGCTCTTTGCCGCCCGTACTTTTGTCGACGTTGGAACCCGGCGCTTGCGAGTCGAATAAACGCGGGTTGCGCCAAATGCGCAAAATTTCCTGTCTTAAAGTCTCGCTCGCTTTCGAATCGGGCTTGAGAACCGCGCCCGTGGTCTCAATCGCTCTTTTCGGGTCGGCGTTTAGAAGGCTTTGAAACGCCGCGATTTTGATTTCATCGACGCGGTCGAGCGGAACGCGCCCGTTCACGCCCAAATCATCGGCGACAATCATGTTTTGCCCGGCATTAGTTTCCTTTCCCCGCACGCCGCTGGTCTGCGCGCCGCCGGGAAATTTTCCCTTTTGAAGACCTGAGTTAATGCCGCGATTAGCCTTCAGGTCGCGTGAATCGGAAAGCCTTTCGAGCGACGACGAAATTTCCATCTTCATCACCTGCGCGTCGCCCGTCCAGGACGAAGCCGGAAATCTTTCCAGCAGACGGTCGAGCGCGGCGTCGGCTTCCTTCAACTGTTTTTGTTTTTTATAGCAAAACGCGAGCCAGTAGAGCGCCGCGTCGGCGGATTTATGGTCGGGATATTTGTCTATCGCCTCGCGGAATTTTTCCGCCGCCCGCGCCCATTGCTGTTTGTCGATTAAATTTCTGCCATCACGAAATTTCGCGTCGAAAGTGTCTGCCTGCGCCGTTTCGATTTTGGACTGGGGCGCGATTTGCGCCGGCGCGACAATTGTGTAAACGGCGAGCAAAATCAATAATGCCGGAAGCGTTTGATAAATCGATTTGGGTAAATGCGTTTTGTTTTTCATCGCTCGCGCTCCTTACGTTTCGGAATCTTCCATCGCTTTTCCGCCGTCATTTCGCGGGAACCGGAAGCGGCTTGTCGGTTCTTTTCAGGACGCCGGCGCTGACGCCTCTTTTGCTTGCCAAATCCAGACTAATGATTTTGCCGCTCGCGTCTCGCTTAATTTCGCCGATAATCGAGGCGTTATCAAAAAAGAATTTATCCCGCGCATAGGGCTTCATAATCATTTTATTCGCGCCGACTCGCTGGTAATACAACTTGCCGTTTTCGACGGTTATCAAACGCTCGACGCCTTCTTCCTCGTAAACGCCGACGTATTCCTTCAACAAATTTTCGTCGAGCGTGATTTCCCTGATGTTAAACGGTTTATTGATTGCCAGCGCCGCCAAATCTCCCGCCAGAAATTCGGGCAGACGGTTGGGAACCCGGAAGTTGTAAAGCAGCAAAACATAAATATCTTCCTGCGGCAGATAAATGGCGTGACACATAAATCCGCCCATATTGCCGCCGTGTTCGACAATCGGGCTGCCCTGAATGTTTCCGATAAACCAGCCGTAGCCGTAATAGGTTCTTTTTCCGTTCGGCAACTTAAATTCCGTCCGCGCCTTTTCCAGAGATTCTTTTTTTATCAGTTTGTAGGAATTCAAAGCCTGATGCCATTTGAACAAATCTTCCGCCGTCGATTGAATGCCGCCGGCGGAATAAGCTATTTCCACTTTGCCGTTCAGAGCATTAAAAAATTGTGATTCGGCGCGCGAGTAAATGTAGCTCGCCGCGCGGTTTTTGACGATGATAAAATCGTCGCCGAAATGCGTCGCGGTCATTCCTAATGGCTTGAAAATATTATTTTCGAGATATTTCGGGTACGACGTGCCGGAAACTTTTTCGATAATCGCGCCGAGCAGCATATAGCCGTTGTTGCTGTAAATCATTTTCGTTCCGGGCGCGAAATCGAGCGGTCGGTTTTTGAAGGTATCGATAATTTCCGCTAAGGTGATAAGCCTTCTTTCTCCCTGCAGGCGCGTTATCGCCGACGGGTCGGAACCGGGAATTCCGGCGGTATGCGTCAGTAAATTTTCGATGGTGATTTTCTGCCCGTTCACCGGATAATCGGGAAGATATTTTGTAATCTCGTCAGAGAGAGACAATTTTCCCTGCTCCATCAATTGCAGAACGGCGACGGCGGTAAATTGTTTGGTCATCGAAGCGATGTTAAAAACCATCTCTTCACGCATCGGCACGTTCAATTCCATGTTTGCCATGCCGAACGCTTTTTTATAGATAATCCGACCTTTTTGCGCGACCAGCGCCACGCCGCCCGGCTCCTGAGCTTTAAATTCCGAGGCGATGATGCGGTCGATTTCCGCCGCCAGCTTCGTCGGCGATTGCGCTCTGGCAAAAATTAAATTAAACGAAAAACCGGCGAGAAAAAATAAAAAAAGCGACGTTATTTTTTTCATACACTAATCATCTTGCCTCGATAAATTTGAAAATTCGATTCCTTTACTGCACGGCGGCGGCAGAATTGTAAACCTGAAGGCTGGCGATAATATTTTGACTGCTGACGCGCTCCTTTATGTCCAAAACTTTGCCCGGCGCGGGATTCGCTTCGAGATTGGCGATTTCCAGCAAGTAAGGCTCGACGCGGCTCAGCAATTCTTCGGCGTATAAAATCCCGTAATTTTCGGCGTCGCGCCGCAGTCGCTCGTTTTTCCCGAGCAGCCTGCGGGCTTGCTCCTTCTCGTAGTAAACGTCGAAGATTTCGGGGCTTTCCAGCTCTCTCGCGTTTCTGAACGAACGCAGCAGTAATTCGATTTTTTCGATTTGACCGGCAATTTCCGTTTCGAGCTTTTTCGTCCTCGCTAATAACAATTCCCTTTCATTCGAACGGATTTCACCGGACGGATTTTTCTTCGCGCCCGGGCGGGCGGAGCTTTGCCTGATTTTCACGGCTGCGGCGATAAATGATTTTCGGTCGGCGGGAAAATTATTTCCTGTCTTTAATGTTTGAATTTTGCCGACCGTTTCATTATTTTGGCGAGCGGTTTCGTTTCCGCGCGTAATTTTCGCCGCCGAATCTGCCGACGATTCCTGCTCTGTCACGCCAGGCTTCGACGCGGATTGCGATTCGTCCGTTCCGGTTTGAGCGATTGTTTTATCGTCGCCCTTTTCAAGCGCCGCGTTTTTTAACCAGACGAAACCGATTCCGGCGAGCAGAAGCAAACCGGCGCAAGCGGCTAATGCCGGAGAAAACCCGAAAACGAATGTTCTTTTTCTGCGGCGCGACGAGTTTAAGGCAGTAGAAACGGTCTCGCCCGGAGCCTTTTTGTTTTCCGCAGCCAGACGCCTTTGGAAATTTATCCACGAATCCGGCGGCGGCTCGACATCGAATAAGTATCGAGCGTAGATTTCCTTTTCCCGCCGCAGCTTTTCGTATTGCCCGGCGCATCTCGGACAGGCGAAAACGTGCGAATTTAACTTTTCGGCAGACTCTTCGCCAAGCTCGCCTTCAAACAAATCTTCAATCGAATCGAAGTATTTTTCGCAGTCGCTGCGGTTCATATTTCCGCCTCCAGAAAGGGGCGCAGCGCACGGCGCATTTCGATTTTCGCGCGGCGCAAATCGGTTTTGAGCTTCGGAATCCGGCAGCCCGTGATTTCCGAAATTTCCCTGTAGCTTAAATGCTGAAGCTCTTTCAAGATAAAGACGAGCCGCTTGTCTTCGTCCAATCCGGCGAGCGCGGCGCGAATCAAATAATTTAATTCCTTACTCAAAAACTCCCGGTCGGGCGATAAATTTTTATCGTCCGCGATATTGAGAGAGTGGACGTCATCCGTGCTGCTGCCGAATCCTTCTTTGCGCCGCGAGCGCAGGAATTTATAAACCAGATTTTTGGCAATGCCGCACAGCCAGGTTCTCAATTTCGCTTCGCCGCGCAGGGCGTGAATGTTTTTATACGCCGCCAGAAAAGTCTCCTGCGTCAGTTCTTCCGCCGCGCCCGCCTCGCCGAGCATCGCGTAGATGAATTTATAAACGAAGCGCGAGTGATATTCGAAAATCACGCCAAAGGCTGCATCGTCGCCAGCCTGCGCCCGCCCGATTAAATCATCCGACTCGTCCGTCAAATTTTTGATTTCGGCTCTCACCTCGCAGAGCATCGAAAAATCCATACGCTTTTAGCTCTTTAATTTCTGACAAACATTTAGTTCCTTTTTTGACCAAAAGGTTTCAGAATTTTTTAACTAATCCGTTTATCCCGCGCCGCCGGTTGTTTTGCCGCTCCTCAAATATACCTGAAATTCAAGAATGATTTTTCACTTTGTCTTACTGCAAAGCAAACGACGCAGAAGCCCGCGCGTCAGCAAGGGCGGAGAAAACGCAAAACGCAAAATGCAAAATGCAAAATGAAGAAAGTGTTTCTATTTTGCATTTTGCACTTTTCGTTTTGATTCGATTCCGCCCTTGCTGACGCGCGGGCTTCTGCCTTTACATACTTTTGGTGCAAAATTACTCTTTTGTTTTGGCGGCAAATCTTTTGACTTCGGCGGGAATGGCGATGACGGGAAAATTTGCGTCAGCGGTCTCGCGGGCGGCTGTAACTTTTAAGGAATACGTCGGGCGGGCGGATTTTGTTTTTTCGGGCAGAGTTTTTTCATCCAGTAAAATCACGTATTCTCCGGGCGGCAAATCTCCGAACAGGAATGCGCCATTGGCATCGGTCAGAGTGTCGCGACCGCCGCCGGAGACGACGCGCACATCGGCGAGCGCCGGTTCATTTTCATCTTTTTCGCCGTTTTCGTTCGCATCGAGCCAGACCTGACCGCTGATGCGCCCCGTTCGAACGAGTCGAAAATCAACCAAGCTGTCGCGCCCCGCCAGAAGCTCCGCCGATTGCTCCGCCTCGCCGAGCAGCGTCAAATCCGCGCGCACCGACAGCAGGTCGAGATAAATCCGGTGCTGACCGGTTTTGACGCCCTCGATTTTAAAAAGCCCGTTCGCGTCGGACTCGACGTAGCGGCTGCCGTCGACGCGCACCTTGACGTTCGCCTGCGGCTGGTCTATTCCGGCGTCGAATTTCCCGTCGAGGTTAATATCCTGATAAACGCGTCCGGAAAAAGAGCCGTAAGAATTTATCTCGGAAAGCGGCGCGTCGAGCATCGTTTCCGCCGCGCGCTTTTTGAAAAGCGAGCCGCGCAGGCTGACGAGCAGAGTCGGCTCGCCGCGCGTTTGCAGATAACTGATTTGCAGCAGATTTTTGCGCGGCAGGCGCACGCTCGCGTTCAGACGCTGCGAAGTCGTGACGGACGAATCGCTGCCGCGCGTATAGCCTAATCCAGCGCCTAAATTCAGACGTTTTTTGAAGAAGCCTGCGCCTTGCCAATCAACGAATCCGCTCAAATTTCCGCCGCTGCCGAAAGATTGGCTGACTTCGAAGGCGTTCGCCTCGTTCAAGCGAAAATTCGCGCCGAGCTGTCCGTTTAAAGACGCCGCGCCGAAGGTTTTTACCCGCGAGGCGTTGGCGAACAGGCTCAGGCGCGAAAAATCTTTGGACGCGCTCAGAAGCGTAAACGAAGCGCGCCGAATTTGCGGCGTCGCGCTTTCGGTGTGAGAGAAAAAGATTTTCGGCAAAAAGCCCTTCGGAGTCAGGTTCAGCGTCGTCGTCAGAAAACGGTCGCGAAGCGTCGAGCCGCCGCTGCCGTCGGGGCGAACCGAGGCGCTTCCGCCGATTGAAGCCGCCAGCCATTTTTTCGGCTGCCACGCGACGCCGCCCGCCAGAAGCCTGACCGGCTCGCGCTGACCGGCTTGGGGACTGAGAAAGTTTTTTCCGGTATAGGCGAAGCGACCCTGAAAACTCAGATTATCCAGAAGCTGAAACGTCGCGGAAACGTCTGCCGCCGCGCCGAAGCCTTCGACGCGCGCATTGTCGCCGCGCCAGCCGGAAAATTTCCCGGCGGCGACGTCCATTTGCAGGCGCAGGCGGCTGGTCGCATACTGCGCGCCGCCGGTCAGCATCTCGCCGCTTCTCGACGGCGAACTAAACAGCATCGCGCCGGAAGAAAACGTCAGCGGATTGGCGTTTCGCCCGCGTGCGCGCGAAGCGCCGAAAGTCGCGTAAACGCCGAAAATATTTGTATCGAATTGCAGGGCGCGGCGGCGCGCGATTGGCGGCTCAAACCCGTTCGGCTGGACGGCGAAAGGAAAAAACGCGCCGGAATTTGAGCGACCGCCGAAAGCCGTCAAGCGCATACCGTCGCCGATTGGAATCTGCGCCGAAGCGCCGCGCACGGTCGCCGACATAAACGTCAAATCCGTTCCGCTGCCGAAATCGCCGGCGACGAATTTTTGCCCGCGCGCGCGTTCGAAGATAAACGTTCCGTGACGAAAGCTCAACATTTTCGATGCGCCGCTCAGATTGGATAAAAGCGTGAAGCGACCGTCCGCGAGGCGTCCGGCGGCGGATAAAATCAAATTCTGATTGGTTGACGAAGCGAACCGGTTGAGATTGTATTCGTAACCAGCCTCGTAAAGCTCGAAGACGGAATGCCGCGCTCCGGTTTTGACGGTTTCCGCCCGCGTCTCGCCGCGCGTGATGACGATTGCCTTCAGCGCCTCGTCGAGGCGAATCGAAACGCCGAGCAGCCCGGAAACTATCTCAAGCGGCAGCATCAATTCGGAAGGATTAGGCGGAAAGACGATTTCCGAAGAACCGGAAACGACCAGCACGACCGAGCCGTTTTCGCGGATTTGGTTAACTCCGGCGTCGAATTCGGCTTCGATTCCGTTTTGCCGCCGAACTTTGACGACGCGCGAATCCGCATCGATATTTAGGGCGTCGCCGAGCGAGCTGGCAATGCTCGCGACCGGTAGAAAAAGCCTTCCGTTTCGCTGCTGCGGCGAGCTGTCGACGCCCGCCAGCGGGCGACCGTTGACGATAATGACAAGCTGTCGCTGCGCCCGTTCGTCGATTGTCGTTCCGGTAAATGTTTTAGCGTTTGCTGCCGTTGCGGTGGCGAGCGCCAGTAAAAGAAAAATCAAAATTTCGCGCGGGTTTTGCACAGACGGCATTACCCGGCGACGCGCGGGGAATTTGCCGGAAAGGCGGACGCGAAATTTTGATTTTAAAGCGAACAAGAAATTTGAGCGGAAAAGTGATTTAGCGCGGGAGAAAAGTTTTAGTTCAATTTGCGGGCTTATTGGTTTTAGTTCAATTTGCGGGCTTATTGGAAGCCAGATTCACCGGCTTTTTATCGCGTTCTTTAACGGTGAAATCCGTGACGCCTTCGGTCGCGCGGCTGCCGTCCTGAAAATCGACTTTGTATTTGACGGTGTAAACGCCCGGCGGAAGCTCTTTTTCGAGCAGAGTCGCCTGGCTGAGCGAAGAATTCGCCAGCACCGGAAGCGGTTCGATTTCCGCGCATTCCGCCACGGGCTTACCCTCGGCGTCGAAAATTTTCAGCGAAGCGGTCGGGCGCAGAACGCTGTTGCCCTCGTTTTTGAGCGTCGGCGTGACGAGGATGCCTTTCGGCGAAACTCGCGCCTGCAAATTTTCCAGCGAGCCGCGCCGGACGAGCTTTCCGACCTTGATGTAGAAAACCGAAGCCATCCGGTAATGAACGACGACCTGCCGCGCGTTCTGGTTTAATTTAATACTGTCGGGTCTTTCTTCGACAATCAGCGCCGCCAGATGGTCGCCCGCCGCGGCGTCCGCCGGAACGGAAATCGTCACGCGGATTGAATGAACATTGCCGGGCGTGACGGTCGTTTCCGCCGGGCTGTAGATTATCCAGGAGCTTGCCGAGCGCGGCTGCGTGTTTGCCTTGTAAAACTCGACGAGACCGTCCGGCGTGATGCCCCAATCGTTGAGGCTCGCGACGATGCGCGCAGGCTTTGCCGCGCCGCCCGCCGCCGCACGATAATCGAGATTGACGACAAACGTCGTCTCGCTGCCCGGCTGCATTTCGAGCTCGACGCGCGCCGGCGCTAAAGCGATGCCGTCGCCTTGGGCAAAGGCATTCGCGGCGAAAAGAAAAAAGACGAACAGGAAGAAAAGGTGGTTGATTTTCATAGGATTTTTAACACTGCACGTTCGGTCCCGGAGAAATAGTAAAAGTCAGAGTCGCGCCGGTCGAGCTCGCGGAAAAAAACTGGGGCGTGATGACGAAAATGGCGTCGAAAACCCAGCCGTCGTCGTCTCTGCGGCTGATGCTCGTCCCCTGCGTCAATTTCGGACCCGACAGAATAACGGTCGAGCCTGAAGAAATACTCGCCAGCGACGATTGATAAGCGACGCGCCCGCTGGAGTTGATGGCGGCGGTCGTCGAAGGGTCGTTATTAAAAGGCGTCTGAAAAATATGACTGTTCCGGTTGCAGATTTGCGCCTTGCCGCCGAGAACCCGCATATTATTGACGCCGAAGCCGATGTCGGAAAGCTGTATGGCGCGCGCGTCCGCATTATTGGAGCCGGTCATCGAGACCGTCACCTGATACGGCTGAATGCTGCGGACGGCAATCGGAATGACGACTTTGACCACATTGTTCGGGTTCGCGGCGGAAACTTCGCCGAAATTGATGACGACCGTCAGGTTCTGCGTCGGGTCGGAAGCGCCGGAAACAGAGCCGTTTAAAGCTCCGCTAATGGTCGGCTGCCCGCCGCTGCTGAGGTCGTAGCCCTGTCCTTGCGCCAAAGCTTCGTCTGCCGCCGCCGAAGCGAGACAAAAGAAAATAAAAATTGCCGAAACAAATCTGCCGAGCATTTTCATTCCTCAGGGAGCGCTGACGGTAAAGGTGACTGAAATGGTCGTGCTGCCGTTTTCAAAAAACTGCGGCTTGACGGCGAAAATTGCCGGAACGGTCAAGCCGTTCGTGTTTGCGCGCGGCACGGCGTTCATAATATAAGCGCCGTTTAAAACGGTCGTCGCGCTCGAAAACGCGCTCAGGTTTGAACGCGTCGCGGTAAATTCGTATCTGCCGGTCGTCGCGTTGACCGAGCCGTTTGCCGCCAGCGTCGGGTCGCCGGAAGTCGCGTTGGTGTCCGCGCCCGAAGTATTGACGCCCGTTCCCGTGCGCGTCACCGAGCCGAAGCCGAAGCCGATGTCGGCGGCGGAAATTTTGTTGGCGGTCGTTCCCGTGCTGGTCACGGTCGCGCTCATCGACAGGACGTATGCCGCGTTGCTTCTGATTTTGAGCGGCACGGTCGCGGTGACGAAACTGTTTGTGTTGCTCGGTCCGACCTCGCCGAGATTGACCGAAACGGCAAGCGGATTATTCGTCGTGCCGTCGGTCGTCACGCCGCCGCCGGAGTTTCCGCTCAAGGTCACCGCGCCGCCGGAATTCAGCTCGACGAATTTTGAAACCGTCGCGCTCATCGTGACCGTGCCGGTCGTGCTTTGGGCTGAAGCTGACGCGGCGGCTAAAAATACCGTCATTATCGCCGTCGCCAGCAGGCAATAAAAAAACTTGACTCTCATTAAATGATTCTCCTCAAATAATCCCCGCGTTTTTGACCATCAATCGAATTGCCCGATAGTCGCAAACACAGGGATTGCAATTTTAAAAACTGATTTTCGCGCCCGTTTTACGGGGCGGCGATGGTGAAAGAAACATTGATTGTCGCCGAGCTTGCCGGGTCGAAGAATTGCGGCTTGACGGCGAAAATCGCCGGAACCGTTAAGCCGGTCGTGTTGCTGCGCGGCACGGTCTTGTTGATTCGCGGACCGCTCAGAACTTCGGTGGAAGCGGAAAAGCTGTCGAGCGTGGAATTCGAGCCGTCGAAAACCCATCTGCCGTCCGCGTCGGTCGAGCCGCCGGTCGTCGGGTCGCCGGGCGTCGCGTTGGTGTCCGTACCGCTCGCCAGAGTGGTCGCGCGAGCGCTCGTCACCAGACCGAAGCCGACGTCGGACGCTTTTAAGCGATAGACGGTCGAGCCAGCGCCGGAAACGCCGCCGCTCATGCTCAATTGATACGCGGCGTTGCTGCGCATTTTAAGCGGAACCGTCAGCTTGACGAACGAATTAGTATTGCCCGGTCCGAGCTCGCCGAGATTGACGACGACCGCCAGCGGGTTGTTCACCGTGCCGTCGGTCGTAATGCCGCCGCCGGAATTTCCGCTCAAGGTTACCGCGCCGCCGGAATTCAGCTCGACGAAATTCGAAACGGTCGCATTCATCGTGACCGAACCGCTCGTCTGCTGGGCAGACGCCGTCGCGACCAGTGCAATGAAGAGAAATGCCGCCAGCGCGGCGCTTTTGATTGAATTAAACATAATTATATTTTGTCTCCTGTAGAATTTTAAATTTGAGTTTTTTATCAAAGAAGTTTTAAAAATGAGTGCCAGCGGATTGTAGTTTTGCCCTTTGTTTTAGATAGAGAATCTGCCGCCTGACGTTGAAATCCGGAGCATCGAATCCGGTTTAAGCGCAATCCTCCAGCTTACCGCTATCGCGGTTTGCGAAAGGAAAGTCGGGCTTTTTTGGATACAAATGCTTAAATTACCGAAACATTATTTTCCTGTGAATTGATTCGGAATTTTTTTGCAGATTTAGCCGGAAGATTTGTTCCGTGAAACGAATCTCCCTGGAAAAGCGCGTAAATTGTATGGGATTGGGCTTGTTGGGCAGGGTCGCGCCTTTTAAACGCGACACGAATTAAAGTTAACACGATGAATAAAATTAGTCAACAGTTTTTAACAAATATAAAACATCTCAATAGATATTTTTTTCGGAAGGCGCGATAAATTAGATTTTAGTCTGAAACCTTTTTATGATTTAAGGAACTAATAGTTTGTCAGAACTCGCCCCAAAATCCGATTTGGAATTATGAAGCCGATACAATATTTTTTCCTTTCATTGTGTTTAATCGCCTTCGTCTCGATGACGGCGCGGGCGTTGGAGCTGCGGGTCAAAGTAAAATTTCTCGAAGTCGCCAATCTGACTTATCAACTCGATTGCGTCGGGAATCTTCCGGTTTATTGCGGCGCGGGAAATTTGAACGAGTTGTGGAAACGCGAGTTTTTGAAATCGGACGAAGAC
This sequence comes from Pyrinomonadaceae bacterium, assembly GCA_036389695.1. Taxonomy (GTDB): domain Bacteria; phylum Acidobacteriota; class Blastocatellia; order Pyrinomonadales; family Pyrinomonadaceae; genus JALZHR01. The sequence goes on from DASVWG010000325.1 coordinate 35,241, forward strand.
CGCCGGATGCTCAGGGAATGGGCGCGGCTGCGCGACCTTTATTCGTCGAATGTTCAATTGAGGAAATCCTCCGAAGCGGCTTCATCTTTGAGCCTGTTCGATAAAATCAGAATCGCCGGTTTTCAGGCAGACAGCGTTGCCGATTACGCCGAAAGGCTCGATTTGCTGACCACGCCGGCAGACCGGCGCTCTTTTGAGCGCGTGCTGCGGCATTTCTACCCGCGCTTTAACGACTGGTGGCGACGCGAAGCGTTTAAATCCGGCGATGCTTTCGCCAGACAATCCGAAGCGCTTCTTCGCTCGCCGAAAATCTCGGAGCCGGTCAAACAGTTCTATAATTTTTACGCGCCGCTGCTGCCCGCCGATTATGAAATCAGCTTTAATCTTTTTTACATTCCCGATACGGTCAAAGAATCGAGCAACGGGCAGCAGCTGCAAAATTATTCTTTGATGGAATTTAAGGCGAAAGACCATCCGGCGCGGCGAGTAGATGTCGCCGTCCACGAATTATGTCATTTTTTCTACGACAATATGCCGCCGGAAAGCCAGGCTAAACTGAAAGCCGGTTTTTATGCCGCCAATCGCGCGGCGGCAATTCCGGCTTATAATTTGCTGAACGAAGTCCTCGCCGCCGCCTTCGGCAACGGGATAATTGCCCGCCGCGTCACGCCGCCCGCCGATTTCGAGAAATACGCGGCGACCAAATTATCTTTTTACAACAATGAAGCGATTGACCGCGGCGCGAAAGCCGTCCTGCCGTGGCTCGAAGGCTGGCTGAAGAACAAAAAGACCATCGACGACCCGGAATTCGTCAGCCGATACGTTTCGGTTCTGGAAAAAGCGTTTGGCGAAGACCTGCTCAAACCGAAACTTTATTTGAGCGAGATGTTTCTTTTCGTCGATAAAAAATACAAGGTTTCGATGCGGCGCAGCGTGCGAAAAACTCTGGAAACGGCGTCGTTTTACGCTTCGGAAGGCTCTTTAACCGAAGCCGAGGTACTCGATACTTTTACGAGCGAGCCGCATATTAATTCGGTTTTTATCGTTCACCCCGACAATATCAAACAGCTTTCCGATTTCAAGATAATTTCGGAAGCGCAGGCGAAGCAGATTCAGGCGGAATTCGAGGCGAAACAAGCGGTCTTATTCAGCGCGCCGCGCGCCGCGCCATTCACATACATTTATATCGCGGTCGCCAAAGATGCCGAAGGCGTCGGCAAATTAATCGAAAAGCTCGCCGTCGCCCGACAGTTTCAGGGAATTTATAAAGAAGCGACGCCTTAACGGAATTTGAGGCTTTGGTAGGAAGAAAACAAAATTGCAAGTGAAATTTCCACTAAAGATGCTATATTTTATAAAGCCACGCGGAAGCTGATAAATACTCCCGGTTTTAGAACTATTGGAATATGAAAAAAACGATATTCATCGCACTTTTAACAATTGCCCTCGGCGCAGGCAGCGCCTACAGCCAGAAACAGAATCAACCGTTTGAAAAAACGAATGCCGACGCGCAGAAGATAATCCAATTTATGACGGATTGGGAAAATCTCTCCAACAAACATGATTTTGCCGCGCTCGATAAAATGCTGCCCGCCGACCTCGTGATAACTTTTCAGGACGGAGAAGTGCTCATCAAAGATGAATACATCGCCTCGCTTAAAAAAAATCCCGATGATTTCACCATCAAGGATTTCGACCGGAAAGTTGACCTTTACAATAACGATGTCGCCATTATCCGCGCCCGTTATGAAGTGACCGCCGGCGAAGCAAAAGCGGAATTCCGCTACACCGCCACGTTCCTGAAACGCAAAGGACGCTGGGAACCGATAGCCTTCCACAGCAGCCCGCTCATTAAGAAATAAATTTAAAAAAGCTTTTTCCCCAATCAGAATCAACTGCTCTATAACCGGCGAGACGCTTTCGCCGGTGACGATTTGAACTCCATTGTGCCGTCATCGACGCGCCCGTAGCGCAGCAGTGAAAGGTCTTTGACGTAATTCTGGTGCAGACGCCAGGGCGTTTTTGAGCCTTGACGCGGCAAGGTGTGGAGCGCTCGCTGGACATAGCCCGAAGTAAAATCCAGAACCGGTTTGGCTTTGATGAACGAATCGTTCACGCGCGGCGTGCAGATGTCGAATCCGTGCCGCTCCATATATTTCAGCATCCGGCAGACATATTCCGCCGTCAGGTCGCATTTCAACGTCCACGACGCGTTTGTGTAGCCGAAAGCCGACGCGAGGTTTGGCACGTCGCTATACATCATTCCCTTATACGCTATCGTCTTTGAAAGGTCTACGGTTTCGCCGTCCACCGCCAGTTCGAGTCCAGCCATCAGCTTCAGCACGAGTCCGGTCGCCGTCACGATAATGTCCGCGTCGAGATGTTCGCCGGATTTGAGCTTCAATCCGGTCTCGGTGAAGGTCTCGATATGGTCGGTGACAATCGAAGCCTTACCCTCGTCCAGCGCCCGAAAAAGGTCTGAATCCGGAACGAGACAGAGGCGCTGGTCCCACGGATTGTAGCTCGGCGTAAAGTGCCTGAGGTCGTAATTTTCACCGAGTTGTTTGCGGATGCCCTTCGCTATCAGGCGCTTCATCAGCGACGGGCGGCGGCGCGAAAGATTGTAGAAGAGCATCGCCAGCAGCACGTTCTTCCAGCGCGTTATCGCATAGGCGGGACGAGCGGGAAGCAGCGCGCGAAGCCGGTTCGCTATCTTGTCTTCGGCAGGACGCGAGACGACATAAGTCGGGGAACGCTGAAGCATCGTGACGTGCGCGGCGCGGTCTGTCATAGCGGGCACGAGCGTGACGGCGGTCGCGCCGCTGCCAATCACGACGACGCGCTTGCCCGCGTAGTCGATGTCCTCAGTCCACTTCTGCGGGTGCACAATCCGCCCGCCGAAACGATTCATCCCAGACCATTCGGGCGTATAACCGTTTTCGTAATCGTAATAGCCGGTGCACATATAGAGAAAGCCGCACGTCAGGCGAGCTGTCGATTTGTCCGCTCCCGCTTCGGCTTCAACCGTCCAGAGCGCTTCTTCGGAAGACCACGATGCGTGTCTGACGCGATGGTTATAGCGTATCTTCTCATCAAGCTGGAACTCCCGTGCCGTCTCGCGGATGTATTCGAGGATGGCGGGACCATCGGCGATGGCTTTGGGGTCGCTCCACGGGCGGAATCTGTAACCGAGCGTATACATATCGGAGTCCGAACGGACGCCGGGATAACGAAACAAATCCCACGTGCCGCCCATCGCCTCGCGTCCTTCAAGGATAGCGAAGCTCTTCTCCGGGCATTTCATCCTCAGGTGCGCCGCCGCCCCGATGCCCGAAAGCCCCGCTCCCACAATTAATACGTCAAAATGCTCCATATTTGCCAGATTAGGGTAATGAGCCGGAAATAAAAAGTCAATTATTGTAGGACAGCTTAATTTTACAAATTTAAACGAATCTTCTACTTTCCGCTTTCCACTAATCTGACCTTTTTTCCCGCCTTTTCCTGCGATTATTGACGGATATATTAGCGTTTTAATTTTTAATAATCGAAGGAGCTTAAGAAAAAATAATGAGATTCTGCAAAAGGTTTTCGCTCGGCGCGTTGCTGGCGCTTCTGGTGGCGATTCAAATCTTCGCCGACACGCCGATTTGGTCGTATAAGGGCGCGAAGTGGTACGCGATGATGGAGACCGGAAATTTGATTGTCGCCAATGAGACGAGTCTGGCGATGGTCGACGGCGCAAACGGAAGCGTTATCTGGAAGCGCGACGATTTGAAAGGGATTCAGGAAACCGAATATAACGAGATTATCGGCACGCCCGTCGTCTTGATTGCCGATAATTTCGGCTCGCTGGCGAAGAAAACGAAGATTTACGCGCTTGACCAGTTGACGGGCAAGACCGTCTGGGAAACGGAGAAGATTAACGGTTATACGGTGCAGGTTTCGCCGGTGAAAAATCGTGATATGGTCGTGATTCTGACGACGAAAAGCAACGCCGTGACGAAAGATAAACCAGATATTACCGCTCTGAAAATCACGACCGGCGAAGTTTTGTGGCAGACGGAATATCCCGAAAAGGTCGATTTGTACGTCAAGGAAAAGTTTCGTCGCTCGGGTTCGGGCGCGGCGTTTGCGAAGGCGATGTTCGGCAATCCGTTCGCGGGTTTTTCCGACCAGTCGCGTTTCGATTTGAGCGGCGAGAATCCGCCGATTTTTGACGGCGAGGCGATGTATATGACTTATGCCGGACTGCATAAATACGATTTGAAAACCGGAAATCTCGTCTGGAAAACTGTCTACGACGTAACCGACGGCTCTCTGAAACGCACGAACGGGCAGGCGATTATCGACAATGATGTGATTTACACTTCGGCGAAAAACATCATTCGCGCGATTGATAAAAATTCGGGCGCGATTCGCTGGCAGACGAAAGATTTCGGCGAAGGCGGCATCGCCGAAATGCAGCTTTACGGCGACACGATTTTCGGGCGCATGGGCGGGCAGTTTTTCTCCGGCAAAAAACGCGAGTATCAGAAAAAAACGCCGATTGGCGTCGTCGCGCTTAATAAAGCGAACGGCAATGTCAACTGGATTTATACGGGCGCGAAAAATTCGATTACGAATATGGTCGTCGTGCCCGACGAAAACGTGATGCTCGTCGGCGACGAGAAAAATATTATCGGGCTGGATTTGGCGAGCTCGGGCAAAGTTAAAGAGTCTTATAAAATTCCTTTGAAATTTAAATTCAAGCTCGGCGCGGGCGCGGTTGCCGGAAAGATTGCGAAAATCGGGTTCGGCGGAATCGGCGGCGCGTTTTCCAAAGGTCCCGATACGACCGATGAGCCGGTCGCGCTGATGCGGCAGGAAAACGGAACGATTGTCGCGCGCGGTCGCCAGCATCTTTTAGCTTTCGACCCGAAATCCAAACAAATCGTCTGGTCGACGAAATACGGCGCGCCGGGCGTCGAAGGCTGGCAGCAAATCGTGATGACGGCGATTACGATTGCTTCGGCGGCGGTTTCGCAGGGCTTCGAATCATCTTACGCGCGGCGCGGCGATTACAATTCGGCTTTTCGCGAAAACGATAATTTCATCAATCTGATGACGAGTTATCAAAATTTTATGGAGACGCGTTTTACGAACACCAAGCGCATCGGAAACGTCGTCTACGTTTTGACCGACGTGAAAAGCGGCAAAGACAAAGGCGCGGGACTGGTCGGCGTCAATCTGATGACCGGACAGGGCGCGAGCCAGATTATGTTCAAAGACAAAACGCCGGATTACGAAGTCGACGAGGCTTCCGGCAGATTGTTCAACCTGAACAAGGGCGAGCTCGTCGCGTTTTCCATCAATGAAAAAGCGGAGATGGAACAAAATAAAGATGATGACGACGATAAGGAAAAGAGCAAAGACAAATAAATGCTCCGAAACAAAAAAGCCTGCCGGAAACGAGCAGGCTTTTCGTTTATCTTCCGATTTATAAATTGCCACTAGCTTTAGTTAGTGGCGAGCTTAAGGATAAATCAAGAGCTTTAGCCAAATTTTATTTGAATGCGAGGTAAAGCGTCTGGTAGTGTGCTAATAAAGTGATGCTGATAGCCACGTCGTTTACGGCGTGGTCAAACGATGGATAAATATCGAAAGGGCGTTTCAACGTCCTTTTTCTTTGGCTTGAGCCAATTCATTGTCCGGGAAGGACGTTGAAACGCCCTTTTATTGATTCGTTTTTTCCGACCACGTCCTGCAGGACGTGGCTATTTGTTCCGGCAACACTCTATTAGGACACTACCAAGCGTCTAAAAATATTGACAAATTTCGCAAAATAGATTTTAATCATTGCCAAATTTAAAAACCTTTAACCGACAACAACTGAATTCGTTCGGGTGAGATTCCCTGTTACTCCGGCACGGGCTGACCAAAGATTTTTAAGCGAACTGCTTTTTAATTAAATTCAAAGCAGTTTCTTAACGAACGAATTCGCGTAGTTGTCGTTTTTGTTTGGTCAGGCGGTTTCCGGATTTTCCTGATGACTGAATACCCGCTTCACTGGAGGAGAAAATTGCCTTATGTCAGTTGAACAATGTAATAAAATTGAGGAATACAATAAATGGATAAAGTGGATAAGCTTTAGCGCTTTGGCAATCGCAGCAATTATTTTAGCTTGTGTTGCTTTTCATTACGGAGACGAAAAACTCGCTTTCAATCTTCCGAATAAACATCTGCGAAGAAGGTTCTCCAATCTTTCTGTGATGGAATGGGTTGTCATTACGGCTCCAATCATCGCTTTTGGAATCTCGAAAGTCACACACTATTTAGACAGGCAGTGCAAAGGCGGCGGTATCAGGCACGTAGTTACTTCTCTCAAGACAAATCGTTACGCGACCGACGCAAGCGTTCTGGCGGCAACGATGAGTAAACAGTCTGTTCTGGCGGCTATCGCCGCAATTTTATTAGGTATTATTCAAGGAGTAAAAAGTGAATTGGAAAAGCAAGCAAGCAATTCTGACATATTACAATCTCCTTTAGCTGCCCCTGACATAATGCCATTTCCTTTAGTTGCCGCCGAGCTTTCAACTATCGGCTTCTTAATCTCAATTCTTTTACTTTTAATTTCAATGAAGTGTTATGACTACTCAAGCCGTTTCAATTTTCATCCGGTTTACAAAATTACATTAATCAGTAAGGGATTAGACCTGGACATTTTGTCATGGTATGCGCTTTTGTTTTCCTTTGCTCTGGGAATAGCGTCAATGAGTGAATCTATTTCTATCTTGCTAAGTTTTATGACAGGCTTTTTGTTATGGTGGTATTACTTCATTTATCCCATACCTAAGGTTGCTGAGCTGGAAAATATTCGCGAAGCGGAATCAACGGAAAATAGCTGTGAAACGGAATCAACGCCTGACGAGCACGTCGCTTGAAGGCAACTCTTTCAGACTTGCCTTTGAAAATCAGATTAATGCTGTCGGCGAATGATGAATTAACTATTATCGTGCAT
>DASVWG010000326.1:0-6029 GCA_036389695.1 Pyrinomonadaceae bacterium
GTGCGAAAACGAATCGAATCGCCGAAAAAGCCCGTCACCGTGCAGAACTCGCAGCCGTACGGACAGCCTCGACCGGTTTCTATCGGCACGACGAAAAACTTGCCCCAGCCCGCGCCCATCTTTGACAAAAGCGGACGAGCGACTTTCGGCACCAGTGAGAACTGTTCCAAATCCAGAGTTTCCCACGGAATGTGCGGGTAAGGCTGCAAACTGGGTTTTTTATCGTTGCCTTTGGCGTCCGTCTCGGGTTGATAGATTTCTTTGAGCCGGTTGTTGGCGGCGTCTTCGACAATCAGCGCCCAGGTTTCGTCGGCTTCTCCGAGCGCGACGGCGTCGGCGTGGCGCATTCCGCCGTCTTTGCCCAAAGCTTCGTCGGGACATTCCGTGACGTGCGGTCCGCCCATAACGACCTTGATGCCGGCTTCCCGGAGAGCATCGGCAAATTGATAAGCGCGGGCGACCATTCTGGTCATCGCGCCGATGCCGACCAGCTCGATGTTTTCTTTACGGCAAAACTCGACCAGTTCGTTTCTGGTCATAGCTTTGGCGTTGCCGTCTATAAGGATTACTTCGTGCGGTTTCGGCGTTAAGGCTTGCAGCAGAAACATCCACAGATGCGGCATAAAATTGCGCGTCACGCCGTTGTCCGGATTATATAACAATATTTTCATAGCCTGTTTCGGTTTTGGGAGTAATTAAAGAAAGGAAGCTTTAAACAATAAAATAATAGTTTGCAGTTTAAAGCATTCAATAAATAAAAGCTACAGCTTATGGGGCATAATTTGTAGCTTTCTTTGTTTCCGCTTTTCTTATTTTGGCGTCAAGTCGCTTATTGCTTTAAAGTTTCGGAAATTTACACCGGGCAAATTTCCTTGAATTAAAGACGAGCGCCGGCGCGGGCGTCGCTCGCGGCGGGCTTTTGTTTTAACGAGCCTTATCTTCCGGCGCGGCGCGGGCGAAATGAACGCGTGCCGACGCTTTTGGCAAAACCGTTCGTTTTCGACGGCGCATAAAAATTCGCCGTCGCCGTCGTTGCCGCTCCGCCGAAATCGGGCAAAACGACGCGTCTGACTTTTTGTTCGGTTAAACGCTCGATGTCGCGCATCGCAAACTCTTCGACCGGACTCATCAGAGTAATCGCCTGTCCCTGATTTCCGGCTCTGCCGGTGCGCCCGACGCGGTGGACGTAATCCTGCGGCGCTTCGGGCACGTCGTAATTGATAACGTGCGAAACCGCATCGACGTCGATGCCGCGCGAGGCGATATCGGTGGCGACCAGAACCTGCGTTTTTCCTTCGCGAAACTCGCGCAGAGCCGATTCGCGCTGCGACTGCGAGCGGTCGGCGTGGATGCGGTTCGCCTTTAATTCGCGGGCGGTCAGAATATGCGCCAGGCGTTCAGCGCCGCGTCTGGTGCGCGTAAAAACGATAACGCGCTCGTAATTATTGCTTTCCAGCAAATTCAGCAGCAGCGCCGTTTTCGAGGCGACCGCGACCGGATAGATGACCTGCTCGATGGTGTGCGCGGTTTTATTCAGACGACTGACTTCGACAATTTCCGGTTTATTCATTATCGAGCGCGCCAGTTCTCTCACCGGCGCAGACATCGTTGCTGAAAAAAGCAGAGTCTGACGCTCGGAAGGAATCCGCGCGATAATTTTGCGGATGGCGGGCAGAAAACCCATATCGAGCATTCTATCGGCTTCGTCTAAAATCAGCGTGTCGATTTTCGAAAGGTTAATCGTGCCGCGTTCGATGTGGTCGAACAGGCGACCGGGCGTGGCGACGACCACGCTGACGCCGCGCCGCAGCGCGTCGCATTGTCGTTTCATACTCGCGCCGCCGATAAGGTTGGCGCAGGCGAATTTTTTCGGCGCCAGTTGATTGAAAGCCTCTTCGATTTGCGAAACCAGCTCGCGCGTCGGAGCGATGACCAAAACACGGGTTCCGGGCTTTGCCTGCTCGTTTAATTTTTCGATGGCGGGCAGTAAGAAAGCCGCCGTTTTTCCCGTTCCCGTTTCCGCGCAGGCGATTAAATCCGAGCCTTTGAGGATAATGGGAATCGCCTGTTTCTGGACGGGCGTCGGTTCTGTGTAATTGAGGGATTCACATTTTCGCACCTGCGAAACGTGCAATCCTAGTTCTGAAAAATTCATTAAATTCCTTTTGATTCGGCAAACGCGAGCTTTTTTAAAATCGGCTTGCCTGAAAAAATATATGCCTCCGGCTGATATTCAAGCTGGAGGACTTGTGCTGTAAGAGTCGCCGGTTATTCAGTAATAAGGTATTACCAGCGATTGCTGCCGCCGCGATTGCCGCCGCTGCGTTCTTCGCGCTGGCGGGCTTCATTGACGTTCAGATTGCGACCGTCGATTTCTTTGCCGTTAAATTGCGCGATGGCTTCGTTGCCTTCTTCTTTGGAAGACATTTCGACAAAGCCGAATCCGCGCGAGCGACCCGTCTCGCGGTCTTCGATAATATTGGCTGATTGAACCGTGCCGGCTTTGGCAAAAAGATTTTCCAAATCCTGGCTGGTCGTCTGGAAAGAAAGATTTCCGACGTAAAGTTTCATTGACATATAGATATACCTCTCCCGCTGTTATTCAGGGGATAAAAAGAAGTGTCGAAATCGAATTGGCTCCGGAGTAACGGTAAGCGGCGAAGAATCGGGTTCGGGTGTTCCTGCTTTGAAGAACAACTTCTGTAATTGTATGTGACCTGCTCCCGAAGTATCCAAAACGCCGTCAAAATAAAACTTTCCAGGACGAGCGCATCACCGTTGATGCAAGAGAGAAGGATTAGCTGATATCTATGATGCCTTATTTGACAGCCTTGTTGCAAACTGTTTCTGCAATAAGTTGTAAATTAAAAAGCCGAAACATAGATTCGAAGGCTATTTAGGCTCGATTATATGTCAAGCGGGATTCGTTTAATATTAAACGAATCCCGCTCAAAATATAATGAATTATATTCTTACCTGACAAAAGCGTTCGGAGTCGGAATATCTCCGGTTGCGCCAAACTGAATGCCCGTGAATCCAGCCGTTGTTCTAAGCAGATACCATGTTCCAGATGATGGTCTGAAGACGACCAAATCAGCTTTTCCGTCGCCATCGAAATCCGCCGGTGCGGGCTTGTCTTCCGTGATTCCGAAATGAATTCCGGTAAACGACAGGTTGCTGCTGTTGATGATATACCAATCTCCGACTGACGGGCGATAAACGGCTAAATCCGTTTTCCCGTCGCCGTCGTAATCCGCCGCGATAGGTAAATCTCCAGGTGCGCCGAATTGAGCCGGTGAAAACGAGTCGGTCGCGCTGTTGATGCGATACCAAGTGCCGTTTGAAGGTCGAAAGACGGTTAAATCACTTTTGCCGTCGCCGTCGAAATCTCCGACAAGAGGTTTATCTTCCGCAACTCCAAACTGCGCGGCAATGAATTGATTGTTCGAGCTGTTGATGCGATACCAACTTCCTGCCGATGGACGATAAACGGTTAAATCGGCTTTGCCGTCGCCGTCGAAATCTCCCGGCACGGGCAAATCTCCGTTGATTCCGAATTGTGCCGGGCTGAAAGTATTGTTCGATGAATTCAGACGATACCATCCGCCATCAGACGGGCGAAAGACGCAGATGTCGGTTTTGCCGTCGCCGTCGAAATCAGCAGGTGCGATTAAATCACCGTTAGCGCCGAACTGGATGGCGAGAAAAGCGTTGTTTGAGCTGTGTGAGATATACCAGCTTCCGGCTGACGGGCGAAAGACCGATAAATCCGCTCGTCCGTCGCCGTCGTAATCGAATAATCGACGGTTAAATGATGCCGAATTGCCCAGATAACGGGCGAGCGCAAAATCCTGTATATTGTTGCCGATGGTATTACCTGCCGCGACGATTTTTCCGTCCGCCTGGAGCGCGAGCGCATTAATCTGGTCGAGTCCGTTAAAGTGAGTCAAGACTTTTCCGTCACCGTCAAAGCCTGTATCGAGCGCGCCGTTCGGGTTAAAACGCGCCAGTCCGAAATTAACCGTGCTGCCCATCAGCGGAGGACGCGCGCCGCCGCCAACGACGATTTTTCCGTCAGGCTGCAGCACGGCGGCAAAGCCTTCGTCAAAATCTCCGCCAAAATCGGCTGACGATTTACCGTCCGTGTCAAAAGTGGTATCCAGCGACCCGTCCGGATTGTAACGCGCCACACCAAAATCTATCTGCGTGCCGTTGGTAAATAACGAGGCGATGCCTGCCGCGACGATTTTTCCGTCCGGCTGAAGCAGGACGGCATTGATTTCATCGACGTCGTTCAGAAAATCGGTCGTCACTTTGCCGTCGCCGTCAAAGGTCGTATCCAGCGAGCCGTTCGGATTGTAACGCGCCAGCGCGAAATCATCGGAGGTCTCGGTCTGAGATTTTCCGCCCGCAATGATTTTTCCGTCCGTCTGAATCGCCACGGCAAGCGCGCGGTCGGTGTCCAGATTAAAATCCGTAATGACTTTGCCGTCGCCGTCGAAAGTCGAATCGAGCGAGCCGTCCGGATTGTAGCGTGCGAGAGCGAAATCGTCTCCGGCGTTCGGATTGGTGGACACGCCGGCGGCGACGATTTTTCCGTCTGCCTGCAGGGCGATGGCTTCGATTTGGTCAAAGTCGTTTTGAAAATCGGTCGCGGCTTTGCCGTCCGTATCAAAAGTCGTGTCGAGCGAGCCGTTCGCGTTATAACGGGCGAGCGCGAAATTTGTGGTCGTGCCGATGCGCGCATTTCCGGCGGCGACGATTTTGCCGTCGGGTTGAATCACGAGAGCGAAAGCCGTCTCGCCGCCGGTGTCGAAATCGGTCGTCACCTTGCCGTCACCGTCGAAGGTTGTGTCGAGAGTGCCGTTCGGGTTGTAACGGGCGAGCGCGAAATCCGTGGTTAAACCGTTTCGCGCGTGACCGGCGACGACGATTTTGCCGTCCGGCTGCACGGCGACGGCGAAGATGCGGTCAAAATCGCCGAAAAAATCGGTGGTGACTTTGCCGCCGACGCCGAAGGTCGGGTCGAGACTGCCCGCCGTCTGCGTCTGTGCCTGGATGAATACGGAAAAAACAATCAGTAACACCAGAGAGGTGAAAGGTGATTTCATAATTTAACTCCTTAATTTTTCGAAAAAGTATCTCGAATAACAGTCATCGAAATTTCCGAAAAAAGACATCAATCAAATTATTAACTCACCTTTTCGCCTCGCCGTTCGAGTAATAATCCGTATGCGCCGTCAAAACCTATCCTAGCTAAGGCACCTGCGCCGACGGAACCGGAATATCGGTTGAAATGCCGAACTGCTGTCCGGCAAATCCCGCCGTCGAGCGCAATAAATACCAGGTGCCGCCGGACGGGCGAAAAACGCCGACGTCCGTTTTGCCGTCGCCGTCATAATCGGCGGCGGCGGGTGTATCCGTCGAAATTCCGAACTGAATGCCGGTAAAGCCCGCCTGGCTTCTTTGCAGATACCACGTTGCATCCGACGGGCGATAAACGCCCAAATCGGCTTTGCCGTCGCCGTCGTAATCCGCCGGAACAAGCTTGTCCGAAGCGACGCCGAACTGGGCGGCGGTAAAGCCAAGCTGGCTTTTTTGGATATACCACGTTCCGTTTCGGAAAACCGCCATGTCCGCTTTGCCGTCGCCGTCGTAGTCCGCCGCGACGGGTTTGTCGCCGTTTTGTCCGAATTGAAAACCGGCGAATCCAGCCGTGCTCTGCAATAAATACCACGTTCCGTCCGCCGGTCGGAAAACCGTCAAATCGTCTTTCCCGTCAGCATCGAAATCGCCGGTTTGCGGAATATCGCTGGCGATTCCAAACTGCACGGCGGTAAAGCCCGCGCCGGAGCGCAGCAGATACCAAGTGCCGTCGCGATAAACGCCCAAATCGGTTTTTCCGTCGCCGTCGTAATCGGCGGGCACCGGTTTATCGGTTGAAATGCCGAACTGCGCGGCGTTGAATCCCGCAGAGGAATTCAGCAGATACCAAGTGCCGTCGTTCGGGCGAAAGACGGAAATATCCG
>DASVWG010000327.1:0-6613 GCA_036389695.1 Pyrinomonadaceae bacterium
AAGCGAGCTGAAAGCTATCGGAAATATGATTGTCATCGCCGGTCAATGGCTGGTCAACGGCATCGTCGGAGTCGAGCGAAAATGGCTGTTTATCGACGCCGGAATAAGAAAATCCGAAACCGGACAGGTCACCAGCCTGACGCCTGAGGGATTGCCTTCGGGAGAAATCGAATTTCAAGGCACGGGATTTCTCGCTTCCGACGAAAGCGCGGGCAATCTTTTTAACGCGTTCGTTTTTATCTCCGGCGGCACCCGAAATGGTCTGTCAGGCTCGATTAGCAGTCCGGTGACTATCGGTCGCGGCGCATCGTTTACCACGCCCGCCAGCCAGACTTATTTCGGATTCAGAGGCGACGTAAATATTGACGAAGGCGGAACTTTGGGCGGCAGAGGCATATACTTTTCCGGCGCGAACATGCGTAATAACGGGCTGATAAATCCAAACATTCTGGTGTTCGACGACGACGGCGACCAATCGCTCGGCGGCAGCGGACAGTGGAAGCCGATAAACGGATTTATCTTCGGCGGAAGCGGCAGAAAATCGCTTGCCAACAGCATTACGATTGAATCCGATGGCACATTAAAACTGAATTCCTCGCTCAACGTCAACGGGCATACGCTGACGCTGCAAAGATGCAGTCTGGCAAAATACGGCACGGCAAAAGTCGAAGGCACGGGCAAAATCGCTTTCAAAGGCGGCGGTCAGCTTTACTCGGACGAAGCGGACGGAAATCTGTTCGAAGCGGCAATCGAAATAGTCGAAGGCACGACCAGCGTCGCCAGTTCGAGCAGCATCAGCGGGGCGATAACCGTTTATCCGGATGCGGATTTGAACGTTTATCCGCACAAAACCTTGACCGCTAAAAACGACGTCACGGTCAAACCGAACGCGAGCCTCTCCGGCGCCGGAGCGCTGACGTTTAAAGGCAAAAATTTTGTCAACGACGGAAACGTTTCCAGCTATCTCGTCTATTTTGCCGCCGGCGACCATTATCTGGCGGGCGCGGGAAAATTTTCGGGAAATACGTTTTATTTGCAGCCCGATTCGGCGACCGTGCTGAACAGCAGTCATCAATTCGTCAATCTGACTTTGCAAAGCGCCAGCTCGTTTGACATCCGCGCGCAGACGCTGAAAGTCGCCAGAGCGCTTTCGGTTGCCGCCGACGCCAGCGTGCTGACCGGCGAGAGCACGATTGAATACGACGGCAGCGATATGGCGCAAAGCGTCGCGACCAGAATCGATTATTATTATCTGACGATAAACAATACGCGCGGCGTTTCGCTTTCGGGAGCCGAAAAAGTCAGAAAAAATCTGACGCTCACAAAGGGCGTTTTTACAATCGGCACGAATCTTTTGACCGTCTGCGGGCAGACTATCAAGCTGGACGGCGCGCTCAGCGGCACGCCTGCCGACGGAACATGTCTCGACGCCAGCCAGCAGGCGACGCAGTAATGATGAACAAAAGCGAATCTGAAGTGAGAAATAAAACGAAAAATTAAAAAAAGGAGAATTAAAAAAATGAACAAATCGACAACCGGGACGAAACGAAAAACGAGCTCTTTTGTTTTGACGCTGGCGCTGGCAATCGGCTTTATATTTCCGGTTTCCGCTTATTCGCAAACCACTATGGAATGGCTGGTCTTGTCCATAATGCGCGCGCAGACGTCAAATTTCGGACAATATTTTCAAGCCGCGACGGGCGAAGACGATTTATGGCAGACGACTCTCGAAGCGGATGCGGAACGGAATGCGGCGATTTTCAAGACCGGCGGCGAAAATTTAAAAAATTCGACGGCTGACTCAAAGTAAGCGGTCTTTAGCTTCAAACTAAATCCGAAAAATCAAAAAGAAACGCTCGACGCGCGTTTCTTTTTGATTTTTGCCATTGGAATTTTTTCGAGATTTACCTCACAATTTCTGAAAGATTTTATGAATCAGGCTGCAAACATCATCACGCTGCTGACCGATTTCGGCACGAAAGATTATTTCGTCGGCGCGATGAAAGGCGCGATTTTATCCGTCAACCGGCAGGCAAACGTCATCGACGTCACGCACGAAATCCCGCCGCAGGACATTCGCTCAGCCGCTTTCACGCTGGCGAATTATTATAAAAATTTTCCGCGCGGCAGCGTTCACGTTTGCGTCGTCGACCCGGGCGTCGGCTCGGCGAGACGCGCGATTCTGCTGGAAACGGAAGATTGCTTTTTTATCGCGCCGGATAATGGTTTGTTGAGCTTTGTTTTTGATGAAGTAGAAAACGAAAAAAATCCGCCCTTGCTCACGCGCGGGCTTCCGCCTCGCAGGTTTCGCGTTTTTGAATTGACGAACGGGAAATATTTTGCCGCCGAAGTCAGCCGGACTTTTCACGGTCGCGACGTTTTCGCGCCGGTCGCGGCGCATCTTTCGAAAGGCGTCGAGCCGGAAGAATTTGGCAGGGAAATTAAGGATTTTGTTCGTTTTGAAATCGCCAAACCCAGACAAATTTCGCCGCGCGAAACCGAAGCCGAGATAATTCACGTCGATTATTTCGGCAATTTAATCACGAATTTAAAGACGGAAGATTTGCCCGCGAAATTTGCTGTCGAAGTCAACGAAACGCGCATCGAAAAGCATCAAAAGTTTTATGCCGAAGCCGCGGAAGGAGAAATTTTTTCGATTTTCGGCAGCGCGGGCTTTCTGGAAATCGTCGCTTTTCGGGATTCGGCTGCGCGTTTGCTGAAAGCCGCGACGCATCAAAAAATTTTATTGCAGGCGGAAGAAGAATAACGAAAGATTTTTACTCGCTTGTTTATTGAAAGCGTCTTTGCTAAATTTAAAATAACGCAATAAATTCAATATTTATAAGGGAAAAACTTATGGAAACTGGAAAAGATTCAACCGCCGCCGCTACCGCCAGCGCAGGTCTGCGCGGAGTCGTCGCCGCTCAATCGTCAATCGGCGATGTGAACGGCGAACAGGGAATTTTGATTTATCAGGGTTACGACATCCACGATTTAGCCGAACACTCTAATTTTGAAGAAGTCGTCTACCTGCTCTGGAACGGCAGGCTTCCGTCGTCGGGCGAGCTCGAAGATTTGCGCGGGCAGATTCGCGCCAATTACGAAGCGCCCGCCGAAGTCGTCGAGTTTATGCGGCAGTTTCCAAAAGACGCCGACCCGATGGACGTGCTGCGCACGGCTGTCTCGGCGCTGGATTTCTACGATAAGGAAGGGCACGGAACCGACCGCGAAAACGCCATCAAGACGGCAATCAAGCTGACGGCGCAAATCGGAACTTTGGTCGCCGCGTGGGAAAGAATCCGCAACGGTCAGGACATCGTCGCGCCGGATAAATCTTTGAGCATCGCCGAAAATTTCCTGTATATGCTGCGCGGCGAGCGCGCGGACGCCGAAGAAGCCAGAATGTTTGACATCTGCCTGATTCTGCACGCCGACCACGAATTGAACGCTTCGACTTTCACGACGCGCGTCATCGCCGGAACTCTGGCGGACATTTACGGCGCGGTGACGGGCGGCATCGCGGCGCTCGCCGGACCGCTGCACGGCGGCGCGAATACAGCCGTGATGAAAATGCTCATCGAAATCGGCGACATCGACAAAATCGATTCGTGGCTCGACGAAGCCCTGACGGCGAAACGCAAAATTATGGGCATCGGTCACGCCGTCTACAAAACCGAAGACCCGCGCGCGACGTGGCTCAGAAAATTCTCGCGCACGATGGGCGAGCGCAAAGGCGAGACGAAATGGTTCGAAATGTCGCAAAAAATCGAAAAGCTGATGCACGAGAAAAAAGGAATGTACCCGAACGTCGATTTTTATTCGGCTTCGACCTATTACCTGATGGGCATTCCGCTCGACCTCTACACGCCGATTTTCGCCGTCTCGCGCATCTCCGGCTGGACGGGACACATTCTCGAACAATACGGCAACAACAAATTAATCCGCCCGCGCGCCGAATACATCGGCGAGCGCGATTTGAAATACACGCCGATTGACGAGAGATAAATCGAAAGGCAAAAGGTAAAATTAAAAGGGCAAAAGGATTATTCCGATTGCCTTTTTATTGTTTTTCGGGCGGCTTTTCTGCTATTATTCACGAAAATTCGCAATCTTTTCGAGAGGGGTTTTGCGATGTCGAATTCAAAATGCGTTTACGGTCCGGCGGCTTTTCTGTTGATTTTTCTGAGTGCCGTTTTAATCGTTCCGTTGCGGGCGGCTGAGTTTTCTGACGAAACGCAAAGCGGCGCGACAATTTCCGGCACTTATTCCGGTTTATCGCCGGTTCAGGATGATGAGTGCGAAGAGACCGATTACAAATGTCAGGTCGAGCAATACAGCCGGGACATCGAAGCGAATCCCGGCGACGCGGACACATTTCTTAAACGCGGTTATGCTTATAACGAACTGGGCGAGTTTGAACTGGGAATAAAAGATTACACGCAGGCGATAAAGCTGAACCCGTTTGACCCGATAGCTTTTTATAATCGCGCCTACGCCTTTGATGAGCTTGGCAAATACGAAAAAGCGATTAGAGACTATACGCGGGCGATTCAGATAAACGACCGCGACGCCGATTTTTATTACAATCGCGGCAACGCCTACGACGACCTTGACGAATACGACCAAGCCATCGCCGATTACACTGCGGCGCTCGAATTGGAGCCGTCCGAATACAAAGCTTATTTCAATCGCGCCCTCTCTTATTATAATAAAGGCGATTTTATTTCGGCGATAAAAGATTATACGAAAGCGATTGAACTGGACGCGACCGACCCTGACGCTTACTACAACCGAGCCAACGCTTACGAGGAAATCGGCGAAATGGAAAAGGCTGAAGCCGACCGTCGAAAATATGAAGAATTAAAGAAAACGTCTTAATCGTCAATTAATCGAAAAGGCTCGAAGGCAAAGCAAAATCAGATTTTGCTTTGCCTTTTTCTTTGGCAAGTTCTCCGAAGGTTCTAATTGTTAAAACAAACAAGCTAAGCTATCATAATTTCGCTGGTCGCCTTAACTTCAAAAGAACGCGGTTTATGAAGAAACGCTCTCCTTTATCGAACGGCAGAGTTCTGCACGAACGCTATGAAATTATAGATTTGCTCGGCAGCGGCGGGATGGGCGCGGTTTACGAGGCGAAAGATAATCGCTTCGGCGGCGCGTCGGTCGCGCTGAAGGAAACTTACGCCGACGAAGATTTGACGCGCACGGCTTTCACGCGCGAGGCGCAGTTTCTGGCAAATCTGACGCATGATGCTTTTCCCAAGGTGCGAGATTATTTTTCCGAAGACGACGTGCACTATCTCGTGATGGAGCTGATTCGCGGCGAAGATTTGGCGGAAACGCTCCAGAATAGAAAAGTTCCTTTCGAGGTCGAAGAAGTTCTCGAATGGGCAGACCAGATTCTCGACGCGCTCGAAGATTTGCATTCGCAGGGAATTTACCATCGCGATTTGAAGCCTTCGAATCTGAAAGTCAATTCGCGCGGGAAAGTAAAAGTGCTGGATTTCGGACTTGCCAAAGGCGCGGTCGGCGCGACGACCGTCAACACGGTCAGCAGCCTCGCCGCGCATTCGATTTTTTATTCGCCGCTCGAACAGATTTTGCGGGCGGATACCAATTATTTTCAGATGCTTTCGGTCGGCTTTCTCGAACGGACGCTGAAGATTCTGGAACAAAACTCCGACGCGCGCGGCGACATCTACGCGCTCGGCGCGACCGTTTACCAGCTTTTAACCGACACTTTTCCGGTCACGGCTCCAACTCGTGCGATGTCGGAATGGACTGGAAAAGGCGACAACCTGCCGCCGGTCAGGCAGCTTAATCCGAAGGTTTCAACGGAGATTTCAGACGTTTTGCAGCGGGCGATGGCGATTGAGCGCGAAAACCGGTACGGCTCGGCTGGCGAAATGCGCGAGGCTCTGCGCGCCGCCTTCGAGCAGATAAAAATATCCGAAGACGCGCGCACCAGAACCAAAATAAACATCAAGCTCGAAGAAAGCCCGAAAGCGCTTCTCTCGCCGGAAGATTATGTCGAAAGGGCAAACCGGCACTGGCAAAACCGTGAAACCGACAAGGCAATCGCGCTATGCGACATCGCCATCGAACACAACGAAAAACTGCCGTGGGCATACCTTATTCGCGGCAACGCCTACCAGGACAAAGGCAAATACGACCAGGCGATAAGCGACTACACCAAAGCCATCGAATTAGACCCGAACTATTCCGATGCCTTTAACAATCGCGGAAACGCTTACAGCCGGAAAAAACAATTCGACGCGGCGATAGAAGATTTCATCAAAGCCATCGAATTAAAGCCGCACTTTCTCGAAGCTTTTATCAATCGCGGATACGCTTACAACAATAAAAAAGAATACACGCGGGCGATAAAAGATTACACCCAGGCGATTCAGCTAAAGCCCGATTACGCTCTGGCATATCGCAACCGAGCCGTCATTTACGACAAAATCGGTCTGACGGAAAGAGCTAAAGCCGACAGGAAGAAAGCGGAAAAATTAAAGCAAAAGTCTTAATCGACACCCGAACCTGTTTATTGTTATAAAACGAAAGGTATTTAATATATTTGACTCAGCGAAGAAGCGAGGAATCTGAGCAG
>DASVWG010000328.1:0-1978 GCA_036389695.1 Pyrinomonadaceae bacterium
GATTTTGATTCGGCGCGCGGTTCAGCGAATAATACGTGTAAAGATAGACGGGAATCGTGGCGATTTCGATTTCAATCGCCTGTTGAATGGCGGCGCCGAGATTTGCGGGCGTAACTTCCGCTTCGGCGGTAAAAAACGGGGCAGTTTGCATATAGTTTTAGCTTGTCTTCAGAAAAAATTTACCTGTTTGGAGTTTGGTTAAATCAGTCGGAAATCGATGCTTTATTAAAGTTTAAAGTGATTCTCCGACGCGTCGCAGACTTCAGACTTTAGATAATAATCCGCTTTTTAAATTTCACCGACGGGGCATTCCGGTAAAGCTGTATGTTGCCGGTTGATAGAAACTATCACAGCTTAATTTTAACTGTCAATATTTTTTTCAAATTTGGAAAAATTGAGGCAGAAAATTGTAGGGGCACGCCCGCGTGCCTGCCCAATGAGCGTAGCGAATATAGGCTTAAATTAAATTCAATGTTGAAGATATTTAAACCGATGGTTCGCGCTCGCGCGCTCATTGGGCAGGCACAAGACCTGCCCCTACATTTCTTTTGACGACGCTTCTTTTTATTACATTGCGTTAATACTGCGATTGCCTTTGAAACTGCCGCGCCGACTGTGTTAAAAGTTACTTGTATCTCCGTTATTTTAAGTGTCGCTGAAAATCAAAAATATGAATAAATTTTATCTTTCGAAGCTTGTTCTTCCGGCTTTAATTTTCGTTTTCGCTCTGAACGTTTTTGCCCAGCAAGGCAGTTTGACCGCCGCCGATTACGAGCGGGCGGAAAGGTTTATGGGCTACAACACCGGTCAGCTGGTTGACCGCACCGGCGTGCGTCCGAACTGGCTGCCCGACGAGCGTTTCTGGTATCGCGTCTTAACGCCGCAGGGCAGCGAATTTATCCTCGTCAATCCGGCAAACGGAACTCGCCAGCCGGCTTTCGACCACGCCAAACTCGCCGCCGCGCTTTCGACGGCGGCGGGCGCGAAATACGAAGCCGCGAGATTGCCGTTTATGCAGTTTACTTTTTCGCCCGACGGAAAAAAGATTTCATTCACCGCCGCCGCAAAAAGTTGGGAATGTGATATTCAAACCTACACCTGCACCGGCGGCAGCGGCGCGGGAAGCGGACCGCGCGGCGGATTTGCCGCCGTTCCCTCGCCCGACGGAAAGCGCACGGCATTTATCCGCGATTGGAATTTGTGGGTGCGCGACAACGCGAGCGGAAAGGAAACGCAATTGACGACCGACGGCGTGAAAGATTTCGGCTACGCGACGGACAACGCGGGCTGGAAACACAGCGACCGACCGATTCTGGCGTGGTCGCCCGATTCCAGAAAAATCGCGACTTTTCAGCAAGACCAGCGCAACGTCAGCGATATGTATCTGGTTTCGACCAACGTCGGCGCGCCGCGATTGCAGGCGTGGAAATATCCGCTGCCGACCGATAAGGAAATCGTCAAGATTCACCGCGTGATTATCGACGTCGATAACGCGAAAGTCATACGGCTGCAAATGTCGGCGGACGACCATCGCTCGACCTTGTGCGACGATATTTCGTGCGACGGCGGTTTTACCGACGTGGAATGGAGCGACGACGCCAAAACGCTCGCCTTTGTTTCTTCGACGCGCGACCACAAACAGGCGAAATTCCGCGTGGCTGATGCAACGACCGGCGCGATTCGGGAAGTCTTTGAAGAAACTTCGCCGACGCAGTTCGAGTCCGGCTGGTCGAGCGTCAACTGGCGTTATCTTCCGGCATCGAACGAAGTTTTATGGTTTTCCGAGCGCGACGGCTGGGGACATCTCTATTTATACGATTTGACGACCGGAAAGGTGAAAAATCAGGTGACGACCGGCGATTTCGTGGTCACGGAAATCGAGAAGGTCGATGAGCAAAGCCGCACGATTTATTTTCTGGCGGGCGGGCGCGAGCAGGGTCGCAACCCGTATTACAGTCATTTTTACAGCGTCGGGCTG
>DASVWG010000329.1:0-25802 GCA_036389695.1 Pyrinomonadaceae bacterium
AGGCAGAAACGCGACAGTCATGGAGCGTGTCCGAGTTTAGCAACTAGACAGGCTGATTGAAATTTGTGTGTCCAACAATTAATGTTGAAACACGCTCCATGACTGTCGCGTTTCTGCCGTCGCTTATTCGCCTTTTTTATCCAGAATTCGACTGCCGAGCCACAGGCAAACGCCGCCGAGAAGACAGGAAATCGGGCAAACCAGCAATGTATAACGCATCATTTCGCCGTTGGTCGTGACGCCGGTTTTCGAGTCGGTGACGATTCCGGCGAGGTCGTTTAATTTTCCAATCAAAAACGAGCCGAAGGCGTAAGCCGCAATATTGACGGCGAAAAAATATATGGCGACCGCCAGCCCGCGCCGGTTCGCGCCCGCGATTTCGGTCGCGTCAGCCGCCGCCGCGCCGAGCCACGCCAGCGCGATGGCGAGCAATATGAATTGGGCGGCAAAAGCGATTTTGTAATCCGGCGCGAAAAGCAGCACGAGCCAGAAAGGAATCGAAACGACGCACAGAATCGCGCCGTAAAACATCCGCCCGCCGCTTCGTCTGCGCCGGAACCAGTCAGCCAGCACGCCGCCGTAGAGCGTCGCCGGAATGCCCGCGACAATCACGAAAATTCCCGTGTAAAAACCGATGGTCGCGATGTTCAGCCCGAAAACGCGCGTGTAAAAAACCGCGCCCCAAATCGAAAGATTGTTCGTCGCCAGCCCGAGCAGAGCGTAGCCAAGGCAAAGCAGAATAAACAGTTTATTTGATAAAAGAGTTCCGATTGCCTGCCAAATCGAACCGGACGTCGAATCGGATTTTACGCTTTCCTGATTGCCCTGCCCGGCTTCCGGCTGATTTGATTCAGATTTTACGGCGTCCCTGCTGCGCGACGGCTCGCGCAGAAGAAAAACCAACACGGCGATGACCACGCCCGGAAATCCGAGCAAATAGAAAGCCCAGCGCCAGCCGTAATTTTGACCGATCCAGCCGCCTAAGAATGCCGCGAGTCCAGCGCCGACGGCGATTCCCATCGAATAAATGCTCGTCACGGTCGCGCGCCGGGTCGGCGGAAAATAATCGCTCAGCAGTGAAATCGCCGCCGGACCTAAAGTCGCTTCGCCGACGCCGACCATCAGGCGGCAGCCGAAAAGCGTCCAGAAATCCGTGGCAAATCCGGTCAAGCCGGAAAACAGGCTCCAGACGACCAAGCCGACCGCAATCAACGTTTTGCGCGAGCCTTTATCCGCCAGCCAGCCGAACGGAATGCCGAGCGCGGTATAGAAAATGACGAACGCCGTCGTGCCGATGAGCGCCAGCTGCGAATCGCTGAGCGCCATTTCCTGTTTTATCGGCTGAAAAAGAATGTAGATTATCTGCCGGTCGAGAAAATTCAGCGTGTAGACGAGCGTCAGTAAAACGAGCGCATACCAGGCATAAGACGTCGCTTTGCCGGTCGGCGCTCCGGTTTGAAAATTTTCCTGCATAATTTATTCGGGCTTAATACAAAAACTAATAAAGGCGAGAAGAATTTCAATCGCGAATTGTCAATTGTCAATTATTCATTGTTAATTGATTAACAAAAGATTCTGCCGCTCAATTTATAATTTAAAATTGACAATTGACAATCAGCTTCTCCTTATTTCCGTGCAAAGTCATTCATTCGGGCAAAACCATTATCGCCGCTTCGCCTTTGACGACCACCTCATTGTTTTGATTCGTGCAAATCGTCTCGACGATGACAATGTGTTTGTCTTCGCGAACGTTCGTCACGGTCGCCGTCGCCGTCACCGTGTCGTCGATAAAAACCGGCGCGGTAAATTTCATAGTCTGCGAAAGATAGACGATTTTTCTGTCCTTCAATTCGTAACCGAGCACGGCGGAAATCAAAGCGCCCGAAATCATTCCGTGCGCGATTCGTTTGCCGAAACGCGTTTTGGCGGCAAATTCTTCGTCCAGGTGAATCGGGTTGTAATCGCCCGAAAGCTCCGCAAAAGCGCGCACCACCGCATCGGTAATCTGTTTGCTGGTGGAGAATTTATCTCCGATTTTTAATTCCATATTAATGATAAGTGATAGTTGATAACTGATAACTGATAGTTGTTTTGCTTTCACTATCAGTTATCAGTTATCAGTTATCAGTTTTTTTTATTGTTTTTCCAAAAATTTCAAAACCGCCGCGTTGAAATCCGCGGCTTTCTCGACTTGCGGAACGTGACCGCACTGGTCGAAAACGACGAGCTGCGAGCCTGCGATTTCTCGATTGAAACGCTCGCCGTCGGCGAGTTTTAATAAACCGTCCTGTTTGCCCCAGATTATCAAGGTCGGCTTTTGAATTTTGGCGAGCTGACCGTCGAGAAAATCCTCGCTGCGTTTGATTGATTCAATCAGGCTGTTTATCGTGTAGCCGTCATTGGCGGCGACGCGCACGTTCATCGACTGCTCGACGAACAGCTCGCTGCCGAAAATCGCCTGATTGTAAAAAACGAGCTTGACAAGCTGGCGGACTTCGTCGCGCGTCGAATAATTCAGCGAATAAATCAAATTAAAATCGACTTCGGCTGGCTTTAAACCGGCGGCGTCCGCCAGAACGATTTTCTCGACCCGATTCGGATATTTAATCGCCGTCCACGCCGCGACCCAGCCGCCGAGCGAATTTCCGACGAGCGTCGCTTTTTCGACTTTTATCTCGGACAAGAATTTATCGAGAAAGTCGACGTATGTGCCGACGCGATATTTCAGCAGAGGCTTGTCGGATTTGCCGAAACCGATTTGGTCGGGCACGATAACGCGATATTTCGCCGCCAGCGCCGGGATGTTAAACTGCCACGCGGCTGAGCTTGAGCCAAGCCCGTGCAGCAGGACGACCGCCGGTTTCGCCTGGTCGCCCGCTTCGACGTAGTTAATTTTCGCGCCGAAAACCGTCGCCGTTTTTTCCTGCGGCGCGGCGCTTTGGGCAAAAACATTTGCCGCCGCGAGCAGCGCGAAAAGCGCGATTATCAATAATTTTTTCAGATTATTTTTCATCTTTCTCACTTGTTTCATTTTCAGAATTTTCTTCTTCATCGCCGTCATCGACAAAAGCAATCTCGCCGTTTTCGACTTTCAATTTCCCGCTGCGAATGTGCAAGTCGGTTTGCGGAAACGGAATCTCGACATTGTTGGAGCGAAATTTTTCCCAGATGGCAAAATTTAAATCGCTGATAAAAGCGGCTTTGCGCTGTAATTTTTCCTTGCTCCAAACCCACAATTCCAGATCAATCGAGCTTTCGCCGAATCGAATAAAGCGCACCGAAGGCTTCGGTTCTTTCAAAACGTCGCCGTTTTCATCCGCCACTCGCAAAAGCAGCTTTTTCGCCAGATTAATATCGGCGTTGTAGGCGACGCCGACCGGCACGCGAAAACGTATTCTTTTGCCTTCAAAGCTCCAGTTAATCACGTTTTCGGAAATAAATTTGCTGTTCGGCACGATAATCGTGATGTTGTCGTTTGTCCGGACAATCGTGCTGCGCGCGCCGATGGAAATCACTTTTCCGTTGACGTTTTCAATCTCGATGCGGTCGCCGACCTGCACGGGGCGCTCGAACAAAATTATCAAGCCGCTGATAAAATTGCTGGCGATATTCTGCAAGCCGAAACCGACGCCGATGCCGACCGCGCCCGCCAAAACGTTGAGCGTCGTTAAGTTTATACCGACCGTCTGCAGAATTATCAAAAATCCGATAAACAGAATGAGATAACGCGTTATCGTCCCGATAGCCTGCCGCGCGCCCAAATCCAGTTTGGTGCGTCCGAGCAGCCGTTCGACCAGAAAATTCTTCAGCTTATTCGATAAAACGAACAGCAAAATCAGCAAAACGACCAGGTAAATGAGGCTCAAAGGCGTAATGCGCGCTTCGCCGAGCGTAAAAATCGTGTAATTTAAAACGTCTCTGACCGGCTCAAGATAATCCTTGAAAATTCCCTGCATAGAAAACATTCCCTCGTTCGTTAGACTTTTCTATTATCTTCAACCATCACGGTGCGTTTGCACAATAGTTTTCGCCGAAAAATTTTCAAACAGCAATCGTAACGCCAGCGTCTCGCTGGCTGTCGTGGCAGCATCTTGCCGCCATATTCAACGCAAAGTTGCGTCAGGTTTGAGAAAACTGAGCGCGAGACGCACTCAGGACAGCCAGCGAGACGCTGGCGCTACTCATCTCAACGCGTTTTCGCCTTTCAGTAAAGACCTTGTAAAACATCCTGAAAACGCTCGGCGACGACGGCGCGTTTTATTTTCAAAGTCGGCGTCACTTCGTCCAAATCGGGCGAGAAATCACGCTCTAAAATGACGAATTTTTTGATTTGCTCGCTCGAAGCGACGCGGGCGTTTGTTTTGTCGATTTGCGCCGCGACAATTGCGCGGATTTCTTCTTTTCCGGTCAAATCGGCAAAGTCCGAAAACGCGACATTATGCGCCCGCGCATAAGCTTCGGCTTCGATTTGATTGAGCGTGATGAGCGCCGTCAGATAGCTGCGACCGTCGCCGTAGATAAACGCCTGGCTGATGAGATGATTTTCCTTCAAAAGATTTTCGAGCAGCGCGGGCGCGACGTTTTTGCCGGTCGAAAGAACGATGATTTCTTTTTTGCGCCCGGTGATTTTCAAAAAACCGTCTTCGTCCAGCGCGCCCAAATCGCCGGTTTTCAGCCAGCCTTCGGCGTCAAACATCTGCGCCGTTTTTTCCGGCTCCTTGTAATAACCGGAAAACATCATCGGGCTTTTGACGAGAATTTCGCCGTCCGGCGCGATTTTCACCTCGCACATCGGCATCGGTTTGCCGACCGTGCCGAATTTGAAATCGTCGGCGCGATTAAAGGCGACGCAGATGTTTTCCGTCAGCCCGTAAGCCTGCAAAATCGGCAGTCCGGCGCTGGCGAAAAATTCCGCGATTTCATTCGGCAAAGGCGCGCCGCCGCTCGTCGCGAGCCGGATATTTCCGCCGAAAGCGTCACGAACGCGCTGAAAATTCGGCGAAACGTCCGCGAATCTTTCCTTTAAATCATCCGAAATTTCCTCTTTCGCCATTTGCAGACGCACGATTCCGCGCCCGACGTTCAGAGATTTTTCAAACTCCTCGCGCTCACGCAACGGCAGATTTTGCACTTCGGAAACGACACGGGCGTAAACTTTTTCAAAAAATCTCGGCAGCGAAGCGAAAACCGTCGGCTTGACTTCGAGCATATAAGCGTAAAGCCGCGCCAAATCGTCAACGAAATAAACGCTCGCGCCGTTGTAAAGCCGGTTGTAAATGCCCGAAATCCGCTCGGCGACGTGACAGCCCGGCAAGTAAGAAAACGAAACGTCCGTGTCGAAAACCGGCACGGAACGGCGCAGGGACTCGCACGAATTTAAAATATATTTATGCGACAGCATCGCGCCTTTCGGATTGCCGGTCGTCCCGCTTGTATAAACCATTATCGCCGTGTCTTCGGCTCGCGCGCCGTAACCGGTTTCTTCGATTTGCGGCAAAAACTTTTCGCGATTTTGTTTTCCGAATTTGAGGAAATCTTCAAAGGCGGATTCTTTTTGATTCGTCGTCAATATTGAAGCAGAGTTTTCGTTTTCTAAAAGATTTTCCGCCCTTGCTGACGCGCGGGCTTCCGCCTCGTTTCGCTTTTCTAAAACAATTATTTCTTTGACTTGCGGCAAGCGTTCACGAACCTGCAAAACTTTTTCGAGTTGTTTTTGCGAATCGACAAAAACAAACTGCGCGTCGGAATGATTGATGATATATTCGCATTGTTCCGGCGAACTGGTCGGATAAATTCCGACGCCGACGCCGCCCGCCGCAATCGTCGCAATATCGACAATCGTCCATTCCGGCACGTTTCCGGCTAAAATTGCGACGCTCGCGCCTTTGCTTAAGCCTTTCGCTAAAAGTGCGCAGGCGAAATCGTGAACCTGTTGTTCAAAATCTTCCCAGTTCGTTGATTTCCAGTAGTTCTTGTTCCGGTCAGAACCATCTGCGGTAGCGGATGGGTAAACCTTTGCGTCTCGATTGTCCGCGTTCAACCCGCCCGCTACCGCAGATGGTTCTGACACGGCGCGCGAATAGAAAATCGGCGCGCCGCGATATCTGGCGGTTTGCCGGCGAAAAAGCGTGTAAACATTCGGAAAATTCATCGAATCAAATTTATCGAATAAGCGTAGAGCGACATATTGACGATAATCGTCGCCGTCCAGCCGATTGTCCAAAGCGGATTGTAGCCGCGCGGTTTCAAGAGAAAATACAGCGTCACGCACATTATCGCGACGCACAATAAAACGCTGAAAATCGAAACATACGGCGACGGCGATTGAACCGCAAAATTGTAAAAAGCCGCCGGAAGCAGCGCGACCGAGCCGACCAGACAGATAACGCCAAGCTGCGTCCAGTAAAAAATGCGTTCCGCGCCGCGCAGCAAAAGCGCCGATAAAACGAGCTGAACAGTCCACGTAAAACACGGAATCAGCAAGCCTTTGCTCAAATTCAGCGTCCACGATTCCGCCGCGAAAAATTTCTTTATCGAAACGCTGAAAACGGCGGTGACCAGAAAGGACAAAACGAACAGGATGACGATATTTTTAAACGAAGGTTTCATGCTCCGAAATTATATAAATTCCACGCGTTTTTTAATATCGAAAAACCTCAATCGTTTTTACAATCCATCTCAAAAAACACTCTGCGACCTTTGCGAAAACCTTTGCGTTCTTTGCGGTTAATCTTTTCGCGGCAAATTAAACCGCAAAGAACGCAAAGACGTATTTTTGAAATCGCTTTTAATATCGAAAAACCATCGCCGCCATATTGATGCCGCCGCCCGAAGCGCAGAAAACGACCGTGTCGCCGCGCTTTAATTTTCCGGCTTCGATAGCGTCGTGCAAAACCATCGGGATACAAGCCGAGCCGGTATAGCCCCATTTGTCCATAATCGTGTGCGTTTTTTCGAACGGCTGATTCAGCGCCGCCATCACCTGTTTAATCGTCGAAAGATTGACCTGCGTCCAGAGAAATAAATTGACGTCGTCGAGCGTCAAATCGACGCGCCGCAAAAGCTCTTTGACGATGCGCTGCCAGCCTTCGAAATTGATTTCCGGCGGCGTCCTTTTGGCGAAACGAACTTTCGTGCGATAACCGTTTTCGAGTTCTTCAAGGGTAACCGGATATTTCGAGCCGCCCGCGAAAATGCCGAGAAAATCGTGATATTCGCCTCGCGCTTCGAGCTTCGAG
The DNA here is from genome assembly GCA_036389695.1 of Pyrinomonadaceae bacterium. Lineage (GTDB taxonomy): Bacteria > Acidobacteriota > Blastocatellia > Pyrinomonadales > Pyrinomonadaceae > JALZHR01. The sequence continues at coordinate 7,239 of DASVWG010000329.1, forward strand.
GCGAGCCAGCCGACGTTTTCTTCTGCGGTCGCCTGAAGCACGACCGCGCCCGCGCCGTCGGCAAAAATCGTCGCGGTTTTCTTTTCCGTCCAATCGAGAAATTTCGACATCGCGTAGACGCCGATGACGAGAACGTTTTTGTAATTTTTATCGGCGATAATGTATTTTAAGCCCGTGTCGAAAGCCGTCACGAAACCGGCGCAGGCGGCGTTCGTATCGAAAGTTCCCGCATTTTTCGCGCCGATTCGATGCTGGACGACGACCGAAGTCGAAGGCGAGATATATTCCGGCGTGTCGGTCGAAACGACGATTAAATCTATTTCTCCGGCGGAGATTCCGGCGTCTCGCAGAGCATTTTCCGCCGCCGGCGCCGCCAAATCAGCCGCGCTTTCATCGTCCGCCAGAACGTGACGCTGCAAAATTCCGAGATTTTGCGAGACGAATTCGTTAATATCTTCGCCGAGCATCCGGCTTAAATCGTCGTTGGTGATAATTTTTTCGGGAAGGTGAACTCCGGTTCCGATAATTTTTCCGTTGCGCATAATTTTTTCACCGCAGAGAGAAAGAAATTTACAGGGATAACAGGATAGACAGGGATAAGAAATTGAATTTTATTTATCCCTGTTCATCCCCTTCATCCCTGTAAATTTCCTTGTCAAAAATCTCTGCGGTTAAATATTTTTCAAAAACTCCGTTACAGTTTGATTAAATTCCGTCGCGTTTTCGATAAAAAACATATGGCTGCCGTTTTCGATAACTTTCAAAGTCGCCCGCGGAATCGCTTTTGCCAGATTAAACGAATTTTGCGGCGGCACGACAATGTCGCGGTCGCCGGTTAAAACTAAAGTTTCGGCTCGAATCTGCGAAACGCGCTGCTCGGCGTCAAACGTGACGGCGGCGTTTAACTGTTCGGAATAAACATTTTCCGGCACAATGTTTTCCGTGCGCAGGCGGCAGACTTTTTCGATTATACCGGCGCGGGACGCGGCAAATTCGGGCGTGAAAGCCGGAATCATAAAGCGTCGGACGCGCTCCTGTTTGTTCAAATCGTCGGCGGCGACAAACGCGGCTAAAACTTCCGAATCCGGCGCGACGTGATTTTTGCCGCCGAAGCTCGTGCAAGCCAGAATCAGCTTTTTCAGGCGTTCGGGAAATCGGAGCGCGAATTCCTGCGCGACGAATCCGCCGAATGAAACGCCCAGAATATTCGCCTTTTCAATTTGCAGAAAATCGAGCAAACCGGCGATGTCGGCGGCAATCGTTTGCAAAGAAATCGTTTCGGTCAAGCTTTCGCCTGTCGCCGAGCGCGAAACGCCGCGCGGGTCAAACGTGATGACGCGAAACGTTTTCGACAATTCTTCCGTTTGCTCAAACCACGTCCACGCGCCCGCCGCAAAGCCCGGAATCAAAACCAGCGGCTCGCCCGCGCCGTGTGATTCATAATAAAGTCCAAAGTCCAAAGTCCCGCGTCCAAAGTCATTTTGTTTGCTGACATTGACGTTTCGATTTTGAAAATCTGACTTTGGACTTTGGACTTTGGACATTAGACTTAATTGGCAGCGTGGAATTTCACCATTCGCCATTGATAATAGCCGGTCAAATCTTTTGAATTGATGTGACCGTACGGATACGCACCGAAAGTGACTTCGCCGTTTTGTCCGGGAATCCGCGAAGTATAGCGACCGTAAACCACACCGCCGTAACCGATGACTTCGTCGGCGGTTGACCAGATTGTGTAAACAAAGCTGCCTTCGTAATGCGAAGCGGCGGAATAGTTTATGTTATACAAAATATTCGACAAGCCGAACGGCGGCGAGCCTGCCGCATATCCCGGATAAAGTCCGTTCGTCGCCGCGCAGGTCGGCGTCGCGCCGCCGGTTTGATAGCACGAAACCAAGCCGTAATTCGCGCCCGCGATGCCGACGAATGTATCGACGCTCGCCGTCAGAGGCGAGCCGAGATTATAGCTTCCGCCATTTGCCGCATCATCGCCCGCGCCGCCCAAAACCGCTTTGCGCGCTAAAGTAACGCCCATCGAATGCGTCACGACATCGACTTTCGCCGCGCCCGTGTAGGCTTTGACGGCTTGGATAAACGCGCGAATTTTTTGCAGGTTCGGCTTCGAGTGATATTGATAAGCCGACAGCGCCGGACTGGCGTCGCCCCAGGTCGTCGCGTAAAGCTCCGAGGTTTTATAGCCCTGCGACAGAAAATAATTTATCGAGCTGTTCCAGCCGGTTAAAGTCGAGCTTTGACCGAGCGCCGAATCCGAGTTTCCATGAATGAAAATTACGGGCTGATTGACGACCGTATCGCCTGCGCTCGCTTTGCCGCCGTAACTGTTGCCGCTGTAATTAAAATTATAACCGCCGTAGCCGTTGGCGCTGAGCCAGTTTTGAAAATCCGTCGTCAACTGCGCCGAAGCCGTCTGCATCGAAATCAAAACCAAACCGAAGACCGCAAACATCTGAATAAAACTTTTTTTCCCGTTCATCTGCTCTCCTTACCTTTTTAAAAAATTATGGCGGATAAAAAAGGCTTTCAGATTTTGACGGCTGAAAGCCTTTGCTGCTCGCGGTCTCGCTGAGGTTTAGAAATTCAGCTTAAAGCCCAGCTGGATGACGCGCGGTCCGGTCGAGGCGCGCTCAATGCGTCCGAAATTCGCGCCCGAAATGTTGTTGTTCGGGTTGGCGTAATTTACCCAGTTAAAGACGTTAAAGGCTTCGATGCGGAATTCGCCGCGAAACTGCTCGCTGAACGGGATGATTTTAATAAGCGAAACGTCCACGTTCTTTTGTCCCGGTCCGGTGAAAGCGTTGCGCGTCGTATTGCCGAACGGATTCGCCGCGTCGAAAGTCGGATTGTTGACCGCGCCGACGCCGTTGTTGGCGCAGGCGACGAAAACTCCGGCGACGACCGTTCCAATCGGGCACGAGCGAACGAACGCCGCCGTGTTGAAATAACCGTTCAGCCGTTCGGGAACGCTGCCGGACGTGTAAATATCGCCGTTGAAATTGCGGTTGAAATTGGCGCGCTGAATCACGCCGTTGCCCGGGTTATCGATAATCGAAAACGGCAAGCCGGATTGGAAAACGGCGATTCCGGCGATTTGCCAGTTATTCAAAAACGCTTTGGCGAAACCGTTTTCGAAATTGCGTTTCGGGAAAGCGTAAACGCCGCTGACGACCAGGCGCTGCTCGCGGTTGAAATCCGAGCGCCCGCGATTCGTGCGCCAGTTAAACTGGTCGCCCGCCACGTTTGCCAGCTCGTTGACGTTTCCGCCCGAATAATAGTCAATCGATTTTCCGAAAGTGTATGCGGCGAGAAATTGCAAGCCGCTGTCAAAGCGTTTCGAGAGCGACATTTGCAGCGAGTTGTAATTTGAAAGCGAAGTCGTCGAAACCTGCTGGACGCCGCCCGTCGCGTTTTTCAGCGCCGAGATAGCCGTCGCCGCGAAAGGCGTGGCAAACGCATTCGTCGCCGGATTGTAAACCGGCTGATTCGGACTCAGCAATTGCAGAAGATGTCTGCCGCGATTGCCGACGTAACCGATGTCGAAAACGAAATTGTTCCAGAATTCCCACTGCAAGCCGATGTTGTACTGCTCGACGTAAGGCGTCTGCAAATCCGGGTCGACGTAAACGCCCGCCACCGGCACGCCGATAAACGGCGAAAGCGGCGCGAGCGGCGAAGGAATCGTCGCGGCGGTCGGAAATTGCGAAGGCGCGGGCAGCGGTATAAACGGGTTGGCAAACTTTTGGGTAATTCCCGGCAGCAGCGAGCCCGGCAGCCCGACGCCGAGCGCGAAATACGGATAATTAAAAAGCTGCGTGTTGGCAAAACGCGTCGAGATGCGGTCGTAATAAATGCCGTAGCCGCCGCGCACGACCATTTTTAACTGTTCGTCCAGCACATAAGCGAAACCGATGCGCGGCGCGAAATTATTTTTATCGACGGGCACCAGCGTTTTTTCGACCGTCGGAACGCCGGCAAGCTGCCCGCCTTCGGCTTGCACGAAACCGTTCGGCGGCGCGGCAGGCGCGGCGGTCGTCCCGACCTTCACCTGGTTGAACAGGAAATTGACGAGTCTGCACTGATTTTCCGCCGGCAAGCCGTATAAATCGTAGCGCAAGCCGAGATTTAAGGTCAGGCGGTTGCTGATTTTCCAGTCATCCTGCACGAAAAAATTCGTGTCCTTGACCTTGAAATAACGGTCGAAGACGCCCGAACCGAGCAGCGACGTTCCGACGCCGGACAGAAAATTATTAAAGCTGCCGAAAATAACCTGCCCGCGCGAAAAGGCGTTAAAGTAAAATTTCACCTGCGAAAAGCGATATTCGCCGCCGAAGCGCAGGCGATGATTGCCCTTCGTGACCGAAAGCACGTCGCTGAAATTGTAGCCGTTGATGCGCGAAGACTGGTCGGCGAGCGGCGCCGCGCCGAAGAAAAACTGCGAATCCAGACCGGCAAGCTGAATCGTCGGCGCGCCCGGAAACAGAGCGCCGAGCGGGCTGGTAATACCGAGCGAGGCGGCGGTAAAAGGCTCTTCCGGAACGCTCGTCACGCGCAGGCGATTAAACCCGAAACGCGCCTGATTGACGATATTCGACGAGAAAATGTAATTGTCGGTAATCGAATAAAGCTTCTGTTTGATGGTCAAATCGCCGCCGAAGCCGATAAGCTGGCGCTCGCCGTTGCCCAAGCCCGCGAAATTATAATTCGCCTGAAAGGTCGGATTGTCGGCGACGAAAAATTTGGCGGAGATATTGTGGCTGTCGCTGATGACGAAATCGCCGTTGGCATTAAACTGGTTTTCCCGAAAACGCGAAACGCCCGATTGCGGAACGGTTATCGGACAAAGATTGGTCGTTAATGTCGGCAGGCAGTCGGCTGGTCGGATGGTCGTGCCGGACGAAGGAATCACAAACTGTCCGTTCGGCAGACGCGCGTTAAGAATGGCGAGCGACACCGCGTTAACACTCGCGACGGGAATGCCGAAAGTCGCGTTGAGTCCAGCCGCCGTGCGGTTATCGTCGCGCAAGCCGAGCGGCACGGTCGGCGAAGTCAGACTGTTAATCAGCGAATAACCGTTTTTCTCGCGCGTGCCCTGATAAGAGCCGAAAAAGAAAATGCGGTCGCGAACGACGGGACCGCCGAATGTTCCGCCGTATTGATGACGCGAAAATTCCGGTTTGTCCAAGCCTCTGCCTTTGATAAACGGCTCGTTTGCCGTCAGCTTGCGGTCGCGGAAAAAATAATAGGCGTTGCCGCGAAACTGGTTTGTGCCCGAGCGCGTCACGGCTTCGACGTTGCCGCCCGCGTTGCGCCCGTGCGAAGCGTCGTAGAGCGATGTCTGCACGACAAATTCCTGTATGCTGTCGGTCGCCGGAACGGCGATGTTCGGCGTCGAGTTCGTGCCGATCGAGTTGGCGTCGATGCCGTTGATGCGCACCGAGTTGGAAGTCGTGCGCTGACCGTTGACGGAAATCGTCGCGTCGCCGCGTCCGAGCTCCGTGTTATTGGAAACCGACGACTGCGCGCCCGCCTGCAAGGTCAGAAGCTGCTGGAAATTGCGCGTCGGCAGCGGCAGCTGGCGCAGCGTCGCGCCTTCGATGACGCGCCCGTTTTGCGAAGTTTCCGTCTGCAAAACCGGCGCTTCCGTCTCAACATTTACCATATTCGTGTCTACACCAACCAAGGCAAGCTGGACATCTGCAGTCGTGGTTTGCGTGATATTAATGACGACGCGCGCCACATAACGCGCAAAGCCATTTGCGCTGACCGCAATTTCGTAATTGCCGGGCGGCAATTGCTGGAATGAATAAATGCCGTCGCCGGTGGTCGTCGTCGCGCGCGACAAGCCGGTTTCCTGACTGGAAATGGTCACGCTCGCGCCCTGCACGACCGCGCCGTTCGGGTCGGTTACCGTGCCGCTGATTTGTCCGGTCGTGCCCTGCGCGTAAATAGAGTTTGCGCCCGCCGCCAGCACGCCAATAACAAAGAAAATATTAAAAATAATCTTCCGCAACATCTCGCTCTCCTATTTTTTTCTTTTAAAATAAAAACGAACGTCCGTTTTTGTTTTTTGCCATTTAAAATTTTCATCTTACGATGAAAACTTTTTTCAAGCCGTCGTTAAAATCTGCTTCTTCTTAAACTGCGCGAGCTTTTCCTCGCTCAAAACGCCGTAGCTGAAAATCTTGGTCAAAACATTTAAAGCCTGCTCGTCCGTCAAACCCAGATGAGAATTTCCGCCGAAAAGCTTTTCGACCAGAAAATAATTAAAAAACTGCATATACGCCGCCGTAAAAACGACCGCCGGATCGACGCCTTTGCGCACGTCGCCGCGCCTGACGGCTTTATCAAATTTTTCGGCGAACACGCGTCGGAAGCTTTCGGCTAAACCGTCGAACATTTTCCGAAAGTGCCTGTTTCTGAATTCCAAAACGTCGATATACATCAAAAGCCAAAAATCGGAATGCTCGTTCACCAGCTCGCCCGCCATCTGTCCGAGATGGCGCAGGCTCGTCGGCTCGAGCGGCTCGTCGATTTCGTCCATAATCGTTTTCAGCTTAGCGTCGATAACGGTCAGATAGCCGTTGATGATTGATTCAAAAATCGCTTCTTTAGTCTCGAAATAATTATAAAGATTGCCTAAAGAGACGTCCGCGCGCCGCGAGATGTCACGCATCGAAGTCGCGTGAAATCCCTGTTTGATAAAAAGCTCTTTTGCCGCCGTAGCGATTACGGAACGTTTTTCCGCAATGACTTTTTCACTGAGTTTCGGCATAAAATGAACGGACGTTCGTATTTTTAATAGCTTAATTTCCGGTGAAAGTCAATCGTTTATTTGAAAACCCGGAAAATATTTTTCAGCCACAGAGGGCGCAGAGATTTTTAAGAAAGAAACTAACAGGGATGAAGAGGATTTACAGGGATAAGAAAGAAATAATTATTAATGATTTTGTTTTATCCCTTGTATCCCCTTCATCCCTGTTAGTTTCTTTCTCTGTATTCTCTGTGCCCTCTGTGGCTAATTTTTCTTATTTAATACTTGCAACTTTTTTCACAAAATGATACTCTTACATACTTTGAAAGGGCGGAAAATCTATTTTTGGATAGAAAAACTGCCGGATTCTATTTTTTGGTAAGATGCCGATTAAGAACTTTGCCAGCACACGAACTACGACGACGCGCTTTAACTTTTAATGGCGCGTTATTTGGCGTTTCTTCTTTAGACGCACGAGGCAAGGTCGCTCTTATCGAATCAAATCTTTTTGCTAGTGAATAGTAAATCGTAAATAGTGAACAGAAGGCGATTTTTGCCGGAACAATTTAATTTTATCGTTGGAAAGTAAATGATTCTATTTACTGTTCACGATTCACTATTTACTAATTTATGAGCGAATTAAACTTAAAATTTGGCGAACAGCAGCGGCAGTTGCCCGCGCCCGTTTCGGTCGCGGACGCTTTGAAAGCGTTTGACCGCGACGCGGCGAAAAAGGCTCTGGCGGCGCGCGTTAACGGCGAGGAAGTCGATTTAAATAAAGAGCTTGCGCCGTCGGACGAAGTTTTATCAATCGAGCCGATTTTGGCGGAAACGCGCGACGGGCTGGAAGTTATTCGTCACTCGACCGCGCATCTGCTGGCGGCGGCGGTGCTGGATTTGTTTCCCGGCACGAAGCTCGGCGTCGGTCCCGCGCTGATGGACGACCCGCGTTACGGTTATTATTATGACGTCATCGCGCCGCGCCAGTTGACCGAAGCCGATTTGCCGGTTATCGAAAAGCGTATGCGCGAGATTGCCAAACGGAATCTGCCGTATCGCCGCGAAAATGTCAGCAAAGCTGATATTATCAAGCTTTTTACCGAGCGCGACGAGCCTTTAAAGTGCGAGCTTATCAGCGAAAAAGTCGAAGAAAGCGCGCAGGCGAGCATTTATTATATTGATAATTCGCCGTTTATCGATTTCTGTCTGGGTCCGCACGTTCCGCACACGGGCAAAATCAAGGCGTTTAAACTCCTGGCGCTTTCCGGCGCGTATTGGAAAGGCGACGCGGAAAACGAGCAGATGCAGCGGATTTACGGAACCGCGTTTGCGACGCAGGAAGAGCTCGACGCGTGGCTCAAGCAGCGCGAGGAAGCCGAAAAACGCGACCATCGCCGTCTAGGGAAAGAACTGGATTTGTTTTCCATACAGGAAGATTATGGGCAGGGCTTTATTTTCTGGCATCCGAAAGGCGGCGCGATTCGTGCCGAGATGGAAAATTATCTGCGCGACGAATTGATGAAGCGCGGTTACGGGCTGGTTTTCACGCCGCACATCGCCAAACGCCAGTTGTGGCAAACTTCCGGTCACGAAGAAAATTACGCCGAGAATCTGTTCGAGCCGATTGGCTTGCCCGAATGGTTTAACGAAGAAACCGAGTTTCGCTTAAAGCCGATGAATTGTCCCGGACACATCGGCATTTACAAAGCGCATCCGCGCTCGTATCGCGAGCTTCCGCTGCGATACGCCGAATTCGGCACGGTTTATCGCGCCGAATTGTCGGGAACGCTGCACGGGCTGATGCGCGTGCGCGGTTTTACGCAGGACGACGCGCATATTTTCTGCACGCCCGAACAGGTTGAAGCGGAAGTCGGAAATTGCGTCGATTTCGCTTACGACGTTTTCAAAACTTTCGGTTTCGAGAAATTCAAAGTCGAGCTGTCGGTTCGCGGCGGCGCTGACAACAAAGGTTATCTCGGCTCGGACACGGACTGGGAAAACGCCGAGCGCGCTTTGGTTAACGCTTTGAATCGTCGGTCGATTCCGTATGAAAGAATCGAAGGCGAAGCGGCGTTTTACGGTCCGAAAATCGACATCAAAGTCGAAGATTCAATCGGGCGCATGTGGCAGCTTTCGACCGTGCAGTTCGATTTTAATCTGCCGGAGCGTTTTCAGCTCGAATACATTGGCGACGATAATCAGAAGCATCGCCCGATAATGGTTCACCGCGCCTTGTTCGGCTCGGTCGAGAGATTTTTCGGCGTGTTGATTGAGCATTTCGCCGGAGCGTTTCCCTTCTGGCTCGCGCCGGTGCAGATTACGGTTTTGCCGATTACCGACCGCATCAATGATTATGCCGAAACAATCGGCAATGAATTGAAAGAATCGGGTTTTCGGGTTGAAATAAATTTAAAATCCGATAAAATCGGCGCAAAGATACGCGATGCGCAGCTGCAAAAGGTTCCTTTTATGCTCGTCTTAGGTGATAAGGAAAAAGAAGAGCAGAAAATCGCCGTCCGCGAACGCAAAACCGGCGATATCGGCTCGATGACCTTAGACGAATTTAAGGAAATAGCCGAAAAATTAAAAGAAAACCGCGCTATTTCCTTTCAAAATTAAACGGAGGAAATTTAAAATGGGAATTACAGTTCCGACCAGCGCGCGTTTTATGAACCAGAACGAGTATGACATCGTTCAGAGAGTGATGGGCGATACCTTGCCCTACCGGGTCAGAATAATTATCACCAACGGAGCCGGTATCGACAACCGACCGTTTACGATTCCGACCTCGCTGGTGACGTCGCTGCTGGGCGCGGCGGCTTCGGGCTTTATGGCTCCGATTGTCGCCTTAGGCGGTTATTTGACAAGTTTTATGAATCTGGCTTATCTGATGAACGTCGGCTCGGCGTATCCCGATATGTCAGGCAAGAACAAGGATTTGCTGGTTCATGAGACGATGCACGTCTGGCAGGGCAAAAACAGCACGCTGTCGCAGACTTACGTTTATAATTCCGTTATCAACCAGTGCATGGGAACGGGCAGCGCATACAGCTACAAGCCGGGCGCGGATTGGGGTTCTTATAACGTCGAGCAGCAGGCGTCGATTGTCGAAGACTGGTTTGTTTCGGGCGAGCCGACTTCCGGCGATTTGTTCGGCTATGTCCGTGACTTCGTGCGGAAAGGCAAAACGAGCTAGGAGATTTGTCGATTGTGGTTTTACGGCAGGCGGCGCGAAAATCTTTTTTGCTGGTTTTAATATTTTCGATGCTTCTGGGCGCGGCTTGCGAATCGGCGGTGACGACGGCAGACGGAAACGTCAGAGACCAGAACGGCAGACCGCTCGACGGCGTGACGATAATAATGGAAAGCGATGCAAATGCGGGCGCTTTCAAAAAAGAATCCGAACAAAGGACGAGCGCGGACGGAAAGTTCAATTTTGTGACCATTACCGCCGGAGCCAAACAAGTCCGGCTGACTTTTACGAAAGAAGGCTACAAAACAAAGCAGGCAGACATCGCGGCGAATAAGCAAAACGTCTCGGACATCGTTCTGGAGCCTGAGATAAAATAAAAAGGCGCGAGCCGATTAATCGAGAAAAATCTCGCGCTTCGAGGAGCTTATAAAGTCAAAAAACATTTGACCTTATACTATTGGAAAGGAGAAAAAATATCGCTAACGGTTTTAGAGGGCGCGGAAATCGCCCGCCATTTAGAAGAGAGCCGCTGCATCGCACCAACGAGCGGATTCGCGTTCCGGCGGTGCGCGTCATTGATGAAGAAGGCGAAGCGCTCGGCGTGATGGACACGCGCGACGCGATTCAGCGGGCACGCTCGGTCGGGCTCGATTTGGTGGAAATCGCATCGAACGCGCAGCCGCCCGTGTGCCGCATCATCGATTACGGAAAGTTTCTTTACGAGCAGAAAAAGAAACAGCACGAGGCGAAGAAAAAGCAAGTGACCGTGACGGTCAAGGAAATCAAGTTTCGCCCGGCGACCGACGAGCACGATTATGCTTACCGGAAAGAGCGCGCTCGCGAATGGATAGCCGACGGCGATAAAGTTCGCGCCACCATCGCCTTTCGCGGGCGCGAGATGTCGCACCGCGAGCTGGGCTCGAAGATTCTGGCGAAGCTGCGTGACGATTTAGCCGACGTCGCCGACGTCGAAGTCGCGCCGAAGATGGAAGGCTACCAGATGTTTGCCATCTTCATTCCGAAGAAAAGTTTAAAAACGGCTGGCGGAAAATCTGAAAAGAAACCGGAAAAGCCGGAGAAAAAAGAAGATTAATTGATAACTGATAGTTGATAACTGATAGTGAAAGCAAAACAACTATCAATTATCAGTTATCAACTATCCACTAATAGAAGGAGTAATTATGCCGAAACTTAAAACACACAAAGGCGCGGCGAAGCGTTTCCGCTCGACCGGTTCGGGCAAGTTCAAACGCGGACATTCGCACGCGCGCCATATTTTGACCAAGAAAACGACCAAGCGGAAACGCGCTTTAGACCAGGACGTTTTGGTTTCCGACGGCGATTTCAAGCGCGTGCAGACGATGCTGCCCTACGGAAGAGATTAAATGTGACACGGAGACGCGGAGACGCGGAGACACGGCGATTTTCCCCGCGTCACCGCGTCTCCCAATCTTCGCGTCGGAAGTTATTATAAAAGTATTTATAGATATTAGGAGGATAAAGTTATGCCTCGTGCAAAACGTGGAAATAAGCGCGTGCAAAAGCGCAAAAAAATATTGGCTTTAGCCAAAGGCTATCGCGGAACGAAATCGAAACTGTATCGCTCGGCGAAGGAATCGGTGGAAAGAGCGTTGAATTTCGCCTACACCGGACGGAAACTCAAAAAGCGTGATTTTCGCTCGTTGTGGATTGTCCGCATCGGCGCGGCGTGCCGTCTGAACGGATTGAACTACTCGCAATTCATGCACGGCTTGAAAGTCGCCGGCATCGATTTGGACAGAAAAGTTCTCGCCGATTTGGCGGCGAAACAGCCCGAAGCCTTTACGGCGCTGGCTGGACAGGTGAAAGAAGCGATTAACAGTAACAAACAAGCCGCGGCTTAGATTTGTTTTCAAGTGCGATGTTGCTCAAGCAGAAATCAATCAGCAAAGCATTAACGATTTTGGTTTTATTAATTTCAGCCAAAATCGTTAATGCCTGCACGACCATCAATTATAATAGTGATTTTGATAAAATCATTGCCGAGAATATTGCCGAGAATAATTTTTATAACGAAATTTATTCTTTTTTATATTTTAGTTTGATTTTTGCCATTGCATGTTTTTATTTTTTCAGCGGGCGACGAAGGTTCTGGATTGTGATTAGTGCTTTTGCTTCACTAATCCTGCAAAATTCTTTAATGTATTCTTTTGAAAATTCGTGTGGAAGAAATCCGTATGCTTCGACGCTTATTAGAACTGAATTCGTTTTCATTTTATTTTTATTTATATTGCAAGTAATTTTGTGGATTATCCAAAGAAGCAAATTGAAAGCAAAACTTCCTTAAATTATGTCGGACGAAAAAAGACAGATTGAACAAATCCGCGAAGCGTTCGAGCAAGAGTTCGGGCGCTTTGTTGATTTACGCAATAAAATCAACAGCTTGAGCTTGTCGGTCGCCGAAAACCTGCAGCGTGAACTGAGCGATTTTAAAACCAAGCACACCGGCAAAAAATCGGAAATCGCCAACGCGAAAAAACTCATCGGTCGAGTCGCGCCCGAAGAGCGCGGCGCATTCGGTCAGTTCGTGCAGACAATCGAAAAGGAAATCGTTTCAAGGATTGACGAAGCCGACGAAAAGCTTAAAGCGTTTATCACGGAAGCGAAAACCGCCCGCGAAACGATTGACGTTACGCTGCCGTCGCGCCGCCCGCGCGTCGGTCATCTGCATCCTTTGACTTTGCTGCGCCAGCGGGTCGAAGAAATTTTCGTTTCCCTGGGTTACGCGATTGAGGACGACCGCGAAATCGAAACCGATTATTACAATTTCGACGCGCTGAACATTCCCGAAGGTCATCCGGCGCGCGAATCGCAGGACACTTTTTACACGACCAGCGGCTTGGCTCTGCGCTCGCAGACTTCGACCGTGCAGATTCGCGCGATGGAGCGGCGCGGCGTGCCGCTTCGAATCATCGCGCCCGGCAGAGTTTTCCGGCGTGACACGCCGGATTTAACGCACACGCCGATGTTTCATCAAATCGAAGGCTTGTGCGTGGACAAAAATATAACGATGGCGCACCTGAAAGGCACGGTCGGCGAATGGCTCAGACGCTTGTTCGGCAAGGAAACGAAAATCCGCCTGCGCCCGTCCTACTTCCCTTTCACCGAGCCGAGCGCGGAATTCGATTTTTCGTGCTTCAAATGCGACGGCTCCGGCGTTTTCGACGGCGAGCGCTGCCGCCCGTGCAAAGGCTCCGGCTGGATTGAGCTCGGCGGTTCGGGAATGGTTCACCCGAACGTTTTAAGAGCGTGCAATGTCGACCCGCAAATTTATTCCGGCTTCGCCTTCGGCTTCGGTCTGGAACGAATGTGCTCGCTGATGTATTCGCTCGACGACATTCGCCTGATGTTCGAGAACGATGTCAGATTTTTAGAGCAATTCAGGTAAAATGCTGTAAAGGAGTTTTTATGCAGGTAATAACCATTCAAGGCATCGTCAAAAACGGTCAGATACATTTGAGCGAAGACGTGAAGCTGCCGGAGATGACAAAAGTTTACGTCGTCATTCCGCCGCACGAAACCGAAAAAAAAATTATGAGTCCGCGCCTTGCGAACAAAGCCGACGCTAAAAGATTTGTAAAAAAAATCGAGGCGGATGTCGATGATGAAATACGATAAATCTTTCGACCCGCCGGCACCGGTTGCCGAAATCAGTTTACGAAACACTGAAACAGGCGAGCGAATAGAAAACGTTTTCGTTCTTTTGGACACGGGCGCGGATGTTTCGCTTTTGCCCTTATCGGCAATCGAGAAACTTCAAATCAAGCCTTCCGGCGAAAAAGTCAATCTGCTCGGATTTGATGAAAGTCAAAGCGCGTCTGACGCATATACTTTACAGATAATTTTTTTAGGCAAAAGATTAACCGGCGATTTTTGCGCTATAAACAACGAAATCGGAATTTTGGGACGCGATGTTCTGAACGAGTTTTCGATAATTTTTGACGGCAACAATCTCGAATGGAAAGAACAAAAATAAATTCCACGCGAGGTCTGCCTGATGTTTGAAAATGACGTGAGATTTCTGGAGCAGTTTAGATAAAAGTGGAAAAGCAGAAGCGCCGGTCAAAGGAAGAAATGCAGGCGATAAGAGAAGAATATTTTCGAAAGGAAAAAATTCATTTCTATTTAGCCATCATCATTCCAGCGGCTTTATTAATTTTATATTTTTATAGCCTGCTTATTAAAAGCTTAGAGCCTGATTCAATTTGGAGGACAATATCTCCAGTAGTAGTAATAGGAGTAATTTGTCTTTTCCTTTTGACAATGGTTGTTAATTTAAAAATTTGGCGTTGTCCCGTTTGCCGGACATCTTTTCAAATAAATCATTACACTATCGAAAGATGTCAGAAATGCGGACTTCGCTTTACTAAAAAAGATTATTGAAAATTAATAAAGAAAACTCATCACCCGTAAATTGAATGATGAGTTTTCTTTTAAAGCTTTCCAATCCGGCATTACTGCTGGAAAGGCGTGTTTTCGGCGAAGTATTCGTGACTGTCGGCGTTGTCGACGGCTTTGTTCGGGTCGGTGATGGCGAGATTTTTCGCGCCTGACTGACCGTAAACCCAATCGTCGGTTCCGGCAACAATCGTGAAATGGCTGGTTTCGTGAATCAGCGTTCCGGCTTTCGAATCGGTTCCGGTCGCCGGAGCCTGCCAGTAGACGCTGCACAGGTAAATGTTATACGGCTGGTTCGCGTAAACATAAGCGTAATATCGCTTTTTGCAGCCGCAATCGAAATTCATCGAAGCCGTGTCCATCGCGTTTTTGATATTTGTAAAGTGACTTTTGACCGTGCTGTAGCGCGAAGAAGTGTAAGCGCCGAACCAGGTCGTGTAACGCGCTCCGACTGTTCCCGCAGTCAAATAATTCAGCGAATCGGAAGCGTAAATTGCCGCATCGTTGCGCGCGTTGGCGACGAGCGATTGCTGGCTGGTCGTGCATTTCGTGTAGCTGCTCGTTCCGCTGACTACCGACGGCGCTTCGACACCGCGGCTTGCCGCCGCGCGACCTTCGGCAAAAAGGCTGACGCTGTTGGATTTTAAGTCTTCGTTTCGCTGATTCACGACTTTTTCCTGCGGATAAAGATTAAGCGATTTGACGCTGTAGCTAACGAGATACGAGCCGGAAACCGACAAATCGTAATAGTCGGCTAAATTAACCGAGCGGGTAAAGCTTTCGCCTGTTTTGAGAATAATGAAATCATTCTCTTCGGGCTGCGGTCTTTTATAATGCGCGCCGATATATTCGACGGCAGCGCCGTCGCGGGTGACTTCGAACAAAGGCTCTTCGACGTCTTCAAAAGGCGTATACCATTTGAGAAGACGAAGCGCGCCTTTCGAAGGGTTGGAAATGGTGACGCTGACGGTGACTTTTTCATTTTCGGCAAATGCCGTTTTATCGACGCTGAGCGTGACCTTTGCGCCCGTCTTAGCCATCGCGCTAAACGTAAAAACGAAAAGCGCCATGACCATTGCGAGCGCAAAAAACACAGGAATATTTTTTCGCATTAAGAAAATCCTCCGGAAATTTTTAGATATTTGGAAAGATAGTAGAACTGGGCAAGTCTGCGTTAGCTGTACTATTATGGACTATAATAGTCATTTTGAATTTTAGAAGCAATAAAAATTTTCGATTAGACTCATATCTTTAATTTATAAATGCCGGCGGCAACCGGCTGAAAGAGTTCGGCTGAGCTGACATCCGCCGGAGATTTGTTTCAGAAAGCGAAAAAAAAGACGCTGTCAGTCAATAAATTTCAGAGGTTATTTGAAAACAGCGAGAAGCTCTTTAATGTTTATTCATCGACATGATAGTCTCGCCCAGCTCTATCAAAGCCATTTCATCGAGCAGCGAAATGTCGTCCAGTTTCATCAGCATTAAGATATGAACGTTATCGAACCGGGTGAGACTTTCAATTTCTTTGCGCGTGAAAAAATTTTGGGCGGCGCTGCGCGTTTTTTCCCGGCTGATTGAAAAAGCGCGGTCGATTTTTAAGGCTTGCTTAATCTTATCGACCAAATATTTGCCCGCAGATTTGAACGTGTAGGCGCAATGCTTACATTTTCTTGAATCGGCACGAATATAGGCGAAACATCGAGGGCATTCCATGTGGTGTCGCTTGCGTCTCTTTTTTACAAATGCCATAAAACTTAGACGAAAATTCGCCGGTTTACCCTCGCTTTAAGGCTGGCGGGTAAATTTCGCGTTTGAGCTATTTTATTTACAAAATTAGAAAGAATTAATGGAAAATATTTTTCAATAACTCGTCGAATTACACAAGTTTAAAAAATCGCTGAAAACGATTCAAAAATGGTAAAGTATGCCGTAAATAATAGGCAGGAATTTGAAATCAGTCAAATTATTTCGGCATTTCTCGCCGTTTGTAAATCAAAATTTCAGAATATTCTGACGAACATTGCAAAAAAACGGGCTTAGATAAAAACATAAAATAAATATTATATGAACATCAGTTACAACTGGCTCAAAGATTTAATCGAAGTAGATTTGTCGCCGCCGGATTTGGCGCAAAAGCTGACCAATGCGGGCTTGGCGGTCGAAGGCATTCACGCGGCGGGCGACGATTTCGTCTTCGATATTGATTTAACGTCGAATCGTCCGGATTGCCTTTCGCATCTCGGCGTCGCACGTGAGTTATCGGCGATAACTCATTCGCGAGTCAAGAGTGAAGAGCCGGGAGAAGGCTTCGATTCTTCACTCTCGACTCTCGACTCGCGACTCGTGACCGTCGAAGATGCCGATTTGTGTCATCGCTTTACGGCGCGGATTATTCGCAATGTCAAAATCGGCGCGGCGCCGGATTGGCTGGTCAAACGGCTCGAAGCGGTCGGCGAGCGTTCGATTAACAATGTCGCGGACATTACGAATTACGTCATGCACGAGCTCGGACAGCCGATGCATTCGTTTGATTTTAATAAATTAAAAGAAAATCGAATCGTCGTCCGCCGCGCGCGAACGGGCGAAACGATAAAAACTCTGGACGAAATCGAACGCCGTCTGGATGAAAGCGTGCTGGCGATTTGCGACGCCGAAAAGCCGGTCGCCGTCGGCGGCGTGATGGGCGGTTTCGATTCGGGAATCACGGAAGCGACGACCGACGTTTTGCTCGAAGTCGCTTATTTCAAACGCGAAAATATTCGCCGGACTTCCCGCAAGCTTGGTTTGACGACCGAAGCCAGCTATCGCTTCGAGCGCGGCGTGGACATCGAAAATCTGATTCGCGCCTCAAATCGCGCGACGGAATTAATCTGCGAGCTCGCGGGCGGCGAAGCGGGCGAATTCGTCGACGTTTACCCGACGCGGTTCACGCCGAACGAAGTCGAATCGAAAGATATTTCCTACGCGGTCAAACGCCTTACGGGTTTGGATGTCGAAGAATCGGAAATCCTGCGGATACTTTCCGCTCTCGGAATCGACTCTCGACTCTCGACTCCCGACTCTCGACTCTTCACTTCCCCAAGCTGGCGGCACGACATCGCCATCGAAGAAGATTTGGTCGAAGAGGTCGCGCGCATCGTCGGTTACGATAAAATCGGCGACGAGCTTCCGCCGTCACAAAGCGCGGGCGAATATCAGACGACCGAGCCGCGCAAGAAAAATCTGCGGCGCGCGCTGGCAAATCTCGGTTTTGACGAAGCGATTTCTTACAGCTTCATCGACACGCGCCACGACGAAACTTTCGCGTTGATTGAAAACCTGACGGACGAAAACGCGGAAGAAAAATTCGTGACCTTGCAGGATTCGATTATCGAGGGCGCGGTCAGGATGCGTCCGAGCCTGCTTTCGGGTTTGCTCGACGCGGTTCGCACAAATTTCAATCACCGGCAAAGAAACATACGGCTTTTCGAGCTCGGCAAAGTTTTCGCCTCGACCGCCAACGAAGACAGCCTGCCGAAAGAACAGGAGCTTTTCGCGCTTGTCTTATCCGGCAGCGAAACGCTGGAAAATAAAGCGATGCCCGTCCGCGAATTCGATTTTTACGACGCGAAAGGCGCGCTGGAGACGGCGATTG
This sequence comes from Pyrinomonadaceae bacterium, assembly GCA_036389695.1. Taxonomy (GTDB): domain Bacteria; phylum Acidobacteriota; class Blastocatellia; order Pyrinomonadales; family Pyrinomonadaceae; genus JALZHR01. The sequence goes on from DASVWG010000329.1 coordinate 25,272, forward strand.
ACGCCATCAATCTGCCCGCGCTCGAATTTGCGGCGAAAGACGTCAAACATCTGCGCAAAGGTCAATCGGCGGAGATTCGCGCGGGCGGGCGAGCCGTCGGCACAATCGGTCGCCTGAACGACGAAATCGCTGCCGTCTATAAATTCCGCCAGCCGGTTTTCGTCGCCGAGGTCGATTTGCAGACGCTGCTGGCGGCAAAACAAAAGGACGTTTTGTATCGCCCGCTTTCGGTTTATCCCGCGATTCAGCGCGACGTTTCCCTGCTGGTCAAACGCGGTGTGAGCTTTGCCGAAATCAAGCAAACGGTCGAAGCGCAAGGCTTCGAGCTTCTGCGCCGGGTCGAGTTCGTCGATGTTTACGAAGGCAAAGGAATGTCGGACGACGAGCGCTCAATCACGATTCGCCTCGAATACCGCAGCGACGAGCGAACCTTAACCGAACCGGAAGCCGAAGCCGTCCACACACAGATTTTGCAGGCGCTCGAACGCGATTTGAAGGCGAAGCAGAGATTTTAATTTAACTGATAACTGA
>DASVWG010000330.1:0-13213 GCA_036389695.1 Pyrinomonadaceae bacterium
GAGTTTCTTTGATGTCCGGTTAATGTCCGCGGATTTTGTAATTCCGGATTCCGCGATGACTTCAGGTCAGTTTGGAAGATAGTGTCTGAGCATAATTTCCATCAGGCGGATGTCGAGCGGTTTGTTCAGCAGGTCGTTGCAGCCGGCGGCAATCGCTTTCTCAAAGTAAGCATCGCCGTGCGCGGTGACGGCGATAATCGGAGTCCGGGAAAAATCGACGATTTTTCTGATGATTTTCGTCGCCGCGATGCCGTCCATATTCGGCAGCGACAAGTCCATTAAAATAATGTCGGGACTGCTGCGATTGACTATTTCGACCGCTTCGTAACCGTCCCGCGCTTCGATAACCTGATACCCGTTTTTTTCCAATAAGAGCTTCATAAAGGAACGGGCATCCTCGTAATCTTCAACTAATAAAACGGTTTTCCGCATAATACAGTGAAAACTTAATCATCAATAGAATACCGCAGCAGAGGTCGCAATCCAATACTTTTTTTCGGCAGCGTTTTAATTAAAGTTTTCCCGTTTCTTCTGGCGAAAACCGGTGTTTTCGCACCCTTTTAAATTAAAAAATAAATTCCCGGCAAAACCGGGATTTGAGAATTGGAAATTAAAAAGGTTTTTGCGCATTCTTATTCAAGTCGCAATAGAATCGTTTCCGCTATCAAAATCTAACGACAATTTATGAATAAAAAAACTGCGGAGATTGTACAGCTTATGCGTCAATTTATCGGCAGCTTATGCATAAGTTGAAGCTGTAAGTTGTTGGTTTCAGGTAAAAGCTGATGACACTTTACGGGTAAGCTCACGCCTTAATTTTCGGTTTATTTCCAGATTGGGATTTTTATATAACTGCTGTTATACCATTTTACCTGCAGCGGGTCTTTGGCATCTGCAATGGTTTCGTCATTTACGTCTTTTCCTGTTCCGTAGTTTATAACCTCAAACGGGTGTTTGTTGACGTTCAGCACGATGACAAGGCGGCTGCCTTTGCTGATTTGTTTGCTGACCATGCGGGTTTCGGCAAGAGGAATGGTTTCTTTTTTACCGGGTCGGAGAAGCTGCCTTTTGCTGTTGTCTCCGGCGTAACTGGCGCGACCTAAATATCTGGTCAGGTAAAAATATTTACCGTCGGGCATCAATTCGTAAAACGCCATCGAAACGTCCATATCGCGTTTGTTGATGCTCGCGTTTATCTGACCGGAAAAAGAGCCGTTGATGCTGAACGCTTCATTAAAAGGTTCGGTCATAAAAACCAGCCCGTTGCTGGCGTCCAGCGATTCGTTAATGATATTCGAAGTAAAGTAATTGTTTTGATTTACTCTGTCCTTAAAATCAACCGTTTGGTTTAAGAAACCCGCTTTCTCCGGTTTTTGCGGCGATAATAAATGATTTTCTCCTCTGCCCGAGTCGCTTAAATAATAGACCAGCGTCCGGTTGCTGATTTTTTCCAGTGACGGAGCGTGTCGCCATTCATTCGCGCCCATCACTTCGTAATTGATTTTGTCTTTGAGGAGCGCGGGTTTTTTCCCGCCCTTTAAAATATAGTCAAACCACTCAAAAGCTAAACCCCGCATACTGACATTTGCTACGGGGTCAATCGCGTAGCCCATTAAATTCAGCTCCGGATTTCCTTGCCCGCCGAAATGGTGGTAAGGACCGATGACGAAATAATGATTGGGGTTTTTGTGGTATTTGTAGTGCAGCTTGACGTATTCCAGCGCGCTTATCTGCGAACCGTCATAATAACCTGTGGTCGTCAGTATCGGAATATTAAGGTTGGAGTATTCTTTCGGCGTCGGAGCCAATGATTTCCAGTAATCGTCATAAGAAGGATGCTCGAGCCATTTTTGGAATATGCGGTTGGGCTGCCCGGCAAAACTGTCGAACGAGCGAAAGGAAACTCCCGCTTCATACCATTTGTTGTAAATATCACCGGGCAGCGGTTTGTTTTTCAAAATATTGTTTGCCCAGAGGATGCTGAGAGCAGCCGGGTGAACGTTGTTTTCCATCGGAAAATCGAAACCCGGCATGACCGCCACCTGCGGCACGATTGTTTTTAATGCCGGATGCAGGTTTTTAGCCGCCGTCGCCCACTGAACGGCTCCGGTGTAGCTGCCGGCATACATTCCGACTTTGCCGTCGCACCATTGCTGACGGTTTATCCAGTCAATCACGTCGTGAGCGTCACGCGCGTCGTTTTCAAACGGCATATAATCATTTAAATTCGTCCGGATGCCGCGCGAATAAGCCACAATGCCGACGTAGCCTTTATCAACCGCCCTCTTTCCGAAAATTAAACCGCGCTCGCCCTCGTCATAGGTGGTATAAACAAGTATCGCCGGAAGCTTTTGCGTATTTCCTTTTTTCCGCACAACGGAAGCGGAAATAGAAGCCCCGTCGCGTGTTTTTATCAATACCGGGTCTTGAATATCGTAACTGTCATCAGGAGCCTCCGCCTTTGTAATCGGTTGTTGTGCCGATAAAGCAGCTGCACATAATAAAAAAAGAATCAGCAGATTAAGCGGGTTTTTCATATAAATTATTTCTTATCTCCTTAAATCCGGCACTTTTACCCGATGCCGTCGATAACCGGCAGAAACGCTTTCCGGTATGGTCATAATGTTAGGCGCGCGCTGGTTTATAAGGAAAGAGATTTGTTGTGAACGTCTTCTTAGCCGAGACGAAATGGCTTAATAATGAAGCGAATTGTCGAAGTAAAAGGGAATTATGCGCGCGATAATCTGCCTTTGCGCAAATATTCAGTTGAAATGCGCGAAATTAATTACGAATTTTAATCTCGAAAAATCCGCCGTTTTCCGCAAATAAATTTAACGACGGCGTTGACCTGGGCGCGAAACCGCTGCGGGCAAGCACAGGGACACAAGACCGCGTGATAAGAAAGTCGCGGTTTCGCGCTCGCGTTCATCGAATTTTTGGGCGGCGCGTTAGTTGTCGACTGCCGGCAGAATATATTGCGGAATATAAATTTGCCTCGCGGTCAGGGCAGTCGCATGGGCGTAATTGCCGCCGTAAAACGCGATGACCAAATCGAGTTCGGGAATTCCCATGACGACCTGACCGCCGTTGCCGTCCGCGAAAAACGCCTTGACGGTTCGCCCTTTGTACGGATACTCGGTGACCCACCACAAATAACCGTATTTACCTTTGCCGATTTCAATCAAATGCGACGTGGCGCGGCGACTCCATTCGGGCGTCAGGATTCTGCGCCCGTTCCACACGCCGCCGCTTAGGTGAAGCTGACCGAGCTTCATAAAATCGCGCGGCAGAAGACGCGCGCCGCCGCCCATATACGCGTCGCCGTTCGGCGTGATTTCCATATAATATCTTTTGATTTGAAGCGGCTCGGCGAGCAGATTTTGAAACAGCACGGGCAGCGATTGACGGGCGGCGCGGCTGAGAACGCCGCCGAGCAGATTCGGCTGAATGCTGCAATAGACTCCCTTTTCGCCCGGATTGCGAATCATTTTCAGGTCGAGCGTGTATTTGTAATAGTCGGTCGCGCCGCTCTCGTCTCGCATAAAATCTTCTCTGCCGGGCGATTTCTGGTCGCTGTCGTCACAGTCGAGACCCGACGACTGCGTGAGCAGATTTTCAACCGTCAGGGCTTTTTTTCGCGCGTCAAGGTCGGGCGGAAACACGCCGTCATTCATCACTTGATAAACGGAAGTCGAAGCCGAAACCGGAACGCCCGCCCTGACTGCCGCGCCGAATAAATCCGAGGTCAAGCTTTTCGCCGCCGAGCGAGTGTCGTGCGGTTTGTCGCGGTGTTCGCCGTGAAAATACTCTTCCAGGACGAGCTTTCCGTGCCGCGCAACGAGAACGCCGTGAATCTCCGGCGAGCCGAGCGAATCAATCGGCGTGTCGACGAGCATCCGGACAAATTTTTCAATTCCGGCGCGCGAGATTCCGACCGTTTCGAGCGAAGCGGTTTGCCAGCCGTCATCGAGCGCGAGCGGCGGCGCATAACGGTAAGGAACAGCCGGGCGACCGCGCGGGTAAAAATCGCTCGCCTGCGTGTCGCCCACGCGCGTGAAATCGAAAGCCCCGCCGCCCGCCGGAAAATAAACGGAAAGAATTTTGCCGTCTGCGTCATATTTGCCTTCCGCCAGAACGCGCCCTTTTTCCTTGGCTGTATCCGCCGCGAAAAGTTTTACCGTCTCGCCTTCGCGCTCGACGTGGTCGACGCGAACGAATCTGCCGAGATTGCGTTCGGGATTTTTCAGAAACACACCAAGCGAGCCGTCCGGTCTCGCGTTTATCACCAGATAAAACGTGAGGGCGTCGTCGAGCGGCGAAACTTCTCCGCGCCAGATGTTTTGCCGGTCTTTTGTGAGCGTGACCGGAGAAGCGTAAGAGCCGAACGCAACGGACGGCGGCTGAATCCAATGCCCGACAATCTTCGCGCGCCGCGAATCGAAATTTCCCTTAAAAGCGCCGTTTCCGTCCGGCAGCTCGAACGCGATTTCAGCGCCCGCCGATTTCACCGAAGCCGCGCGCCCGGCGATTTCCGCCCGCCACTCGCCGTTTGATTGTTTGACGAGCAGCGTGCCGCGAACATCGGGACCGAAACGACGTTTCGCCTGCCAGAGCCCGACAAGCTCCTGCGCGGAATTCGCTTGAGCAATCGCTGTTTGCGAAAGAGAAGCTACCGAAGACAAAACTAAGGCAAAGAAAAATCCCCGAAAGAAAAAGACTTTCACCATTGACATAATCCTCCATAGAAAACTTACCGGCTCTCCGAACAAGAATATTGTCTTTATCCAAACCCGCGCAAAGATTTTGTGATATGCGGTTATGTGCCTGTGACAGGCGGATATTTGAACGCCGAAAATACGTCATCCGGACAAATTTTGACAAGCTTTTTAAAGCTGCCGGCGGCTCAGACGGCGGAAGAAAAGACGGACTTTTAATTTAAAACGTGTTTTCCAGCAATCTTTGTAATTTGTCGCGGTAGCTCCGGCTGGAAGTTAATTTCGCGCCGCCCGTCAGGACGATTTCGTAATCGCCGTGAAACAGCGGCTGCATTTCTTTGATGTGTTTAATCGAGACGATAATCGACCTGTGAATCCGCAGAAAGCGCGCCGGGTCAAGCTGCGCTTCCAGCCTGCCGATTGCGCCGCGTATCAGATATGATTTGCCGCCCGCGGCGTGAAAGCGCACGTAGCTTTCGGCGGCTTCAATCCAGATGATTTCCTCGACGTTAACGAAAGAAACCCGCCCCGCGCTTTTTACCACGACGCGCTCTAAATATTTGGCTTGAGGCGTGAAGTCTTCAAGCAAAGTCGCCAGCTTCCGGTTCAGCTCGCCGCCGCGCTCGTTTTGAATTTGCGTTTTAGCCCGTTTGAGAGCCTCGTTAAATCGCTTGACCGTAAAAGGCTTAAGCAGATAATCGAGCGCGTGCGCTTCAAAGGCTTGCAGCGCGTATTTGTCATAAGCGGTCACAAAAATCACCTGCGGCGCGTGCTGCGCCCCGACTGCCTTCAGCACTTCAAAGCCGCCCATTTCCGGCATCTGCACGTCGAGAAAAATCAAGTCCGGCTGCTGCTCGCTGATTGCCGCGAGCGCCTCGCGCCCGCCCGCGCACTCGGCGACGACTGAAATCTCTGCATCTTCTTCGAGCAGCATTCGCACGCCCTCGCGCGCTAAAGGCTCATCGTCAACAATTACCGTCCGAATCTGATTCATAAATTTTCAATGCTCTCCGCTTCGTCTGCTCGCGCCCGAAAGGGAATTTTCAGAACCGCTACCGCGCCGCCGCTTTCCGCGTTCCGGATGTCGAATGTTTGCGCGTCGCCGTAGAGATGCCGCAGCCGCGCCCGCGTGTTGGCGATGCCGATTCCCAGCCCGCTCGCGCCGCCGGCAGCAAGCCAATCTTCCGGTAAGCCGGGACCGTTGTCGCGCACCTGAATGGTGAGATTTCCGTTTTGCCTCTGCGCCGTAATTGCCACCAGACCCGCGTTTTGCTGTTTTCCGACGCCGTGCCGGATGGCGTTTTCGACCAGAGGCTGTAAAATCAAATTGGGAACGGAAGCCGCGAGCGTTTCCGGCTCGATTTCCAGATGAACTTGAAGGCGGTCTTTGAAACGCACCTGCTCGATTTCGAGATAAATTTGCAGAAACTCGATTTCGTGCCGCAGGGACACTTCCTGCACGCCGATGTTTTCCAGCGAATGCCGCAGAAGCTCGCTCAAGCCCGTGAGCATATCCTCGGCTTCCTTATTTCTGTTTTTACGCACCAGAACGACAATCGCATTCAGCGTGTTAAAGAGAAAATGCGGGTGAAGCTGCGACTTGAGAGCTTCCAGCTTCGCCACGGCAAGCGACGCTTCGAGCTGCGACGCCCGCAGCGCCCGCTCCTGATAAGAGCGATAATACCGGACGAGGTAATTAATAGTTAATGCGCCCCAATACGAGATAAGGCAAAGATGCACGTAACCGATGACAAAGAATTTATATTTTTCGAAAAAGGATGTCGTCGGCACTATGTCCGGGTCTCCGAAGCGCGGAAGAAGCGGATCGAGCAAGGTGTAAATGAGCAAATGAAAAAGCGAGAGAAGGATGCCGGCAACCAGATGAGACGATAAACTTTTAACGATATGACCGCGTTCAAACGAAAAACGCCGGCTCAGCCGAAGAATGACGGGCGTCAGCAGAAACCAGAGATAACAGAAAACCAAATCCCACGTCAGCACGCGCCACCAGACCAGCTGATATGCCCGGTAACTACTTATAAAGAGCGCCTGGCTCGCGTAAAAAAAAGCGAACAGCGTCCAGCCCGCAAAAATTAAACACCATTTCAGCAACTGGCGATGACTAATTCGCATAAGCTATTGAATACCCGGAAAATTATGACCCGATTCATATAAAAATTACTTTAAAGCATTTGCCGGTTAATCGTTCTTAGATTTTCTTTATCGAAGCGAAAAATTAAATGAAAACCCGGATAAGCCGCCGGTTAAGTTAGCCGCGTCGCTGACGAGTTGTTTGATTTTACTCATCGTGACCGAAGCCGCCGGGCACGGCATTTTTAAACCCTTCATTCGATTATTTTATTAGAAAGAAACACGAGCGTTAGAAAATTCTTTCGCCCTTGCTTTCAATCAGAAAATATTATCACGCATAATTTCATACCTGACCGAAAACGCTCGCCTTCGAACAGCCTTTATATTAAAAAATAAACTCTTGATAAATCATAAATCTGAGAATTAAAAATTCAAAAGGTTTTTGGACGTAATCTTCTTCAGGTTTCAATACGATTGTTTCCATATCAAAAAAATCGAATGACGATTTATGGTTGAAAAACTGCGGAGATTGACAGCTTATGCGTAAATTTATCGACGGCTTATGCGTAAGTTGAAGCTGTAAGCTGTCGATTGCAGGCGAAGGCTAACGACAGCTTATCAGTAAATTTACAGTTTTACAGCGAATATTAAATTAGTTCTTTGATTGCGGCGTCTGATTCGCAAAGATTATAATCAGCGCAGAACAAAAACACAGGGGATTGAAGATGAAGTCAGAAGAAACAATGATTGAGTTGTTCGGCAAAATGCCTTACAAACCTCTGGTCGAAGAAATTAAAGACTATGCCATCTTTCACCTCAACACCGAAGGTCATATTTTAAGCTGGAATCAAGGCGCTCAATCGATTTTCGGTTACGGCAAAGAAGAAATCATCGGACAGGATTTTATTATCCTCTTTACGCCGGAAGACCAAGCCGAAAATATACCCGGACGCGAACGGCAAAAAGCTGCCGAAACAGGTCGGGCGGAAGACACGCGCTGGCATTTGCGAAAGGACGGCTCGCGTTTTTTTGCTCAGGGAGTTACGACCGCGCTGCGCGACGATAATGGAAAGCTCATCGGTTTTGCAAAAATAGCGCGTGACGACACTGCTCGCCGACAAATGGAGGAAGCCCTGCTTGAGAGCGAGGAAAAATACCGCATTGTCGCCGAGGCGGCAACCGATGCAATCATCAGCATCGACGAGCAAAGCACCATTCTTTTCATCAATCGGGCGGCGACCAGAATCTTCGGTTACGAAATCGGGCAGATGATTAATCAGCCGCTCACAATGCTGATGCCTGAATATCTGCGGCATCTTCACCGGACCGGACAGCAGCGCTATCTTGAAACCGGTAAAAAACATCTTAACTGGGAGCAGGTCGAAGTCCCGGCTCTGCACCGTGACGGGCACGAGTTTCCGCTCGAACTTTCATTCGGAGAATTCAGCAAAAACAATAAGCATATTTTTATCGGCATCGCCCGTGACGTAACCTCGCGCAAGCAGGCGGAAGAAGCCGCCCGCATAGCAAACGAGCTTTACGAGATTGTGGCGCGGGCGACAAACGACGCAATCTGGGACTGGAATCTGTCAACCAATAAGCTGACCTGGAATGACGGCGTGCGGACGCTCTTCGGCTACGAGCCGGAACAGATTTCCGATTCGATTGACTGGTGGTCTGAACATCTTCACCCGGAAGACCGCGACCGCATCATCGAAAGCATACACCGGGTTATCGAGGCGGGCGGGCAGCAGTGGTCGGCGGAATACCGTTTTATCAAAGCGGACGGCTCGTTTGCCGAGGTCTCCGACAAAGGCTTTGTCATCCGCGACGCGGAAGGAAAAGCCGTGCGGATGCTCGGCGGAATGACCGACATCGCCGAAAGAAAACGCAGCGAAGGAATTTTGCAGCGTTACCGGCTGCTTTCGGAAAAAGCCCGCGACATCGTCTGGATGCTGCGTCCCGACGGTCAAATCGTCGAAGTCAATCAGGCGGCGGTTGACGCTTACGGTTACAGTCGCGAAGAGCTTCTCAAGATGAATGTTCGCCAATTGCGCGCCGCGTCAACGCTTTCTCATCTTGCCGGCGATTTAAAGAAGGCTGACGACGGCGTGAATTTTGAAACCGTTCACGTTCGCAAAGACGGCACGACTTTTCCGGTCGAAGTAAATGCCAACGGCGCGGATTTCGGCGGCGAACACCTGATTATGAGCATCGTCCGCGACATCACCGAACGCAGGCGGGCGGAAGAAATTATACGGCGCACGCAGGCGCGGCTCGAATCGGTGCTCGAAGCCGGACTTGCCGGAACTTTTTTCTGGAACATTCCGGACGACCGCGTCGTCACGGACGAAAACATGATGCGGTATTTTTCTCTTTCGCAAAAAGCGTTGACCGAAGGCGTGCCGCTCGCGGAAGTTTTGCCCGCTATTTACGAAGAAGACCTTCCGCGCGTCTCAAAGGCTTTAACCGAAGCGATTGAGCAAAGCGGAATCTATCAAATCGAGTATCGCGTTAATCATTCCGACGGCAGGGCGCGCTGGCTTTCCGCTCGCGGCGCGGTCGAGCGCGACGCGGCGGGCAATGCCAGTGAGCTTACGGGTTTTGCCGTTGACATCACCCGCATTAAAGAGGCTGAAGAAGCCCTGCGCGAAAGCGAACAGCAGCTTCGCACTTTGGCTGATACGATTTCGCAGCTTGCCTGGATGGCTGAACCGGACGGTTCTATTTTCTGGTATAACCGCCGCTGGTATGAATATACGGGCACGACGCCCGACGAGATGAAAGGCTGGGGCTGGCAGTCTGTGCACGATGCGGAAATGCTGCCGCACGTCATCAAGCGCTGGAAGCGTTCGATTGCGACCGGTGAACCGTTCCAGATGGAGTTTCCTCTAAAAGGCGCTGACGGCGGTTTTCGCTGGTTTTTGACGCGCGTCAACCCGCTGCGCGATTCAAATGGAGAAATCACCCGCTGGTTCGGCACCAATACGGACATTCACGAAAACCGTATTGCACAGCAGAACACCGAATTTCTCGATTCAATCGGTGAAGATTTGGTGCGGCTGACCACGCTCGACGAGATGATGCAAACAATCGGCGCGAAAATCGGCAGGTATCTGAATCTTTCGCTTTGCGCTTTTTCTGAAATCAACGAGTCTGCCGATGAAGCGGTGGTCACGCACAATTGGCATCGAGCAGACGTTCGCGGGATTGTCGGCGTTTATTCTCTTAAGGAGTTTCTCACGGAAGAATTTCAGCGGGCGGGGCGTGCCGGTGAAGTTTTTGTCGTGCGCGATGTTTTCGCGGATGAGCGTGTAGACGGCGAAAGCTACGACGCGCTTAAAATCGGTTCATTCGTTTGTGTGCCGCTTATCAGAAACGGACAATGGAGATATTTGCTCGCCATCCACGATTCAAAGCCCCGGGATTGGCGCGAGGACGAAATCGAGTTGATACGCGAGCTGACCGCCCGTCTCTGGACGCGGCTCGAACGCGCTCGCGCGGAAGAGGAGCGCGAGCGGCTGCTGCGAAGCGAGCAAATCGCCCGCGAGGAAGCCGAACGAGCCAATCGCCTGAAGGATGAATTCCTGGCGACGATTTCACATGAGCTCAGAACGCCTTTGAACGCCATTTTGGGCTGGTCGCAGATGCTGCAAAACAACAAGTTGGACGAAGCTGCGGCGAAACGCGCCATGGAGACGATTGAGCGCAACGCGCGGGCGCAGAACCAGTTGATTGATGACCTGCTCGACGTTTCGCGGATTATTACCGGAAAACTGCGTCTCGACGTGCGCGCCGTTGATTTGCCGGGCGTGATTATGGCGGCGATTGAAGCGGCGCGCCCGGCGGCGGAAGCCAAAAACATTCGCTTGCAAACCCTGCTCGACCCGCAGGCGACGGCGATTTCAGGCGACCCCGACCGGCTGCAGCAGGTCGTCTGGAATCTTCTCTCCAACGCCATTAAATTTACGCCCAAAAACGGGCGCGTGCAGGTGCGGCTCGAACGCGTCAACTCGCACGTCGAGATTGTCGTCAGCGACACGGGGCAAGGCATCGAACCGGAATTTTTGCCCTTCGTTTTTGAAAGATTCCGGCAATCCGACGGTTCGACTACGCGGCAGCACGGCGGCTTGGGATTGGGACTCGCCATTGTGCGTCAACTGGTCGAAATTCACGGCGGAACCGTTTCCGTACATAGCGCAGGCGAGGGACAGGGAGCGACTTTTATTGTCAGCCTTCCGCTTCTTCCGGTCAGAAGAGAGCCGCCGTCAGATGTGCCGCGCGCGCACCCGACGGCGCAAAATAATTTGGCACTGGATTGTCCGCCCGAATTATCCGGTCTGCGCGTTCTGCTGGTCGATGACGAGGCGGATTCGCGCGATTTATTAAATTTCGTGCTTGAGTCGTGCGGAGCACAGGTCGAAGCTGCCGGTTCCGCCGCCGAAGCGTTTGAAATAATAAAGCGCGAAAGTTTCGACGTTATCCTCAGCGACATCGGTATGCCGGAAGAAGACGGGTACGATTTAATCCGCAGGATTAGACAATTACCGGACGAACAAGGCGGCAATACGCCGGCTATTGCACTGACGGCTTACGCCAGAGCGGAAGACCGTGTCCGCGCCCTTCGTTCCGGCTTTCAACTTCATATCGCCAAGCCGGTCGAATCGCCGGAGCTTATCGCCGCCGTGGCGAATCTGGCGGGACGAATGAGAAAATCGAATGAAAATGAAAACGAATGATATCGAGCTTCTCGCTTAACGGAAAGTATCTTAAATTGTCCGACGCCAAGCCCGCGCTCACGCCTGGGCTGCTGACACTTGTTGTCGCCATTCTTATATTCTCAGGTGAATCAAATATATTAATGCCTATATTTTATTGAAAGCCTTAATTACGCTTCATTAACAATAATCAAAATCATTATAAGAGCGGCAATCGGGTCAGCCCGTCACCAATCGTAAACCGCTTATTCACTAAAAACAAAAACACCGAAACGAATCCAGATAGAAGCATAAGTTTGCCGCAAGCGAAGATACGGTCTCTTGCGGGTATGTACGCTTCTCGCAAAATGGATTCAAAACTGTAATCTGACGAGCGGCAAAAGCAGTAGAGAGAAAATTATCTTCGCGCGGCTGATTTTAGCGAAGGTTTTTATCAATTAGCTTTACCAGAGATTCCTTATCAAAGCCGCCCGCGTAGATTACATTTCCTTTTTTATCTATCAGCACAACGGTCGGAAACGCTTCGACACCGTAAATGCCGGTGACTTCTTCGCCCGAATTTAAAATCTCGTAAACGGGGCGATTGTTTCTCTGAAATATTTTTATTACTTCCTTTGAATCGTGAGCGTTAACGGCAAACAGCTTAAAGTCTTTGTTTTTGTATCTGTCGTATATTTCGTTAAGCGGCGCGACGGCGGCGATGCAGTAACCGCAATGGCTAATCCAGAATTCGAGCAGCACCAGCCTGCCTTTAAATTGGCTTGGTGAAATCGTCCGATTGCCGTCGAAAACCGGCAGAGTCCAATCCGGAGCGGGCTGTCCGGATTTAACGAGCAGGCTGTTTTTGGCGGACATTTTTTCCTCTTTGTATTCATTTAAGTAGCTCGAAAAATACCAGGTTAATTCCTTCGGCGCGCCTGCTGCTGTCGTATCAGCTTCGATATTATCAAAGCTTGTCTTGATAAAATCCCGATTGGCATTGTTGGTTTGAAGCACTTCGACGGGCAAATAATCGTTTTTATTGACTGTTATACGGTATTTGATTTTTCTGTCCAATGTAATCGGGAAATAGCTTCCGAAGGCGTTAAGAGTTTTTTTATCCAGAATAAACTCTATCTCGTAAAAGCTTTGATTACCGCCTGCTTTCCCGGTCACGGTTTTGGGAATCGTTTCGTCTGACGCGATTACCGGCAAAGCGTTTCGTAATGTGACCGGCGAGTTATAAAAGCAGGAAACGCCTTCAAAAGCATCTTTTGCGGGCTTGTTGTTAATCGTCATCAGCTTTCCTTTTTTATCGAGTTCAAATTTCTCCGAGCCGTTAAAGATAAGCAGAGTTTTTTCATTTTCGAATTGGTATCTAACTCCTATGATTTTATCTACGGACGTAAAATCCAGAAAGCTTTCGGCGGACAACAGGTTTTTATAACCTTCGGACGCGTAATTTAATTCTCGCCGGTAAGTGTATTTCAGATTCTTTACGTTGTGCAGGCGGTCGGAAACTTTCTTTAAGATTTCCGCTGCCGTGTCTTTTTTCCGATAATCAAACGCGCGGTTGGCGTCTGCTCCGGCAAACAACAGGGAAATCGCCAGAAAAATCCGCAATCCGGTAAAAGCCGAAAACCTCATTGGAAACACTCCTCATTTATAGAAATTTGATGTCAATCAAAAAGTAAACCGGAATCGGATATA
>DASVWG010000331.1:0-4914 GCA_036389695.1 Pyrinomonadaceae bacterium
CCAGTAAATCTTTTCCGTCGGTCGAAAATGAAATCGTTCCGTTTTCGCCCGTCGTCAAAACTTTCGCGCCTGAGTTTTTCCATCTTTCGACGACTTCCGGTTTCGGGTGTCCGAAGGGCGAGTCGCGCCCGACGCTGATAACCGCAAGCTTTGTTTTTACGGCATTTACAAAATTTTCCGTCGAAGAAGTGCGGCTTCCGTGATGCCCGACTTTGACGACGTCAGACTGCAAAAATTCCGGCGCGGCGGTTAATAAATTTTCGGTTTCCTTTTCAATATCGCCGGTCAGCAAAAATTTTCTCTCGCCGAAGCGGACGCGCAGAACAAGCGAATGATTATTGTCGGAAACGGCTTCGGGCGAAGCGTCTTTTTCGGGATAAAGCACTTCGATTTTGACGTCGCCGAAATTCAGAACCTCGCCGCGCGAGGCAATATAAAGCGGCACGTTTCTTTTCTGCAGGACGTTATAAAGCTCGATAAAGTCCGCGTCGTTCGACGGCGTTCTGCCGAAAATCGCCGTGCGCACGCGGAAGTTTTTCGCGATGTCCGTCAGACCTTGAATGTGGTCGGCGTCGGCGTGCGTCGCCAGAATGTAATCAACCTGCGAATAGCCTTTTTCCCATAAAAACTCCGACACGACCGCTTCGCCGATGTTTTGCGTATCAGGCTCGAAAAGCTCGGGTTCTTCGCCTTCGCGCTGAACGTAGAGCGAGCTGAAATTCGCTTTCCCGCCGCCGTCAACCAATAAAGTTTCGCCGTCCGGCATCGTAATCAAAGCCGAATCGCCCTGCCCGACGTCGAGAAAATCAATGCGCAGTCTGCCGTCCGGCTTCGGCGCGCTCAGCGGATGAAAAATTATCAATAAAAGCAAAACGAAAAGCGCGGCAAAGGAATAAATGACTTTGGACTTTAGACTTTGGACTTTGGACTCCAAAGAAAGCGGCTTCCATTTGTGCAAAAGATAAGTCAAAAAAACGAGCGGCGCGAAATATAAAACATAAATCACGCGCATCGCGCCGGAATAATGCGGCAGACGAACGGAAGCCCAGCCGTTTTCGATAAACAAATCAGCCGCGTAAATCATCAGCCAATTCAAAATTTCCGTAATTAAAACGAGCGGCGCGGCAAGAGCCGAACTGATTTGCGCGGCAAAAATCGCCAGAATCGCAAGGATGCTTTCAATCGCCATCAGCAGACCGACCCAGACGTTGAGAAAAATTCCGATTATCGAGAGGCGATGAAAATAAATGACCAGAAACGGTATGAGCCACATTTGGACGACGAGCGAAACGAAAAGCGTTTCAAAAACGTATCGCAAAATCGTTTGCAGTTTTCTGCGCTCCAATTTTTCCGCAAGCGGCGTTTTGAAAAGACGGCATTTCCAGACTGAACGCTCCTGCTCGCGTCGCCAGTTTTCCTCGCTCCAGTAAAGCGTTTCGCAAAATGTTTTAAATTTTTCTGAGCAATCAGGCGGAATCGGCGTTTCGGTCGAAGGCTGCCATTCGCCGACGGCGCGCGCTTTTTCCAGAAGCGGAAAAGCCGTGGCGACGATTGCCGAGACGCAGGCGAAAGTCAACTGAAACGACTGGTCGAAAAGGTCGGACGGTCGCCAGATTAGAAGAATCAAAGCCGACATGCCCAAAGCATTGAGCAAATTTCTCTGCCGGAAAATTACGTCGGCAAAAAGCAGAATCGTAAACATTTCGGCGGCGCGGACAACCGGCGCTTCCGCTCCGACCGCGAGCGAATAACTCCACAAAAGCGCGCTCGCCAGCAGAAATTGCCACAGGCGATGGCGCGTAAAAATCCGGATAATCCAGACAATCAGCGTCCCGATAAAGGTAATCTGCAAGCCGCTGATGACCAGAACGTGAAAAGTTCCGCCTTCGCGAAAACGTTCGGCAGTCGCTTTGTCCAGATGATAACGATTACCCAGAAGCGACGCGATAAGCACGCCCGAAGTTTTCGGGGAAAAATGCTTTTTGAATTCGACGATTAAATTTTGGCGCTGTTCGTAAACAAAACCGAGCGGTTGGAAAGACGAAGCTGCGCCGAGATTTTCAATCAAAAGCGGGCTTTTGATAATCGAGGTCGCGTCGATTTTTTTTTGGTCGAGAATTTCCTTCTGCGATTTGACGCCCGGATTTTGAAATTTTTCTTCGCGGCGAAGCTCGCAGGCGACGCGAAGACGCGTTCCGTATTTTAATTGTAATTGTTCGTATTCGGCGGCGATTTGTGCATCGACCGTCGGCGCAAAAAGCCTGACATTTCCCGAAACCGCTTTTTCCGAGCCTTTGTAAACGGCGCTTTCCGCCTTCAATTCCAGAAAAAATCCGCCGACCGCGAGTTCGGGCTTGCCCTGCAAAACTCCGGTAATCTCGATTGGCTCGCCGGAAATGAAAATCTGCCGGTCATAAAGATTTTTTAGTCGATGCGGCGCGATTGAAGATTTTTCCGTCTGAAAACATAAGGCTCCGGCGGCAATAAAAGAAAGCAGCAGAAATAAAACGCCGAGTTTTTGTTTAAGGAAAATTAAAGCGAGAATCAACGAAATCAAACAGGCGGCGAGATAAATTTGCCACGAAGATTCGAGCAGATTTTCGAGCAGAATTCCGAGCGCAAAACAAATCGAAAGCCAAGCCAGAGGATAAAGCGTGAAATTGGCGGCGGAAGTTTTTAAAGGCTTTTCAGGCATGGGCAATGCGCCTTCAGGAAATATTTTTTCGATTTAGCTTAACTTCGGAAACTGAGATTAACTTAACATAAAACTACTTGATTTTGATAAAATTTCTCATTTCGCGAAATTTTTTATCGCTTATTCCTTCGACCAAAATCAAATGTTCGGCGCGGCGGAAATTTCCGTATCTTTCTCTATGTTCGATAATTTTTCGCGCCGTCTCTTTGCCGACGTGCGGAAGTTTTTCGAGTTCTTCGGCGCTGGCGGTGTTGATATTGACGGCGTTTTCGGAAATTACAGGACTATTTTCGACGGTTTCGGGTGAATTTTTTATACCTGGACGGCAAGCGTTGAACAAAAGCAAACAAAACACGACAGGAACTAAATGCCGTTTGTGAGGAAGCATCGCGGAAATGTTGAAATAATGAGACTTAATTTTTCGTATGTTCGATTGCATACGTTATGTGCAAAATGCTAAAAGTCGTTTGAAAATCAACAATTAGCGGTGTGGAAAAGCACTTTTCCACAAGAGTTTTCCACAAATTCTGTGGAAAACTCTTGTAACTGATAGTTGATAACTGATAACTGATAGTGAAGACAAAACAACTATCAGTTATCAGTTATCAACTATCAGTTATAATTCCCGACCTTCTTCCATTTCCTGCAAATCTTCGTAAGCCTTTTGCAGAATCGCGCGCGCGCGCGTGCTGCCGTCCATTTCGCCGATGTAGCCTTCGCGCACCATCGCGTCCAAAATGGCGGCGGCGCGCCCGTAGCCGATGCGTAAGTGGCGCTGCAAAAGCGAAGTCGAGGCGCGTTTGGCGCTGACGACCGTTCTGAGAGCGTCGGCGAAAAGCGGGTCGCGCTTGCCCGGCAAATCTCCGCCGTCGTCCATTTCTTCTTCGGTTTTTGTAATCGTCGTGTCGTATTCGGGTCTGCCCTGCGCTTTGACGTGTTCGACGATGCGCTGGATTTCCTTTTCGTCGACAAACGCGCCGTGAACGCGGACGATTTGCGACGTGGCGGGCGGCAGGAAAAGCATATCGCCGCGACCCAAAAGGCGTTCCGCGCCGTTTGAATCGATAATCGTGCGCGAATCTACTTTCGATGAAACGCGGAAACTTACGCGCGCCGGAAAATTCGCTTTTATCAAGCCGGTGATGACGTCGACCGAAGGTCTCTGCGTGGCTAAAACCAGATGAATACCGACGGCGCGCGCCATCTGCGCCAGGCGCGTGATTGATTCTTCGACTTCCTTTCCGGCGACCATCATCAAATCCGCTAATTCATCGATGATAATCACAATATACGGCAGAGTTTTCCACGGCTCGCCGTTGTCGTCGAAATGCTCGGCGGCGTTGCGTTTTCTCACCTCGACGTTAAAGCCGTCGATGTTGCGCACGCCCCAGCCAGCCAGATCGCGATAGCGTTTTTCCATCTCGCTGACCGCCCATTTCAGGGAAATCGCGGCGCGTTTCGGGTCGGTGATAATCGGCGTGGCAAGATGCGGAATGTCGGCGTATAAACCCAATTCCAGACGCTTCGGGTCAACCATTATGAATTTCACTTCGTCGGGTTTGGCTTTATACAAAATCGAAACGACGAGCGTGTTGACGCCGACGGATTTGCCCGCGCCGGTCGCGCCCGCGATGAGCAGGTGCGGCATTTTCGCCAAATCCGTAACGTAATTCAAGCCGTCGATGGTTTTGCCGAGAGCAATGGTTAAAAGCGAATTCGATTCTTTGAATTTTCTCGATTCGATGACTTCGCGCAGGTAAATCGTTTCGCGGTCCTGATTCGGGACTTCGATGCCGACGTAGGCTTTGCCCGGAATGCGGTCGATGCGGATTGATTCAGCTTTTAAGGCGAGACACAAGTCGTCCGAAAGACTGGTAATGCGCGAATATTTCACGCCCGGGTCGGGCTTGAATTCGTAAGTCGTCACGACCGGACCCTGGCAAATGTGCATGACGCGCCCCGTCACGTTAAACTCTTTGGTTTTTTCCGTCAATTCCTGCGCGATGGCGAGCAGGGACTCTTCTTTTTGCTCGACGTGCGGCTGCGAAGCGGTCAGAAACTGCGGTTCCGGCAAAACGTAATCGTCAAAATTCTGCGGCGGCAGCTTCTCGGCAACAAAAGGTTCTTCGTCGGTTTCGACGGCTTCTTCCTCTAAAATATTTTCCAGCTCGCCGGTCGCTTTTATCGGCGAAATCGGGATTTGGGCGATTTCTTCGTCT
>DASVWG010000332.1:0-17233 GCA_036389695.1 Pyrinomonadaceae bacterium
AAACGGCTTGGACGCGCCGCTCGGATTTCTCCTGGCGATGAGCCGCAGTAAATTCGACCCGCAGAAACAAGGCGCGGAAGAAGGCTTATGGCGATTGTCGGACGAATTCGTGACGGCAAACGGTTATAAAACGATTTGCCAGACCGAATCCCTGAGCGACCAGACGCAAAACTGCGCGGCGAAAACGTCTTCAATCTACGCGAAAGCGCTCGTTTTGAAAATTTTTAACGGCGACGCGGTCTACGCCGCCGCCGCTTTCGGAATGAGCGAACAGGAAGCCAGCCAGTGGGCTTCAAGCTTACCGGCAAATCGCGAAGATTTTTGGAAAATCATCAATTCGCCGAAGCAGCGCGAACAGGTCGCCCGGTTTTTCGCCGCCGGAATCGTGGCGGAAAATCCCCAACGGTTTGGGATGAAAAAAGATAAACCGATTTCGGAATTGTATCGTAATTTGATTGGAAATTAATCGTAAAAATTTACAGGGATGACAGGATGAACAAGGATAAGAAGAAATCGATTTTAATCCCTGTGTATCCTGTCATCCCTGTAAATTCTTTTTCAAATGACTGAAGTTTTTCTGACATATCCGACGCCGGAAGGCTCGCGGGAAATCGCGCTGGACGACGCCCGAATCTCTTTCGGGCGCGGCAGCGATGCCGATTTGCGTTTTGACGACGACGGCTTGTCGCGCCTGCACGCGAGCGTTCATCGCGAGGGCGAAAAGGTTTGGATTTTAGATGAAAACTCGACCAACGGCACGTTTGTCAACGGCGAAAAAGTTCCGCCGGCGGGAACGCCTCTGCGCGACGGCGACCGCATAAAAATCGGTCATTACACGGATTTGCGCGTTCGTTTTGCCGAAGAAAAGCCAGCGGTGGAAGCCGTTGCGGCATCTGAAAATAAACCTTCCGCGCAATCTGCGGCGGCTTCGCCCGATTCTTCAAGCTCGTTCGGAATTTTGCCGGTCGCGCTGACGGCTTTGGCGATTTTCGTAATTGCGATTTCGGCGGCGTTTATCGCCATTCAGGCGCTCGGCGGAAGCGAGCCGACGGTTGTGCAAAACACGAATCCGAACCGGCAAATTATCGACGAAAACGGCGAGATTATCGAAGAAGACACGCCGAAGCCTTCGCCGAAACCGAGCCGCGAAGCGAACGCGAATCAAACGATTGAGACGAATTCAAATCAAATCATTTCGCCCGAAAATACAAGTAAAAATATTATTAATTCGCTGCCGCGCAAAAAATTCGCCGAGATGAGCGAGACGGAAAAGGACGAATACGTCAAAGTCAAAGCGGAAAAAATAGCGCGGATTATCGGCAATCAGACGAGCGAACCGATTCCGCCGGAAGCCGTCAGAAGCATCCGCGGGCATCTGCAAGGTTATATTAATCGCGTTCGCGGCTCGCGCGTAAACAATTGCGGGCAGGGCATTTTTACGCGCAGCGACGTGACGACCGTGTTGGAGCGCGCCAGCAAAAACGCGCCGTTTATCCTGCGCGCTTTTTACGCCGAGGGATTAGACCCGCAAATCGGTCTGTATGTGGCGATGATTGAATCCGAGCATTGCCCGTGCCTGCAAAGCCCGACCGGCGCGCTCGGAATGTTTCAATTCGTGCGCGGCACGGCGCGAGAATACAATCTGCAGGTCAAAGACGGCGCGTCGCCTTCGAATCCGGACCAGCGCTGCGAACCCGAACCGGCGGCGCGCGCGGCGGCGCAATATCTGAAATATTTAACGGGCAGATTCGGAACGGGTCCGATGAGTTTTCCGCTGGCAATCGCCAGCTACAACAGCGGTCAGGGCGGCTTGAGCCAGAATCTGGAGAAGGCTCTGAAAACGGCGGCTGGACAGGACAGAAGCTTCTGGACTCTGGTGGCGAACCAGGTCGCGTTTGAAGGCGGCATCGGCGAGCAATTCAGGCGCGAAAACGTCAAATACGTGCCGAAATTTTTCGCGGCGGCGATTGTCGGCGAAAATCCGCAGGATTTCGGAATCGAGATGCAGCCGCTTTCGACTTATACGAAAGAGTAGTCAGAAGACAGAAGACGGAAGACAGTAGAATTTTATCTTCTGACTTCTGACTTCTAGCTTCTGACTTCTGATTTTAATGACTGAACTTTGGCTCAATTACACGGACGAAACGGGCGAAACCAGACGGATTCCGGTGGAAGGCGAGAAGTTTGTCATCGGTCGGCATTCGGAAAATGATTTGAGCATTGCGGACGGCAGTCTTTCGCGGCGGCACGCGCAGATTGAGCGTTTCGGCGACGTTTTTGTTATTTCCGATTTGGATTCGAGCAACGGGACGACGCTCAACGACGCGGAATTGGATAAACCCGCCGCGCTGAAAAAAGGCGATAAATTTAATCTCGGCGGCGGTTTTGAATTTGAAGTCGAATTGATTTCCGACGACGAAAACGCAGATGATGCGGCGGGCGCGGCGGCGCGGAAAGAATCGGAAGAACAGGCGGAAATCGCGGGCGGCGTTTCGGAAAAAGATTCGGTTTCCGCTTCTTCCGCCGCAACGGGCGGAAATTCGGTTTCGATGAGCTTTTTTATTCTCGCGCCGCTGCTGGGCGTCGTCGTTTTATTGTTTGTCGGCGGCGCTTTGTTTTTGCTTTCGGGCGAAACCGAAGTCAGCAGCAATCGAGGCAATTTTATTTATTCGGAAACGCCGACCAGAACGCCGCGCACCGCAAACACCGACGAAACGCCGGAGCCGAGCGTCAAACCGACTGCCGGCGCTTCCGCCACACCTTCACACTCGACGACTAATTCATCGCCGACGCCGCAAAATTCCGGCGAGCTGGACAAAATCGAGCGCAGCGCTCTGGCTTTCGCGCGCCGTATTGCCGTCAACGACAACAATTACGTTCTGGCGCGAGCGCAGCTCAATGAAATCAATAATCGTCTGCGAAATTTCAAAGGCTCGGACGCGCTGCGCGACAATCTGAAAGCGGTCAAACAAAACGCCGCGCAATTTGAAGAAGTCGCGAAATCGAAAGGCTTGAAGCCGCAGTTTCTGGCAGCCGCCGCGCTCGCGCGCATCGGCAATCAGCGCGGAAATCCTTTGCAGACGGCGCAGTCGATGCTCAATGTTTTGGGCGAATTGAAAAACGTGCTCGGCAATGAGCTGGCGGACGAAAATCTTTTAATCATCGCCGCTTTCGAGCAGGGCGAGCGCGGCGAGTTTCGCGCGATGCGCAACACGGTCGAGGTTTTGAGCAAACAGCCCGGCGTCGATTCCGACCGCGCGCGGACAATCTGGTACCTGCGCGAAAAAGGAAAATTGACGGACGCGCAATACGAATTTGCCCTGCGTTTTCTGGCAATCGGCGCGATTTCGCAAAATCCGGCGGATTTTAACGTCGAAACAGATGCGGTCGTTTTTAATTGACGACCGGAAAATTTAAATTTTGATAATAAAAAGGCGGGTAGAACGAGGTGTAACGGGCAGTTTGCTATTTACTATTTAGGCTTCACGATTTACTATTGACCTCGACAAATCTTATGAGCAAATATCGCAAAGTCGTCTGGAATGAGGGCATGCTTTTAACGCCCCAGCATTTTCAGCAGTGGGACAATTATCACGAGGAACTGCTGAACTCGCGCGTGCGCTCGGTTCAGCCCTTCGAATACGGCGTGCTGGATTTGCAGATTAACCGCGAGGCGATTGCCAACGGCAATTTTCAATTGACCGGCTGCCGCGCCGTTTTGCCCGACGGCTTGCTGATAAACGTTCCCGATACGGATGCCGTTCCCGATTTGCGACCCGTCGGCGAGCATTTCAACGCGGAAAAGGAATCTCTGGGCGTTCATCTGGCGATTCCGGCGCTGAAATTCGGTTCGGCGAATTTTCAGGGAAACGGCGTCAAGCCGAACGCCAATTTGCGATTTTTGCAGGAAGGCTCGCTCGTCAAAGACGAAACTTCCGGCACGAACGAGCAGCCTTTAGCTTTTGCGCGCCCGAATCTGCGCATCATTTTCGACGACGAGCTGCGCGACGGTTTTACGTCGATGAAAATCGCCGAACTCCAGCGCACGACGACCGGACAACTTCAGATTTCGGAAAATTATATTCCGCCGGTGCTGAAAATTTCGGCGTCCGACTGGCTCGTTAATATGCTGCGCCAGCTGGTCGAAATTCTGATTACGAAAAGCAGCAGCTTGGGCGAGCAACGGCGGCAAAGTAAGGCTTCGCTCGCGGATTTTACGACCTCGGAAGTCGCGGTTTTCTGGCTTCTGCACACGATAAATTCTTCGATTCCGGTGATGGCGCATTATTTTCGCTCGCCGCTGCTGCATCCCGAAAAGCTTTATCTGGAAATGTCGCAAATCGTCGGGCAATTGATGACTTTTTCGACCGATTTGCACCCGAAAGATATTGTCAAATACGACCACGACGATTTGCATTTCACCTTCCTGAATCTTTCAATGCAGCTGAAAGATTTGCTCGAAACCGTGATTCCGAGCCGCTGCGTGCCGATTCCGCTTGAAAAAATCAATCCGACATTATATATCGGGCGCGTCGAAGACGAGCGGCTTTTGAAGGAAGCCGGATTTTTTCTGGCGGTGCGGGCGCAGATGCCGGAAGCGAAAATTATCGAAGACGTGCCGCGCGTCATCAAAATCGCTTCGCGCGACGTTATCGACACGGTCGTCGGTCGCGCTCTGCCGGGCGTCAACCTGACGCATTCAAATCCGCCGCCCGCGCCCATTCCGACGCGCGTCGGTTTCCGTTATTTCCAGCTTGAATCGAGCGGCGCGTATTGGGAAGGCATCAAAGGCTCGAAAATCGTCGCCGTCTACGTGCCGGAAAAAATCCCCGACGAAAAGCTGGAAATGTATGCCGTAAAACCGTAAAAAAATATTTTCCGTTTCGAGTGACCTTTTTTCGCGCCGTTTTACGCATTAATTAAAAGAACGATGTCAGACCGAGAAAGAGCACAATCCAGCCGCCGTTCGCAGCAAAGCGCCAATGATTTGGTGACTTTCGCCGCGCCTGTCTTCGATTTGATTCTGCGCCTGCAAGCCGGAATCGTGAAGCCTTCGAACGAGCTGCGCCCGAAAATCAAATCGCTTCTGGACGATTTCGAGCAGCGCGCCGGGCGTTATCGCTTCAATCATAAAGTGGTGAATGTGGCGAAGTTCGCGCTCGCGGCTTTTGTCGATGAGACGGTTTTGACCGGAGATTTTCATTTAAAGGAAGAATGGGAAAAATATCCGCTCCAGCTCGAATATTTCGGCGAGCAACTGGCGGGCGATAAATTTTTTGAAAAGCTCAAGGCGATGATTGCGCAAGTGGACGTGACGGCTGACGCGGTCGAGATTTATTACGTCTGTATGCTTCTGGGCTTTAAAGGCAGATACGCCGTCTACGAGCACGAAAAGCTGCACAGCATTATGCAGAAGACCGCGGACGCGCTCGTGAAAGCCGGGAAAATCACGAAAGTTGAACTGGCGCCGCACTGGCGTGCCGACGACCAGCCGACGCCGCCCGAAAAACGCGGGATGCCGACGTGGGCAAAAGTGACGGCTTTCGGCGGTCTGGCTTTCGCGCTGCTGCTTTATCTGGTGATGTTTTTACTGTCATCGAAATTTTTGGACGACGCGATGCAGAAGCTGCAATTGTAGAAGACCGAAGCCGGAAGTCAGTAGACAGAATAAGAAATTTCTACCGACTTCCGACTACTGACTTCCGACTACTTTTTTATGAGTGCCTGGTACGGAAATCAACTCAAATTCGCCTTAGGGCTTGGCGGACTCTTTTCTTTTTACGGGGTCGTCGCGATGGTCGTCTGGTTTGCCGGAACGAAAATGAATTATCCGGTCAGTTCGCGCATTGTCATTATCGCTCTGATTCTTTTAACTTTGCCGGTTGCTTTATTAATCGGTTATCTGGCTTCGCGGCGGAAATCTAAAAAGGAACAGGCGACCGCAAATGAAGCGGCTGGCGTCAAAGCGGAACAAAAAACCGCCGACGCCAAACCGCAAAAGCTTGCCGCGGCAGACGCAAACGGCGATTTGACGAAAAGCGCGGAAGAAGTCGCGCAGTTTCTGAAAAGCTCGAATCTGGACGTTTATTCGCTGCCGTGGTATCTGGTGACGGGCACGCCGAAAGCCGGAAAATCCTCGCTCGTTTTGGGCTCAAACTTAAACTTTCAAAATCTGCCGAGCCAGCGGCAATCCGAGCAGAAATTTATCCGCCCGACGCGCAATGTCGATTGGCGCGTGACGAGCGAAGCGGTTTTTGTCGATACGGCGGGGCGCTATCAAACGGAAGGCGCGGACGCCGAAGAATGGTCTTCGCTGCTGGAAACAATCAAAAAATATCGCGGGCAAAGACCGCTCGACGGAATGATTCTGAGCGTCAGCGCCGAGCGAATTCTGCACGCCGACGAAAAGGAAATCGA
Source organism: Pyrinomonadaceae bacterium (assembly GCA_036389695.1). Lineage (GTDB taxonomy): Bacteria > Acidobacteriota > Blastocatellia > Pyrinomonadales > Pyrinomonadaceae > JALZHR01. Next base: position 6,418 of record DASVWG010000332.1, read on the forward strand.
AGAACAGGCTAAGCTGCTGCGCGCGCGGATTGACGAAGCCGTCCAGCGCACGAAAGTCCGCTTTCCGATTTATCTGGTTTTCACGCACGCCGACGCGATTGAAGGCTTTCGCGATTCTTTTTCGAATTCGCAGAAGGAAGGGCAAAATCTCGTCTGGGGCGCGACGATTCCGCTCGAAAATTCCGATAACGCGCACGCGATGTTCGACGCGGAATACGAGCTTTTGCAAACGTCGGTGATGAAGCGCCGCCTGATTCGTCTGAGCGCGCCGTTTCCGCCGGTTCGCCAATTAAGGATTTTCAATTTCCCGCTTCATTTCGGCTCGGCGCGGCGCAAATTGGGCGCGTTCGTCTCGACGCTTTTCCGTCCGAATCCGTTTAGCGAAAGCCCGTTTTTGCGCGGTTTTTATTTTACGGCTGTGCCTGTCAGCCGTTCGAAACAGCCGCAAGGCGGACAGACGCTCGCGGGCGTGCCGCAAACAATCGGGCAGACGTATTTTACCGAAAAGCTTTTCCGCGAAGTCGTTCTGCGCGACAAGGATTTGGTCGCGACCTTGCAGGCGCAGCGCCAGAAGCCGCCGATTCTGGGTTGGCTCGTGACGATTCTCGGAGCGTTTATCATCGCCGTCCTGCTCGGTCTTTCCGCGTTTTCGCTTTATGAAAACAAGAAATTGCTCGACGAAGCGTCGGAAAACGGCGAAAAAGTTTTGACGCTTTATAAAGCGGACGCCGGGCGCGACCCGTTTACGAAAACGCCGGATGAAGCTCTGGTCGAATTGAACACGATTGAAAATCTGCGGAAAAATCTCGTCGATTTGGACGAATACGAGCGCAACGGCGCGCCGTGGCTGATGCGGATGGGGCTTTATTCGGGCGACCGGATTTATCGCGAGCGTCTGCTGAAAATTTATTTTAACGCCGTCGAGCAGCGCTTTAAAGCGCCCGTTGTCAAGCGTTTGGAAGAAGATTTGCGGAAATTTACCGAGAGCCAGAACGTGGCGAATCCGGCGGCTTTGACGCAAGCTGAAGAAGAAGCTTTAGGGAAAAACTACGATTTGCTGAAAGCTTATCTGATGCTTTCGGGCGAGCCGAAATATCGCGAACACGCCGAAGCTTCGACGATTGTCAACTCGCTTTCCGAATACTGGAACACGGAATCAAAATTAGGTTCCGGCTTGGAGCTGGCGTCGCAGCAGCAGCTCGAATTCTGGGCGAAACAGGTTAATCGCGAAGAATTTCCGTTTATCAAGTTGAAAGACAACCTCGTCACCGGCGCGCGGAAAAAATTGCAGGCTTTTCCGGCTTGGCAGCGTTATTACAAGCGGAAAACGACCGATATTTCGAAAGAATTAAACGCGAAAAACGGCGATTTGACGGTCGCCAATATTCTGGCGAAAGAAGGCGCGGACGCGACGTTTATCGAAGGCGGTTATCGCGTGCCGAACGCTTTCACGATTGAAGGCTTGGAGTTGATGGACGCCGCCGTCAAAAACGCCGAGCAGGAACTGAGCGCCGACGATTGGGTGATGGGCGACCAGAGCACGAAACAGGCGACCGAAGGCACGGAAGCGGCGAAAATTCAAGACCGCTATTATCGCGATTACACGGACGAATGGCGCAAATTCGTGAAAGGCGTCAACGTCCGCAACTACGCGAATCAGGCGGAAGCCGACAACGCGCTCGAAAAATTCGCGTCCGCCAACTCGCCGATGACCGCCTTAATGAAAGAGATAATGCGGCAGACCAACCTTTCGGGCAAACCGAAACCGGCGGGCTGGTTTGACTGGCTCGCAAGCTTTTTCCAGAGCAAGAAAAAGGTCGAAACCGGCGGCAATTCGCCGGTCGAAAGAGATTTTCGCCCGCTGTTCGCCTTTGTCGGCACGGACGACAAGCCGGAAACGTCGCAGATTAATAAATACGGCTTGCAAATCCAGTCGGTTTATTCGAATTTTCACGCGCTCGGGCAGGACGAATTCAGTCAGGTGACGAAAGACATCGCGCAGCAGAAAGATATAAAGCTGGAACCGAAACTGCGCGACGCCGAGAAAGCGATTTCCGGTATGACGGGCAGCTTTAACGACACGCCAGCCGGGCAGGAATTAGCCAATATCCTGAAAAAACCGCTGACGAATCTGCGCAATCTGCTCGGCGTCGGCGTGACGAACCAGCTCGATAAAGCGTGGGCTGACCAGATTTTCCCGAAAATGAAAGAAATCGAAAAAGGTTATCCGTTTGAAGACGCCGGCGAAGCCGATATTACGAAACTGACGGCTCATTTAAATCCGGCGGACGGAACGCTTTCGAAATTTTACGAAGACCGTCTGGCGAAATATTTTGAAGAATCGAACGGGCAGTTAAAGGTGAAATCGACGAGCGAGGTTAAATTCTCCGACGAGTTTGTCGCTTATCTGAACAACGCTTTCCGTCTGCGCGATGCGTTGTTCGGCAAGAGCAAAACGCCTTCGTTTAATTACGAATTCCGCTTGCAGAAAGTCAACGACGCGCTGATTGAAGTGACGATTGACGGGCAGAAAATCGACTCGAACGGAACCGGCTCGACGAATTTCAAATTCCCCGCGCCGTCGGGCGATACGGGCGCGTTTATGAAATTCGCTTCGACCGCCGAGACAAACGCGACTTCCGGAACGACGCCGAATACTTCGGCAAATACTTCGCCCGCCAACGTCTCTAACTCTGGCAATTCGAATACGACGAGCAGATTTTTGCAATCGAATTCGAATTCGTCCGGCGGCGCATCGTCGATTGAAAGACCGGGAACGTGGGGCTTATTCAAGTTTTTTGAAGCCGGAAAACCGGAAAAACAATCGAGCGGCGAATACAAATTAACCTATACGCTCGGCGGCAAAACCGTTAACGCGACGATTAAGCCGACGGGCGGCGATTTGTTCGATAGAAATATGTTCAAATCATTGCGCGCGCCGCAGAATTTATTGAAACAGTAAGCCGTTAGCTTTTAGCTCTTAGCCGTTAGCCATCAGCTATCAGCTAATCGCTAAAAGCTAACGGCTAAGAGCTAAAATTATGAACGAAGCTAAAGCGTTACTCGATGCGGGAAATTTAGGTGGCGCGGTGGAAGCGGCGATAAGCGCGGTCAAATCGAAGCCGACCGACATTCAGGCGCGCACATTTTTATTTGAGCTTTCGCTTTTTTCCGGCGATTGGGACCGCGCCGCGCGCCAGCTCGACGCCATCGGTCATCAGAGCGTGGAAGCGATGGTCGGCGCGAAAATTTACCAGCAGTGCATCGAAGCCGAGCGCAAGCGGGCGCGTTTTTTTTCGGAAAGCCTGAAACCGGAATTTCTTTCGACGCCGCCGGATTACGTTTACGGGCTGCTGACGGCAAACAATCGTTTGCGCGAGGGAAAAACGGCGGAAGCGCGTGAGATTCTGGATACGGTCGAAGAACAGCGCCCGGCGTTTGCGTGCCGGATTAACGGCGAGGCGAAAGAGGATTTTCGCGATTACAACGATTTAACTTCGTCCGTTCTGGAAGTGATTATTAAGGATTCATACGTCTGGGTTCCGTTTGAGGAAATCGTGAAAATCGAGTTTACGAAGCCGCAATCTCTGCGCGACCTTTTCTGGATGCAGGCAAATCTGGAAACGCAGAACGGCACGAACGGCGAAGTTTTTATTCCGAGCTTGTATGTCGATTCGTGGCGGCACGACAATAATCAGGTGCGGCTCGGCAGAATGACCGACTGGCGCGACGCGGGCGAAGATTTATACATCGGCGCGGGTCAGAAGCTTTTCTGGATTGACGGCGAAGACCGCCCCGTTCTGGAATTGGAGAAGGTCGAATTTAACGTTGAAGAATTAGCGGAAAGCGCTTAGCTCGTTTTCCCGGATTGAAGCTGAATTTTGGCAATTGATAGCAGATAGAAGGAGAATTTCCCAGTAATGGCAAGCGTCGAATCACGCGCACCGGTTATAGATATTGAAGCGCTGCTTCAGCCGATTTCCGAAGAGAAGCCGGCGGGCGAGAGCCTGCAATATTCGGGGCTGTATGACGAAATCCGCGAAGCGCGCCGCTCCGACGATATGCTCGCGCAGGGTCAATGGCAGCACGAGCCGAAGCTGGCGGATTATCGCAAAGTAATCGGGCTGGCGATTCCGGCGCTCACGTCCGAGACGAAAGATTTGCAAATCTCGGTCTGGCTGGCTGAGGCGCTGACGAAAGAACACGGCTTTGTCGGCTTGCGCGACAGCCTGACGTTTTTGCGCCGTTTGCAGGAAAATTTCTGGGAAACGATGCATCCGGAAATCGACGAAGGCGATATGGAAGCGCGCGCCAACGCCATCGAATGGATGGAATCGCAAACCGCCGTCGCCGTCCTGACGCTGCCGATTACCGGCGGCGAAGGCTTTACGTTTCTGCACTGGCAGGAATCCAGAGATTTCGATATTCCCGAAAATATCGACCAGCTCGATTTTCACGAGCAGGAAAAAGCGAAAGCCTTAAAAGCGCAAGCCGTCGAGGAAAAACGCAAAACCGGCGAGATGTGGCGCGCGGCAAAAGCGCAGACGAATCGCGCTTTTTGCGAAGAATTGAACTTGATGCTGGAAGAATGCTGGACGGAATGCCAGGCGCTCGACCGGACGATTGAGGAAAAATTCGACCGCAATCAAATGCCGGGCTTGCGAAATTTGAAAAAATCGCTCGAAGACATTCGCGGCGTTTTAAAACCGCTGCTGGAAGAAAAACGCGCGCAGGAGCCGGACGCGGCGGACGAAGAAACCGCGACGGAAACCGTCGAAGGCGAAGACGGCAGCGTGCAGGTCAGAACAATCGCCGTGCCGACCGGCGCGATTCAGAATCGAGCGGACGCGCTGAAACGTCTGGCAGACGTTTCGGAATATTTTAAGAAAAACGAGCCGCATTCGCCGGTTTCGTATCTCGTGCAGCGAGCCGTCAAATGGGGCAATATGCCGCTGGAAAACTGGCTGCAGGACGTTATCAAAGACGAAACGGTTATCTTCCAGATTCGTCAGACGCTTGGTTTTAACACGAAAGACCCGAATGCGGATTCGACGGAATCCTGACAGTAAGGGAAACGGTATGGATAAGTAATTAATTTAATTTAATAAAAGAGTCAGTAAAACGAAAGGAGCAAAAGCGATGCCTAAAAAAGAAAGTCTACAACACAAACTCGAGCGGGTTCGACCGCCTCGTGTCAATATTACCTACGACGTGGAAATCGGCGGGGCGATTGAACTGAAGGAGCTGCCGTTTGTCGTCGGCGTGATGGGCGATTTTGTCGGCAAGCCGGAAGAGCCGCTGCCGGCTTTGAAACAACGCAAATTTGTCGAGGTCGACCCGGACAATTTCAACCAGGTAATGGCGGGAATGAAGCCGCGCCTTGCCTATTCGGTCGAAAACAAGCTGCAAAACGACGGTAGCAAACTGGGCGTTGAACTCAAATTCAACAGCATCGAAGATTTCGAGCCGGACAACGTCGTCCGCCAGGTCGAACCGCTTCGCAAACTCGTCGAAGCGCGTCAGAAGCTTGCCGATTTGCGTTCGAAGATGGACGGCAACGAAAAATTGGAGAGCATTCTCGAAGATGTTATCAGCAATGCCGATAAGCAGAAGCAATTGAGCGACGCACTCGGCACGGGCGCGAAGGAGGAATAAAACAATGGCTGAGAAAGCAAAACAGGAAACCGCCGCCGGAACGGTCGAAGCGCCGCAGGAAACGAATCTGCTCGACCAGATTTTGACCGAAGGCAGAATGGCGCGCGACGAATTTCAGAAGGAAGCGGCGAAAGATATGATTGCCGAGTTTGTCAATCAGGTAATGAGCGGCGAATTGACGATGTCCAAGAATATGGACGTCGCCATCAACGCGCGCATCGCCGAGATTGACCGCTTGATTTCCGACCAGATGAACGAAATCATGCACCACGAAGAATTTCAGAAACTGGAAGGCTCGTGGCGCGGTCTGCATTATCTGCTCAAAAACAGCTTGACCAGCACGCAGCTGAAAATCCGCGTGATGTCGGTCACGAAAAAAGAGCTTTTGAAAGATTTCGAGCGCGCGCTGGAATTTGACCAGTCGAGCCTGTTCAAGAAAATCTACGAAGATGAATACGGCACGTTCGGCGGCGCGCCGTTCGGCGCATTGATTGGCGATTATGAATTCGGCAATCACCCGCAGGACATGGCGCTGCTCGAAAAGCTTTCGCAGGTCGCCGCCGCCGCGCACGCGCCTTTCCTGAGCGCCGCTTCGCCGGAAATGTTCGGCTGGGACACGTTCGGGGAAATGTCGGACGTCCGCGACGTTTCGAAGATTTTCGACCGCACGGAATATATGAAATGGCGCAGCTTCCGCGAATCGGAAGATTCGCGTTACGTCGGCTTAACCTTGCCGCACGTTCTGATGCGCGAGCCTTACGGCGCGGCGACCAAGCCGACCGAAACTTTTCGTTTTGAAGAAGACGTGGACGGCAAAGACCACAAGAAATATCTGTGGGGCAATGCCGCTTACGCGCTCGGCACGCGTTTGACCGAAGCGTTTTCGATGCACGGCTGGTGCGTCGCCATTCGCGGCGTCGAAGGCGGCGGGCTGGTGCAGGATTTGCCGACGCACACGTTTGAAACCGACGAAGGCGAAATCGCCGCCAAATGTCCGACCGAAGTGGCGATTACCGACCGCCGCGAGAAGGAATTTTCCGACAACGGATTTATCCCGCTCGTGCATTGCAAAAACACGGATTACGCCGCGTTTTTTGCCACGCAGTCGGCAAACAAGCCGAAGAAATACGACACCGACGCGGCAAACGCCAACGCGCGGCTGTCGTCGCAGTTGCAGTATATTTTCGCCGTTTCGCGCTTTGCCCATTATCTGAAATCGATGATGCGCGACAAAATCGGAAGCTTTATGTCGCGTAAAGAGGCGGAAATCTTTCTGAATCGCTGGATTAGCAAATACGTGCTGGAAAACGACGTCGCGCCGACCGAGCAGAAGGCGAAATATCCGCTGCGCGAAGCCCGCGTCGATGTCGCGGAAGTTCCGGGCAAGCCGGGCGCTTATCGCGCCGTCGCTTTCCTGCGCCCGCACTTCCAGCTCGACGAGCTTTCCGTCTCGCTGCGCCTGGTCGCGGAACTGCCGAAACCGGCGAAATAAGCAAATAATTTCGCAAAAAATTATTTGCGAAGATTTGAAATTTTGGCAAAACCGGACTTTCGCGCCGTCTATAAAAGGTAACGAGAGAAACTCGTATTAATTATAAAGGAGCGAAAGTCTGGAATTATAGCCAGCGTATTAAAAGGAGCAAAATTAAAATGGCAGCATCTGATTTTTATTTACAAATTGATGGTATCGAAGGTGAATCCGAAGCAGTCGGATTTGAAAAACAAATCCAGGTCGAATCGTGGTCGATGGGCGCGAACAACGCCGGTTCGGCAGGCTTGGGAACCGGTCTGGGAACCGGCAAAGTGAGCATGCAGGATTTTCATTTCGTGATGCAGAACGGTAAAGCGAGCGCGCAGATTATGCTCGCCGTCTGCAAAGGCAACCACATCCCGCAGGCAGTTTTAAGCTGCCGCAAAACCGGCGGCGACGGCTCGCCCTACACGTATTACAAATATACGTTTAACGACCTCGTTCTGTCGTCGTTCCAGTCCGGCGCGAGCCAGGCGCTGCCGATGGAGCAGGTTTCGTTTAACTACACGAAAATCACGCTCGAATACTTCCAGCAGAAAGCCGACGGTACGGTTGCGCTGAGCAACACCATCGCCTACGATACGAAGAAAGTCGAAGGCACCGGAGCCTAATTTCTTCCCCGTTAGTTAACGAGAAGTTGTCTGCCGCTTTTGATGAGCGGCAGACAATCTTTGCAAAATATATTTTTTCAGCAGAACGCCGTCTGAATAGCAGCGGTGTGTTTTTTTTCTTAGGAAGTATGCCGCCACGAACTGATTCGGAAATTCGCGTAACGCCGTCGGTGCTTGACCGCCTGCTTGATTTCGAGCCGAAATCGCAGCAGGAAGCCTTAAAATCGCGCTCGCGCAATCTTCGCGAATTAAAACAAGCGGTGCGCCGCGATTTGGAGTGGCTTTTAAACACGCGCTGTTTTCCCGAAGACATCGACGAAAATCTGGAAGAGGTTTTCAAATCGGTCGTCGTTTACGGGCTGCCCGATATTACGGGCATCAGTGCCAAAAATCATCTGGAGCAGAAACGCCTGACGCGCGCGATGGAAACGGCAATCAAGACTTTTGAATCCCGTTTGATTGATTTGAAAGTCACTCTGGAGCCGGTCAGCAACGCGGACAAAGCGCTGAAGTTTCGCATTGAAGCAAGGCTCGACATCGAGCCGACGCCCGAACCGATTGCCTTCGACACGATTTTGCAGCTCGGCAGCGGCGATTTTGAAGTGAGCGAAAAATAATATAAACCGAAAATGCGCGACGAACTTTTAGGACATTACGAACGCGAGCTGATTTTTCTTCGCAGAATGGGCGCGGAATTTGCCCGAAAATACCCGAAAATCGCCGCGCGCCTGCTGCTCGACGAGGAAAAGGCGGAAGACCCGCACGTCGAGCGAATGATTGAAGCGTTCGCTTTTCTGACCGGGCGCATTAATTTAAAGCTCGACGACGAGCTTCCCGAAATTACCGAATCTTTTCTCAACGTCCTGTATCCGCATTATTTAGCGCCGGTTCCGTCGATGGCAATCGCGCAATTCGTCTACGGCACGCCGAACGATAAATTGACGACCGTGCAGAAAATTCCGCGCGGCGCGAAGCTTTATTCGCGCCCGGTCGACGGAACGCCGTGTCGTTTTCAGACGGCTTACGACGTGCAGCTTCTGCCGCTCGAAATAACCAGCGCCGCGCTGGAATCGCCCGCGCCGCCCGACACGCGCGGGCGCATGGCTGACGCGTATATTCGCCTGAGCATGCGCTGCTACGGCGACGCCAATCTTTCGGAATTGAAAATCGGCGAGACGGGCGAGCCGCCCGAATTTTTGCGCTTTTATCTGAACGACGCGCCGCAGCTTGTTTTTCCGCTTTACGAGCTGATTTTCAACCACGCTTCGGCAGTCGAGTTTCGCCCGAAAGAAGCGCCAATCGGCAATAAAACGATGGCGACAATGACTAACATTCAGCTCTCGCTTCCCGACCCGGTTATTTTGCCCGCCGATGCTATTAAACAAGTCGGCTTCGGCGAAGCGGAAGGAATGCTGCCGCACACGAAGCGCTCTTTCGCGGGTTATCGCCTTTTGACCGAATATTTCGCGTTTCCCCAGAAATTTTTGTTCTTCGACGTTTACGGCATCGACCGGGCAATCGCGAAAAAATTCGGCAGTCATTTCGATATTTTGATTCATTTGAAAGACATCACGCCGCCGTCCGGCAGCATCACGGCGGAGACTTTCAGCCTGGGCGCGACGCCGATTATCAATCTTTTTCAGCAGACGACCGACCCGGTTTATCTGTCGCAGCAGAAATACGAATATCACATCATCGCCGACGTGCATCATCAATCGACGACCGAGATTTATTCGATTGACGAGGTTTTTGCGACCGACCCGCGCACGAACACGACGCGCACTTTTTCGCCGTTTTATTCGATGAAGCACGCTTACGGCGAGCAGATGGAAAAGGCTTTCTGGTATGCGAACCGCCGCCCGTCGCAGCGCGATGACGACGAAGGAACGGAGATGTTCGTCTCGTTTGTCGATATGAATTTCAACCCGCGCGTGCCGGCTGAAGAAGTCATCTCGGTCAGAGCGACCTGCACGAATCGCGATTTGCCGGCGCGCCTGCCTTTCGGCGGCAAGGAAAACGATTTCGAGGTCGAAGGCACGGCGCTGCTGTCGCGCGTCAGATGCCTGACGAAGCCGACCGAAACTTTGCGCCCGCCGCGCCGGCGCGCCGCGCAGTGGCGTCTGATTTCGCATCTGAATCTGAACTATCTTTCGATGCTGCAAAGCGAAGCGGGCGTGCCGGAAGCACTGCAGGAAATTTTGCAGCTTTACAATTACAACGATTCTTCCGTGACGCGCAAACAGATTTTGGGCATCACGGGCATCGAAAGCCGCCGCGTCGTCCGCCAAATCGGCGAGCGCATCGGCGCGGGCTTCGTGCGCGGAATGGAGACGACTCTGGAATTTGACGAAACCGAATTCGTCGGCAGCGGAATGTATCTTTTCGCCTGCGTGCTGGAAAAATTTTTCGGGCTTTACGTTTCGCTTAACTCGTTTAACCAGACGGTTTTAAAAACGCGGCAGCGCGAAGGCGTGATAAAGCGCTTTCCGCCGCGCACGGGCGAGCAGGTTTTGCTTTAAGGAAATTTTGATGTCGAAGACCGGCAAAATAATATTGATTATCGGCGCCGCGGCTTTTTTGCTGGTCGCGCTTTTCGCCGTCGGGTTTTATATTTACTGGGTCACGGGCGATGCGGAATTTAAGCAGAGCCGGGCTGAAGGCGCGGATTTCGGAAAAACAAAAGATTACGACGGATGCCAGAAAGAAGGCATTTCGCGCGTCAGACCGATGGGTCTTTTTGAAGTCACCGAAAGCGTGAAAGTACAGTATTTTGTCGCCGGTTGTTTGGAGACGAGTCGCCCGAGTCCGGATTTTTGCAAAAATGTTCCGACGGAATCGCAGGATATTTGGGACGATAATAAATGGAAAGACGAGCAATGCCGAAAGCTCGGCTGGAAAGAAATGAGTCCCAACTGCCGGACGGTTTTAAGAGCGCGGCTGAATTTTTGTGAGAAACGATGAGCGAGAAAAATCTTAATCAGAAGCTTTTCGACGAGCCGGAGCGGTTTGAATTTTTTCA